>JAFAAS010000165.1 GCA_023426435.1 Verrucomicrobiota bacterium | reverse complement strand
AAAGCCCGACGGGGACGTCGGGCTCCACCTTCATGCGAGAGGGGGCGGTGAGCCAGTGGCGGAGGGAGTGGAAGGCGTGGGATTGGAGTTGTTCGAGAGGGGCGAGGGTGGAGATGAGCGGGCCGAGCTCGCGGAGGGCGCGGAGATCGCGTTCGAGCCAGGCGAGGTCGCGGCTGAGATTGAGTTCGAGGAGGCGGGAGAGGGCGGGCGGCGTTTGGGCGGCGGCTTCTTCGGCGGTTTTGAAGAGGCGGAGAGCGACGCCGTTGGGTTCGATCGTGAGGGCCGGAAACGCGTGGATGGGAACGCCGGCGTTTTCGGCGATCGTGAGGCGGTCGGGGATGTCGCCGAAGGTCCAAGTGGTGGAGGCGGGTTTTTCGTAGTTGGCGCGGGCGGCGCGCCAGAAGGGCGGTTCGGTGGGGGCGGATTTTTTGGGGCGCGGGTCGGCTGGGGAGGCGTCGGTGGATTTGCCGGAGGCGAGGGCGTCGAGGGCGGCGCGGATTTCGGCGAGGTCGCGGGAGGCGACGATTTCGCGGTTGTTGTTGTCGGTGACGCGAACGCGGACGCGAAGGTGTTCGGGGAGAGGTTTGTCGGTCCAGGCGGCGGGATCGATGGCGAGGCGGAAGCGTTCCGAGATTTGGAAGGCGAGGGCTTCGGTGAGGGATTCGCGGCGGGCGGTGAGGCGATCGCGCTGGGCGATTTGGGCGGTGAGGGATTTGGCGGTTTCGGCGAGGGGGACGAAGGCGCGGCGGAGCTCTTTCGGGAGGGCGCGGAGGTAGTGTTCGATTTTTTGTTCGAGGTGGCCGGGGACGGCGAAGTCGAGATCGGCCTGGCGGAGCGTGGCGGCGTCGCGGAGCGGGATGTCGACGGTGACGCCGTCGTCGGGCTGGCCGGGTTTGTAAACGTAGTTGAGCGGGATGGCGCGATTTTCGAGCGGGAGGGCGGCGGGGTATTCGGCGGTGGCGGCGGCGGCTGTATCCGGATTGTGGAGATCTTCGGGTTGGAGCTTGAGGAAGTCGGGATCGGTGGTGCGACGGTGGCGGACGAGGTCGATCAGCTCGGGGACGGAGCTGACTGGAGTTCGGAGTTCGGAGTTTGGAGTTCGGAGTTGGTTCTGGGTTTTGGGTTCTGGGTTTTGGGTAGATGCGTCGAGGAGGTGGTGGGCGTAGAAGTTGTAGAGGGCTTCGTCGAGGTTGAGGTAGCCGGCGTCGCGGGTGCGGGTGAGGAGGGCTTCGACGTTTTCGCGGACCTGGCGGTTGTGCGTGATGAAATCGAGCGGGAACGTGACGGTGTCGGCGACGAGCGCTTCGCGGATGAAGATCTCGGTGGCGTGGACGGGATTGATTTTGCCGTAGCCGACGGAGCGGGTTTCGAGCTCGAGGCCGTAGAGGCGCGTGCGCTGTTTCACCATGACGCGGCCGGCGTCGACGTTCCAGAAAGGCTCGCTGTGCGAAATGCGGACGAGGTGAGCGCCGAGGTCGAGAGCCCAGGCGGGATCGAGGCGGGCGCAGGTGCGGGCGTAGAGGCGGGAGGTTTCGACGATTTCGGAGGAGATGATCCAGCGGGGCGCGCGGCGCGCGGTGTTGGATTTGAGATTTGGGATTTGAGATTTGAGAGGCTTCGAGTCGGAGCGCTGGTGGAGGACGGAGCCGGGGAAGAGGGTGACGCGGCGGTCGTGGGTGGCTTTGTAGAGGCCGGATTGTTCGTCGTAGTGGGCGATGTTGCCGAGGAGGCCGGCGAGGATGCTGCGGTGGATGGCGCGGTAGGAGGGCGTGCCGAACTGGAGTTTGGAGTTTGGGGTTTGGGGTTCGGAGTTCGGGGTTTCGGGTTTTGAGTTTTGGGTGGTGACGGAGGTGAGGCGGAAGTCGGGGCGGTCGCGGAGGGTTTCGAGGAGTTGCGTGTGGATGTCGCGCCACTCGCGCATGCGCGTGTAGCTGAGAAAATGGTCGCGGCAGAAACGGCGGAGTTTGGCTTGGGAGAGATTTTCGAATTCGTCGTGGTAGGTTTCCCAGATGTTGAGCAGCGTGAGGAAGTCGGAGTCGGGGTGGCGGAAACGGCGGTGGGCGGCGTCGGCTTGCGCTTGTTTGTCGAGGGGGCGTTCGCGCGGGTCTTGGATGGAAAGGCCGGCGGCGATGATGAGGACCTCGCGGAGGGCGCGTTCGTGGCGCGCCTGGAGGATCATGCGGCCGACGGTGGGGTCAACGGGGAGGCGGGCGAGTTCGCGGCCGATGGGCGTGAGCTCCGCGGCGAAGGCCGCGGAGGAAGCAGGGGGCAGGGGGCAGGGAGCAGGAGTCGGAGACGGCTCACCGGGACGGTTCGCCCTACCTGGATCGAGGGCGCCGAGTTCTTCGAGGAGGGCGTAGCCGGCGCGGATGGATTTGGCGGCCGGCATGTTGATGAACGGGAAACGCGCGATGTCGCCGAGGCCGAACGCTTTCAGGCGGAGAATGACGTCGGCGAGGTTGGCGCGCTGGATTTCGGGCTGGGTGAAGCGCGGGCGTTCGAGGTAGTCGGATTCTGAATACAGGCGGATGCAGACACCGTCGGCGACGCGGCCGGCGCGGCCCTTGCGCTGGTCGGCGGAGGATTGGGCGATCGGTTCGATCGGGAGGCGGCGCGTGCGGGCTTGGGGAGAATAGCGACTGATGCGGGCGAGACCGGTGTCGACGACGAAACGGATCCCGGGAATCGTGAGGGAGGTTTCGGCGATGTTGGTGGCGAGGACGATTTTTCGGTGGGGCGTGGAAGCGAAGACGCGTTGTTGCTCGGCGTTGGAGAGGCGGCCGAAGAGAGGGACGAGGTCGATTTTCGAATTTCGATTTGGGATTTTCGATTCGAGGAGATCGGTGAGTTCGCGGATGTCGCGTTCGCTGGGGAGAAAGACGAGGACGTCGCCGGAGGAGCTTTCGGCGAGGATGCGATCGAGGGCTTCGACGCAGCCGTCGATGTAGTGGAGGGATTCCGCCTTCGCTGAAGCTTCGGCGGACGGGTCCGCCTGATCGGCATTCTCGTCGTTTTCCTGGTAGTCGCGGCCGAGTTGGTCGAGGGGGGAGTAGATCACTTCGACCGGGAAGGTGCGGCCCTCGACCTGGATGACGGGGGCGTCGTCGAAGGCGGCGCTGAAGGCGGCGGTGTCGATCGTGGCGGACGTGATGACGATCTTCAGCTCGGGGCGTTTGTAGCGGAGCGTGCGGAGGTGACCGAGGAGGAAGTCGATGTTGAGGGAACGCTCGTGGGCCTCGTCGATGATGATGGTGTCGTATTCGCGGAGGAGCGGGTCGCCCTGGACCTCGGCGAGGAGCATGCCATCGGTGAGGAATTTGATGACGGTGTCGCGGGACGTGCGGTCGTCGAAGCGGACCTTGCAGCCGACCTGTCGGCCCCAGGGGACGTTGAGTTCGTCGGCGACGCGGCGGGAAACGGACAGGGCGGCGACGCGACGAGGTTGGGTGCAGGCGATACGGCCCTGCGTGCCGCGGCCGGCGGCGAGGCAGAGTTTGGGAATTTGGGTGGTTTTGCCGGAGCCGGTTTCGCCGGCGAGGATGAGGACGGGATTATTTTGGAGGGCGGTGGTGATTTCCTCGGCGCGCGCGGAGATGGGGAGCTCGGGTGGGAACTCGAGGCGGAAGGGAAAGGAATTGGCGGAAGGAGGGCGCACGAAGTTTGGGTTTGTCATTCCGGATGAAGCGGCGAATCCAGAACGGCTCTGTGAGTGACAACCAAGTGAAACGTGGCGTCAATGTGGCGGCGGTGGATTGCGCGGTGGGGGCACCGCGCCTCCATGAGCGTCGGAGTGGAAAGTTGGATACGGGACGATGAAAGCGCCGCCGTTGCTGCCGGAGGAGGCGTTTTATCGGACGGTGCGCGTGGCGAACGTCGATGGGATTTGCGTGATGGCGATTGCGGGGATGGTGGCGCTCGCGGCGGCGTCGGCGGGGAATTGGGGGGGGACGGGAATCGGGCTGGCGGTGGCGGCGGCGGGGGCGATCGAGTTGCAC
>JAFAAS010000117.1 GCA_023426435.1 Verrucomicrobiota bacterium | reverse complement strand
CCTAGAAGCTGAGGGTGGTGGAGAATTTGAGGTTGAGGCCGGGGGCGGTGGTGATGCCGGTGCCGGAGACGCGGGCGCCGGCTTGCTGGATGTAGCCGGAGTCGTCGAGGACGTTGTCGATGTTGAGACGGAAGAGCCAACGGTCGTTGGAGCGGTAGGAGAGACCGAGCGTGGTGATGTAGCAGGGCTTCAGGAAAAAGCTGGTCTGGCCGATGACGTTGAGCGGCGTGAAGTCGATGGGGGTGTCGCCGGCGCGCCGGCCGCTGTAGCTGACGCCGGCGGTGAGGGCGAGGCCGTCGAGATTTTGGCGGAAGCGGTAGTTGAGGAGGAGGGCGGTGTTGCGATCGGCGACGGCGCGGACGCGGCGGCCGAGGCTGTCGCGCATGCGCAGGTGACTGAACGTGGCGATAACGGAAAGGTTGGGGGTGAGGCCGCCGACGAGTTCGAGTTCGAAGCCGTGATTGCCGAGGTTGGAGATGAGGGATTCGGGAGCGGAAGGGTCGGTCTGGCGGGCGGGATTGGGGACGGAGACGTTGGCTTGGGAGATGCGGAACCAGGCGGCGTTGAAGGAAAGGCGCTGGTGGAAGAACTCGGTTTTGAGGCCGACTTCGTCCTGGGTGCCGTCGCGCCAGAGCACGATGTCGTTGGCGATGATCGGGGACGAGTTGGTGGAGTGGCTGTAGTAGAGCGAAAGGTTGGGGCGGGGTTTGAAGAGGAGGCTGGCCATCCACATGCGCTTGTCGTCGTCGAGGATGCCCGGCGGCGCGCCGGTGACGTGGTTACGGACGTAGGTGCTTGTATCGTAATGGAGGATACCGGCGGTGGTCTGGATGCGATCGTCGAGGAAGCCGAGGCGCTGGTTGAGGTAGATTTGCCAGTTGGTGAAGCGATTGTCGTAATCGATCGTGGGCGTGCTGGACCAAATGGGTTCGGCGCGAAGATCGGGGCGGCTGAGATCGATGCCGGGAAGCGTGCCGGGAAAGGCGCGCCCGCGGCCGAGGCGGCGGGAAAGGCCGAAGCCGGCGATGGTTTGGGAGGTGATTTCGCCGAAACGATGGCGGGCGGCGAGGTCGGCTTGGAAGTTCGCGAGCCGGCGGCGGGTGGATTGTTTGTCGCCGCGGACGGGGATGTTGGCGGGATCGAAAAAGGGAGAAAACGTGGAGATGTAGGTGTTGGCGGCGGGATCGAAGGACCAGATGTGGTCCTGGGTGAGTTCGCCGGTGAAAGGGTTGTAGCGGTTGGAAAGGGTGGGGGTGGAGAGGAATTCCTGGGTGGAGCTCTCGTGGTAGTAGCGACCGTGGGCGGCGACGCGGAGGCTGATGTTTTCGGCGAGGTTGCTGGTGAGGAGGGCGGAGAAATCGGCGCTGCGGGTGCCGACGTGACTCCAGGGTTGAATGCCGTTGAGGGCGCGGCGGGAGAGACCGGGGGCGAGAAACGGGTCGGCGGTGGAGGCGTTGACGGAAGGATCGAGGATCAGGAGCGGTTCGCGGAAGATCCAGTGTTCGGCGGCGATGAGTTTGAGGGTGAGTTGGGTGTCGGGAGAAATTCGATACGACAGCATCGGGGCGAGAACCTTGCCGCGGAGGCGGGCGTCGTTGGACCAGTAGCGGCGGGAGTCCTGGAGCGAGCCGACGAGTCGGTAGGCGAAAGGGCTGTCGGGCGAGAAGGCGTCGGTGAGATCGAAGGAGAGTTTTTGGGCGTCGAAGAGGCCGAGTTGGGCGGTGACGGTGTGCTGGCGACGATAGAGGGGAGATTTGGTGATGACGTTGATGGAGCCGCCGGGGGCGCCGGCGGGGGAGAGGATGGCGTTGGGGCCTTTGGAGATTTCGATGCGCTCGATGATGACCTCGTCGACGTTGTCGGCGTCGTCGGGTTGGAGGAAGTTGTCGACGGTGCGCTGGCCGTTGGCTTCGAAGCCGCGGAGGATCATGCGATCCTGGAACTGGATGCCGCGGCCCTCCTGGACGCCGGCGACGTAGCGGGCGACGTCGAAGATGCGGGTGGGGGCGAGGTCGTCGATGTGATCGCGTGTGAGGACGGAGATGGAGCTCGGGGTGTCGATGAGGGCGGCGCGGACGCGGACGGCGGAGATGGCGTCGGCGGCGCGGTAGCGGTCGACGGGGGTGTCGGAGACGGTGAATTGCGGGAGAACGATGACGTCGGCGCTGGATTGATCCACTCGCTCACGCTCGTGGCTATGAGAGGCGGAAACGTTGGGAAGGGGTTCGGGTCGGCGGGAGACGGTCATGGGGCCGTCGGGGCCGTCGCGGTGGACGGTGAGCGGGGTGCCGGCGAGCATTTGCTGCAGCGCGGCGGAGGCGGTGAATTGGCCGCGAATGGGGCGGGTGGTTTGGCCGCGGAGGTTGTCGACGAGATAGACCAGTTGCTCGCCGGATTGGCGGGCGAAGGCGGCGAGGGTGTCGGGGGCGTCGCCGGCGGGGATGTTGTAGGATTTCAGGGCTTCGGCGGCGAAGGCGGAGGCGGCGAGAAGACACAGGAGGACGGCGCGAAGAATCGGACGCGAGAGGCGTGCGAGAATGCGGGGCGTCATGAAAAAAGGATGGAGAAACGCGGAGACGGCGGAGTGGCCGTCGTGACGGTGTGTCATCCAGCAGAACGGCTGGCGGGATGCTAGTGCAATGTCGCACTCGTGGTGGACGAAGCGAACACACGTCGTGCGCATGGTCGTGATCGTGATCCAACGAGCACGAGCACGAGCACGATCACGATCACGATCACGATCAGGAGCGCGATCGGCAGGTGAGCGGGCGGGTCGGAGACCCGCGGCTACTTAGCGGGCTTTGTGGAGGAGGACGCGATCGGGGGAGACGCGTTCGATGCGGACGTCGCCGGCGGCGCTGAGCAAGTTGATGAAGGATTCGGCGTTGTCGGCGTCGAAATTGCCGCCGATGGCGCGGGCGGCGAGGTCGGGGTCGGCGATTTCCATTTGGACGCGACTGTAGCGGTTGAAGCGTTCGACGACGTCGGCGAGCGGGGTGTTGTTGAACATCAATCGCGGCGCGCGATCGGCGGCGCGTTCGGTCGCGGGGAGATCGGCGGCGAGCGAGGCGGCGGGGAGGCCGTCGACGAAGGCGCGTTCGCCGGCGACGAGGAAGATGGGTTCGGGGGTGGACGTGTCGGTGCGGGTGACCTGCACCTTGCCCTCGGTGACGAGGACCTCGACGCCGGCGGTGTGGCGGCGGACGTTGAAGGCGGTGCCGACGGCGCGGACGGCGACATCGCCGGCGCTCACGATGAACGGCCGGCTGGTGTCTTTCGCGACGTAGAAATGGGCTTCGCCGTGTTGGAGGTGAACGCGGCGCTCGGCGGGGGCGAAGGCAACCTGAACTTGCGAGGCGGAGCTAAGGACGAGGGTGGAGCCGTCGGGAAGGTTGAGCGATTGGTGTTGGCCGGCGGCGGTGGTGTAGGCGGCGTTGGCGCTTTCGAGCTGCGAACTCGGGTGGAAGAAGGCGAAGGCGAGTGCGGCGGCGGCGGCGAGGCCGGCGGCGGATTTCCAGAGTGTTGAAAAAGGAATGACGCGCGGGCGGGAGGCGACGAGGGCGTCGGCTTCGGCGAGGAGGGCTTGGGCGGAGGGCGATTCGGGGAGGCGGGCGAGGAGACGTTGCGTGGCTTCGGCGCGGCGGAGAGCGGCGGCGTGGCGCGGATCGGCGTCGCGCCAGCGTTCGAACGCGGCGGCTTGGGCGGCGCTGAAACCGGCGTCGCGCTGGGCGAGCCAGACGGCGGCGGCCTGGCGAAGGGCGTCGTCGCCCGGATCGGTGAGCTGGCGGGAGCTATCCTGCATGGTCGGAAAACATCCGGCGTTCTTCCAGCAGGCCGCGGGCCGCGAAGTAGTCGCTGCAGAGTTTCACGCCTTTGGCCATGTGGGTTTTCACGGTCTCGGTGGAAATGCCGAGCGTGGAAGCGATCTCCTTGTAGGAGTAACCCTTGAGGTAGCGGAGCATGATGACCTGGCGGCAGCGGTGCGGGAGAGTCTGCACGGCGTCGGCGAGGATTTGAAGTTCCTGTTGTTGGCAGACGGCCTCGGCGACGTGGGCGGACTCTTCAACGACGTTGGCGGCTTCCGAATGGGTGATCGACTCGGTGGGTGCGTGTTTGCGACGGCGGAAGAAATCGAGGGCGGCGTTGCGGGCGGCGGTGAAGAGGAAGGCGCGCGGATGGCGGATGCGGCCGGCGTCGTTTTCGCGCAGGAGCCGGCGATAGGTTTCCTGGATGATATCGTCGGCGTCGCGCAGCAGCGGGAAGCGCGATTGCAGATACGCGCGGAGGGCGGGTTCGTGCGGTTGGACTTCGAGGGTGAACCAGCGGGATTGCTCTGTTTCCTGAAGCGGGGGCATGGGTGAGGCGAGGGGTGGGGTGGCGCATCTGATAGGGCGGGTGGTGCGTCAGTGACAAGAGCGATCACGGAGCGAACGGACATGATTTCGGAAAAAATTCGAAGCTGGCGGTCACCCATCTCCTGGGGTGAAACGTCGACGGCTCGGCGAGGAATCGAAGATCAGGGAATCACACTATCTATGAATGTTGAAACGATGCGGATGACGAAGAGCTGGAGGATGATGCGGCTCGGTGGGATGTTGGCGGTGAGCGCGGTGGTGGCGTTTGCGGCGGAAGGGCGGATCGATCGCGAGGCGTTGGTGAAGCGGCACAATCCGGTGGTGCGGGAAGTGAATTACGATGCGCCGCTGACGGTGGGGAATGGCGGATTCGCGTTTACGGTGGATGCGACGGGGCTGCAGACCTTTGAGCAGGCGTATTACGAGAAGGGCATCCCGCTCGAGACGATGGCGCGCTGGTGCTGGTTTTCGGAGGAGAATCCGGAAGGGTTCAAGTTGGAGGATGCGAATCGCGACTACACGACGGCGGACGGGCGGGTGTTGGGATTTCCGACGCGGATGGACAATGAAGCGGCGCAGTGGCTGAGGCGGAATCCGCGGCTGCATCCGATGGCGCAGCTGGCGTTGGAGTGGGACAAGGCGGATGGCAGCGAGTTCGTGCCGGAGGATGTGAAGGATCTGGAGCAGACGCTGGATCTTTGGCGCGGCGTGATCACGAGCCGGTATACATTGGGCGGTGTGCCGGTGGAGGTGATTACGGCGTGTGCTCCGAATTCGGATACGATCGCGGTGCGGGTGAAATCGGAATGGGTGCGCGAAGGGAAGTTGCGGCTGCGGCTGGCGTTTCCGCGCGGGCACGATCCGAAAGTGAAAAATACGCCGGCGTTGGATTGGAGTTCGCCGGAGAAACATCAGACGCGGCAGACCTCGCTCTCGACGATCGATCGGAAGGTGGGCGGGACGACGTATAGTTTGAACGTGGCGTTCAGCTGGGAGCCGCGCGTGCATGGGCCGGATGAGATCGCGCAGCGGTTGGTGCATGCGGGGACGCACAAGTTTTTGCTGAAAGGCGATCGCGGGTGGGACGAGTTGGGCGTGGCCATCGGGTTTCTGCCGGGCGAGTCGCGGGAGGCGCCGCGGCGTCCGCCGGAGGAGATCGTGGCGGCGAGCGAAAAGTATTGGGCGGAGTTTTGGGGAAAGGCGGCGGCGCTGGATTTGAGCGGGAGCACGAATCCGCTTGCGGAGAAGTTGGAGAAACGCGTGGTGCTCTCGCAGTATTTGACGGCGGTGCAGTGCGTGGGCGACGTGCCGCCGCAGGAAAGCGGGCTGACGTGCAACACCTGGTATGGGAAGCATCATACGGAAATGATCTGGTGGCATGCGGCGCATTTCGCGCTGTGGGGGCGGGCGGACTTTTTGGAGAAGAACCTGGCGTGGTATCTCGAGCGCTTGCCGGAGGCGCGGGCGCTCGCGGAGAGCCGCGGGTTGAAAGGCGCTCGCTGGGCGAAGATGGTCGGGCCGGATGGGCGGGAGAGTCCGGGCGGGAATCCGATGATCGTGTGGAATCAGCCGCACCTGGTTTATCTCGGGGAGATTTTGTATCGGGAAAACCCTACACGGGAGACGCTCGAGAAGTATCGCGAGCTGGTGTTGGAGACGGCGGAGTGTCTGGCGTCGATGGTGTGGCTGGATCCGAAACGCGGCGAGTATGTGTTGGGGCCGCCGTTGTGGATTGCGCAGGAGATTCATGATCCGGCGGAGAGCCAGAATCCGTCGTTCGAGCTGGCGTATTGGAAGTGGGCGTTGGCGGTGGCGCAGACCTGGCGCGAGCGGCTGGGGATGGAGCGCGAGGCGCACTGGGATGATGTGATCGCAAAGTTGTCGCCGCTGCCGGTGGATGACGGGAAATATGTGGCGCTGGAGTCGGTGCCGGACACGTGGACGAATTTCGCGAGCCGGCACGATCATCCGCAGATGTTGATGCCCTTGGGATTTTTGCCGGAGGCGCCGGGTGTCGATCGGGCGATCATGAACCGGACGTTCGATGCGGTGATGAAAGAGTGGGATTGGGAAACGAAGATCTGGGGTTGGGATTATCCGATGATCGCGATGACGGCGGCGCGATTGGGGCGGGCGCAGGAGGCGGTGGAGGTGTTGTTGCGCGACGGGCCGAACAACCGGTATGCGCCGAACGGGCATTGTCCCCAAAGAAGCGATACAGCGAGCGGGCAGACCGGGCCGGGGCGGCGGGAGATCGCGGTGTATTTGCCGGCGAATGGCGCGTTCCTGGCGGCGGTGGGATTGATGGTCGGCGGCTGGGACGGAGCGGAAGGCGAGTTCCCGGGATTGCCGAAGGATGGAAGCTGGCGAGTGAAGGCGGAAGGGTGGCGGGGATTGCCCTGAAAGAGCGCGGTGGGTGAGCGAGGTAACTGAAAACGAGAACTGAGGCGGCGTCGGCGGAGCGGCGTTCGCCAAGGAAGGAGAAGAACGGGATCGAACGGGCTGTGACTTGTCAGCGAGGGCAGGTGCTGCAGATTCGACGCCCTGCTCATGCGCTTTCTACTCCTTGTGCTCTCGTGCGTCGTTTTCGGTAGTGAAATTCTGGCTACAGGCGTGGCGCCGGGGCCGGCGGTGGCGGAACGGTGGTTGAGCGCGCCGTGGACGGCGCGATGGGTCACGCATCCGGATGCGCCGAGGAACGAGTTTGGCGTTTATCTGTTTCGGCAGGAGATCGAGCTCGGCGCGACGCCGGACAAGTTCGTGGTGCACGTGACGGCGGATGCGCGTTACCGGCTGTTCGTGAATGGCGAGTCGGTGAGCTTTGGGCCGCAGCGGAGCGATCGCTGGGTGTGGCATTACGAGACGGTGGATCTCGCGCGTTGGTTGAAGCCGGGGAAGAATGTGATTGCGGCGCGCGTTTGGAGTTATGGCGAACATCCCTCGTATTCGATCGAAAGCGTGCGGACGGGTTTTCTGTTGCAAGGCGACACGGAGGCGGAGAGCGCGGTGAACACGGGAGCGGCGTGGCGTGTGGCGCGGGACGAGTCGTGGTCGCCGGTGCCGGTCGAGTTGGACACGTATATCGTGATCGGTCCCGGAAATCGCGTGGACGGAGCGAAGCAGCCGTGGGGTTGGGCAGGAGGGGATTTCGATGCGAGTGGATGGAGCGGAGCGAAACAGTTGCAGCGAGGGACGCCGTATGGATGGGGCGCGGACATGAATCACTGGCTGAGTCCGCGGACGATTCCGATGATGGAGGAGCGCGAGACGCTGTTCGCGCAAACGAGGCGGGTGGAAGGCGCGGGAGTGGAGGAGAAAGGCGACGGATTTGTGGTGCCGGCGCGGAGCCGGGCGACGGTGCTGCTCGACAACGGGGTGGAGACGAATGCGTTTCCGCGACTGGTGTTGAGCGGGGGAAAGGCGAGTCGCGTGCGGGTGACGTATGCGGAGGCGCTCGTGGACGAGAAAGGCGAAAAAGGAAATCGCGATGAGGTCGACGGGCGGAGGATTGAAGGCGTGGTGGATGAATTCGTGACGGACGGCGGAGAGCGGCGGGAGTTTGGGGCGCTGGATTATCGCACGTATCGGTATGTGCAGCTGGAGGTGGAGACGGCGGACGAACCGCTGCACGTGGTGGAATTTCTGAGCGGGTTTACGGGGTATCCGTTTGAGGAGCGCGGGAGCTTCGCGAGCGACGACGCCTCGTTGCAGAAGATCTGGGAGGTGGGCTGGCGGACGGCGCGGTTGTGCGCGTTCGAGACGTATGTGGATTGTCCGTATTACGAGCAGCTGCAGTATGTCGGGGATACGCGGATACAGGCGTTGATTTCGCTGTATGTGAGCGGCGACGACCGGTTGATGCGGAATGCGATCGAGCAGTATGACCGGTCGCGGATCGCGGAAGGGCTGACGCAAAGCCGATATCCGTCGGTGGTGCCGCAGGTGATCAACACGTTTTCGCTCTATTGGGTAGACATGGTGCACGACTACTGGATGCACCGGGCGGACGACGCGTTTGTGCGCGAGAAGCTGACGGGGGTGGATGCGGTGTTGGGCTGGTTCGAGCGGCGGATCGACGAGGGGACGGGGCTATTGGGGCCGTTGAAGTATTGGTCGTTTGTGGACTGGGTGGACGACTGGAAGTGGAATCGCACGAAAGGACGCGGGGGGGAACCGCCGGGAGTGAGCGAAGGCGGATCGGCGGTGGTGACGCTGCAGCTGGCGGGAACGCTGGGACGCGCGGCGGAGTTGTGGCGGGCGTTTGGGGATGAGGCGAAGGCGGAAAAGTATGCGGCGCGAGCGGCGGCGTTGAAGCGCGCGGTCGTCGAGAAGTGCTGGGATGAGGAACGTAGGATGATTGCGGATACGCCGGAGAAGCGGACCTTCAGCCAGCATGCGAATACGTTCGCGGTGTTGTCGGGCGCGATCGAAGGCGAGCGGGCGACGGATTTGATGAAGCGCGTGGCGGACGATCGCGCGATCGCGCAGGCGTCGACGTATTTCGAATTCTATGTGCTGCGCGCGATGAAGCGGGCGGGGTTGGGCGACGAGTATCTGGCGCGGCTCGGGCCGTGGCGGCAGATGCTGGCGAATGGATTGACGACCTTCGCGGAGAAGTTGGATCCGACGCGGTCGGATTGTCATGCGTGGAGCGCGTCGCCGGTGTATGAATTTCTCGCGACGGTGGCGGGCGTGGAGCCGAGCGCGGCGGGATTTGCGGAGGTGCGGGTGGAGCCGCATCTCGGGGAATTGAATCAAGTGGCGGCGGTGGTGCCGCATCCGCGCGGGGAGGTGCGCGTGGAGTTGAAACGAAACGGGGCGGGGGTCGAGGGGAGCGTCGCGCTGCCGGCGGGGGTGACGGGAGAGTTGGTGTGGAAGGGGAAACGCGTGGCGTTGCGCGGAGGCGAGCAAGCGGTGCGGCTGGAGTGAGGAGGTTGGAAAGTGTCATACATAATATGACACTTTCGCGCGAAGGATCGCCCGCGAGCGGGCTCCTACAGGGAGGTTACTCGAACTGTTTTTTGAACTCGGCGAATTCGGCGCGGAGGGCGGCGAGGTCGCGTTCGAGTTGGGCGATGCGGTCGGCGTCAGTGGGCGTGGACGGCGAGGGCGTGGACGGAGGCGAAACGCGGGAGGGCGAAAGGCTCAACCCGACATCTCGGGGCACGCTGCCTTCCGCTACGGGAGAAGGAGGCGAAAGGAGTTGGGCGAAGCGGGATTCTTTGGTGCCGGGCTGGCGGGGGAGCTTGGTCGCGAGGGGCTCGGGGGTGTAGGTGACGAGCGAGTCGAGGGTTTGCTCGGTTTCGGCGAGTGTATCGAAAAGATAGAGACGCTCGGTGCGGGTGCGGAGTTCGCCGGCGGTTTGGGGGCCGCGGAGCATCAGGACGCAGAGAACGGCGACTTCGGCGGGCGTGAGAACGAAGCGGTCGGGGAGCGTGTGCTTGTAGCGGGCGACGCGGGAATCGGCGCCGTGATAGAGCGTGGCGAGGCGTTTTTCGCGAAGGCCGTCGAGGGCGCGCGTGACGGTGGATTCGTCGTAGGAGACGACGGGATCGCGCGCGGTGAGCTGGTTGCAGGCGTTGACGAGGGCGTTGAGGGAGAGCGGGTAGTTGTCGGGGGTGGCGATGGATTTCTCGACGAGGGCGCCGAGGACGCGGAGTTCTTCAGGGGTGAGGGAAAAGTCCATGGATCGCTGGTGTTCGAAGGCGTGGATTCTTCGCTTCGCTCAGAATGACAGAAGGGGGCGCTACTTCGACCAGGTGTCTTTGAGCGTGATGATGCGGTTGAAGATGAGCTTGGAGTTGGGGGAGGAGAGTTGAGAGTCGGAGTCCAAGGCGAAGTAGCCGAGGCGTTCGAATTGGAAGCGGTCGGTGGGCTGCGCGGTGGCGAGGGAGGGCTCGAGTTTCGCGGTGACGATCTCGAGGGAGTTCGGGTTGACGTGCTGGAGGAAGTTTTCGGTCGCGCCGGGTTCGGGGACGGTGAAGAGGCGGTCGTAGAGGCGGACCTCGGCGTCGATGCAGTTGGTCGCGCTGACCCAGTGGATGGTGCCCTTGACCTTGCGGGTGGCGTTGGGCTCGCCGGCGCGGGTGGAGAGGTCGGCGGTGCAGCGGAGTTCGACGAGGGCGCCGGTGGCGTCTTTGACGATTTCGTCGAGTTTGATGATGCAGGCGTATTTGAGGCGGACCTCGCCGCCGGGTTTGAGGCGGAAGTATTTCGGCGGGGGGATTTCGGCGAAGTCGTCGGATTCGATGAAGACCTCGCGGGTGAGGGCGACCTTGCGCGTGGTGGGGTTGGGGTCCTGGGGGTTATTCGTGGCGTCGCACTCGATCGTTTCGCCGGCGGGGATGTTGGTGAGGACGACCTTGATCGGTTTGAGGACGGCGAGACGACGGGCGGAGGTGGCGTTGAGATCCTCGCGGATGGCGTGTTCGAAGAGGGCGATGTCGGTGGAGCTCTCGTATTTCGTGACGCCGAGGCTCATGACGAATTTGCGCAGGGCGCTGGCGGGGATGCCGCGACGGCGGAGGCCGGAGAGCGTGGGCAGGCGGGGGTCGTCCCAACCCGCGACGACCTTCTCGTTGACCAGCTGGATGAGCCGACGTTTCGAGACGATCATGTAGGTGGGGATGAGTTTCGCGAATTCGTATTGGCGCGGGAGCGGGCGCGGGAGGTCGAGGGATTCGAGGATCCAGTCGTAGAGCGGGCGATGGACTTCGAATTCGAGCGTGCAGATGGAGTGGGTGATGCCCTCGATGTAGTCGGAGAGGCAGTGGGCGAAATCGTAGAGCGGGTAGATGCACCATTTGTCGCCGGCGTGGTGGTGCGGCGTGTGGCGGATGCGGTAGAGGAGCGGGTCGCGCAGCCAGATGTTGGGCGACGCCATGTCGATTTTGGCGCGGAGGGAGCGGGCGCCGTTGGGGAATTCGCCGGCGCGCATGCGTTGGAAGAGATCGAGGTTTTCCTCGACGGAACGCGTGCGGAACGGGGAGTCGCGGCCGGGTTTGTCGGGAGCGCCGCGGTAGGCGTCGGTTTCTTCGGGGTTGAGATCGTCGACGTAGGCTTTGCCGCGACGGATCAGTTCGAGCGCGTAGCTGTAGAGTTGTTCGAAGTAGTCGCTGGCGTGGAAGGGTTCGGCCAGGGCTGCGTTCGCGGCATTTGAAATCTCGGATTTGAGATTTGAGCGGGGGATGGGGGCGAGGTGGTAGTCCTCGCGGCCGTTGACGAGTTGCTTGGTGGGCGTGGCGCCTTTGGGTTTGAAGCCGAGGGTGTGATCGGCCCAGCCGTCGATCAGCCAGTGGACGTCGTGGGTGATGGATTCGACATACTCGACGTCTTCCTTCGTCGGGTTGGTGTCGTCCATGCGGAGGTTGCACTGGCCGTTGTTTTCGCGGGCGATGCCGAAGTTGAGGCAGATGGATTTGGCGTGGCCGATGTGGAGGTAGCCGTTGGGCTCGGGGGGGAAGCGCGTGACGATCTTGGGGTAGCGTTGTTCGGCGACGTGGGCGGCAACGATGTCACGAATGAAATCGCTGGGAGGGGGAGTGGCGGAAGGAGCGTTGGGCGCGGCGTCGGCGGACATGATCGATGAGAGTGAACGGTGACGGTGTAACGCGGCGCGGGTGGGCGCAACGATTGGTTTTCGCGCGCGAGGGGCGCGAAGGACGGGAGCGGCGCGTTCAACCCGACGGGGACCCCGACAGGTCGGGGCAGGCTGTCGGGTTCCACCTATTTGCGCTTTTTGCGGAAGGGAGGTTGGGAGGCGGGGGCGGACGGGAGGGTGCCGTCGGCGGCCATTTCTTTCAGGACGCTGGTGAGATAGGGGATGAGCTGCTTCTTGCGGCTGACGACGCCGGGGAGGTCGAAGATTTCGTCCTGTTCGACATGGGCGTAGGAGATGCGATCGATGAAGCCGGCGTCGCCTTTGACGAGGAGGAGCGAGTTTTGCGTGTTGATGTCGGTGACGAGGAGGGCGGCGAAAGCGAGGCGTTCTTCGTCGCGGAGGCCTTGGAGGGCGGTGGCGATGGGTTTGGCGTTTTGCCAGAAGTTGCCGAAGCCGAGTTCCTCGACTTGGGAGACGGAGAAGCGGATGCCTTCCTCTTCGTAGATTTTGTAGTCGGAGCGGACGACGGACTCGGGCGAGTTGGCGAGGATGACGGAGCCGGAGTTGAAGATTTCGTCGGCGAGTTTCTTGGAGTTGACGCCGGCGATTTCGGCGAGCCACGCGAGCATGATGGCGTCTTTGCGCGTGGTGGTGGGGCCGTTGAGGTGGAGCGTGTCGGAGATGAGGCCGGACATCATGATGCCGGCGATCTCGGGCGACGGGAGGATGTTTTCGCGGCGGAAGAGGTCGGCGATGATGGTGCAGGTGGAGCCGACGGGTTCGTTGATGAAGAGGATCGGCTGCTGGGTGTTGATGGCGCCGAGGCGGTGGTGGTCGATGATTTCGGAGATTGTAACCTCCTCGGCGCCGGTGACGGCTTGGGACATCTCGTTGTGGTCGACGAGCACGAGACGGGTTTGGGTGGGGCGGAGAAGGTCGGTTTTGGTGAGAATCCCCTCGAGCTTGCCGTCGTCGGTGGTGACGAGGAGCGCGTGCGGTTGGTTGGCGGAGAATTTTTTGCGGACCTCGGCGATGCGGGTGTCGGCATCGATCGTGGCAAATTCGGTGTCGACGACCCGTTCGAGCGTGGACGCGGTGCGAACGATCCACGACGTGGTGGCGGAGTCGTAGGGGCTGATGATGATGCTGGTGCCTTTTTCGCGCGCGAGGGCGAGGATGTTGGGGTCGAGGTCGATGTTGCTCGTGATGACGAGGGCGCGAACGCCGATTTCGATGGCGCGCTGCTGGATGTCGGCGCGGTCGCCGACGATGATGATGGACTGGGCGGCCGGGATGTTTTCGCGGATGGAGATGCTCCAGAAGGAGCTGATGTCCATGGTGCCGAGGCGGACGTAAAGTTCCTGGATCGAGGATTCGTCGACGAGATGGAGAGCGCGGCCCTCGAGGGTGCGGGTGATGTTGGCGAGCGAAGTGCGGACGAGGCGGAGGAGGCGGGGCTCGCTGAGGCGCGGGATGAAAACGCCGCCGAGGGTGGAGAGGGAGATGGTGCCGACGATTTCGCGGTTGTCGGAAGTGACGGGGACGACGCGGATATCGTGGCGATCGAAGACGGCGAGGGCTTCGGCGCAGGTGGCGTTTTCGTTGAGGGCGATGACGTCTTTGACCATGAGGTCGCGGACGCGAGGGCTGACATCGCTGAGGTAGAGCGGCAGCGGTTGGCGGAAGCGGGAGAGGATGGTGTCGATGCGGACGTTGGAGTTGCCGCAGCGGGCGGCGATGTAGCCGCGTTCACCCCGTGCTTCCTTGAAGGTGGCGTAGGCGATGGCCGAGCAGATGGAGTCGGCATCGGGATTCTTGTGTCCGATTACGTAAGTGGGAGCGGCGGAAGGCGTGGCGACGGGCGTCATGCGGGTCGGCGAGATTGGGAAAGTGGAAGCGGCAGGGGAAGAGCAATAAAAAGGCCCGGCGCGAATGCGACCGGGCAGGATGGGACAGGTGAGGAGGGGAG
>JAFAAS010000116.1 GCA_023426435.1 Verrucomicrobiota bacterium | reverse complement strand
TCGGAGACGCGGAGGTTTCGGGCGTTGAGGGAAGAGAGCGGTTGGTTGGATTCGGTGGCGGTGGCGAGGTCGGCGGAGGGGAGCGAGACTTCGGCGGTGGTGTTGGGCGGGATCGTGGCGGTGAGTTCGAAGCGGTTGTTCGCGATTTTCCAATCGGAGACGGCGACGCCGTAGGGCGTTTCGACGGTGGCTTTGGCGTGGGTGAGGCCGCCGCCCGGTTGCGGGGCGATGTGGAAGTGTTTCCAGCCGGGGGACGTGGAGTCGGGTTTGAGGCCGGCGATGGTGTCGTAGAACCATTCGATCACGGAACCGTAGGCATAGTGGTTGAACGAATTCATGCCTTCGGAGTTGAAACCTTTTTCGGGTGTCCAGCTGTCCCAGCGCTCCCAGATCGTGGTCGCGCCGTTTTTCACGCTGAAGAGCCAGCCGGGATAGGTTTCTTGTTGCAGGACGCGGTAAACGAGATCGGTGCGGCCGAGGTCGGTGAGGACGGGGGCCATGAGCGGCGTGCCGAGGAAGCCGGTGGCGAGGTGATGGTTCTTTTCGGCGAACGTGCGTTCGAGGCGCGCGGCGGTGGCGGCGCGGAGTTCGTTGGGGACGAGGTTGAAGCCGAGGGCGAGGAGGTAGGCGGTTTGTTCGTCGCTGGTGATCTTGCCGTCGTCGGAGATGAACTCGCGGCGGAAGGCGGTTTTGATTTTTTCGAAGAGCGCGCGGTTGCGCTGGGCGGCGGTGGTGTTGCCGAGTTGATCGGCGACGCGAGCGGTGAGATCAGCGGAGCGCGCGAAATACGCGGTGGCGATCAGCACGTAGGGTGTAGGCGCAGCGTGAGGTTCGTAGCCGGGCGCGAGCCAGTCGCCGTAACTGCGCGCGCTGCGTCGAATGCCGTCGGGCCAGTCGCGAGCCTGGGCGTCGACCCAGTGCTGCATGGCGTCGAAATTTTCCTCGAGCACGCGGCGATCGCCGGTGTGCAGCCAGGTCATGTAAGGAACGATCACGCCGGCGTCGCCCCAGCCGGCGCTGCCGTAGCGGAGGCCGGTGTCGGGTGAGACGTCGGGGAAGCCGCTGAGGCGGCCGGGGTCGTCGCGATATCCGTCGCGGAGCGAGATGAGCCATTGGCGGTAGAACGCGTGGCTTGCGAAATTATAGAGGGCGGTGTTGGCGAAGACCTGGGCGTCGCCGGTCCAGCCGAGACGTTCGTCGCGTTGCGGGCAGTCGGTGGGGACTTCGAGGAAGTTGCCCTTTTGTCCCCAGACCGTGTTGGAGAAAAGTTGATTGAGGAGCGGATTTGAGGATTCGAACGTGCCGATGCGTGGAAGATCGGAATGCAGGACGATGCCGGTGATGGCGTCGTCGGAAGGCTGGTCGATGCCGCGGAGTTCGACGTAGCGGAAACCGAAGAAGGAGAAGCGAGGCTCCCAAGTTTCGGGGGCGTCGGAACCGCGGGCGATGTAGGTGGCGGTGGCGTGGGCGCGACGGAGATTGCCGAAGTGGGGCGTGCCGTCGGACTCGAGCATTTCGGCGAAGCGCACGGTGATTTCCTGACCGGCGGCGGCGCGGAGTTTGAGGCGCACCCAGCCGACCATGTTTTGGCCGAGGTCGTAGAGGAAAACGCCGGGCGACGTTTCACGGCGCGAGATCGGTTTAAGTTCTTCGATGCGACGAACCGGAGGCGCGGAATGCGCGGCGATGGCGCGAACGGCGGTCGAGGTGCCGTGGACTTGAACGGGGCGCCATGGCCAAGACGACGCGTTTTGGGCGGTGCTCCAGTTCGGGTCGTCGAGGCGGGCGTCGAAGTTTTCGCCGAAGTAGATGCCTTGGGCGCGGATCGGGCCTTCGGCGGTTTGCCAGGATTTGTTGGTGGCGACGGTGGTGACTTTGCCGGCGGCGTCGGTGAGTTCCAGGAATGCGGAAGCGAGCGGTTGGGTGCCGAATTGGGTGTCGGCCATCAACGTGCTGCTGAACCAGCCGTCGGCGAGAATCAGGCCGAGGACGTTGCGACCGGACTGAATGCGATCAGTGACGTCGTAGGCGACGTAGTAAGTGCGATCGCGGTAGTCGGGCCAACCGGGGACGAAGAAATCGTTTTCGCCGACCTTGCGGCCGTTGAGCCATGGCTCGACGAGGCCGAAGGCGGAGAAGTAGAGGCGGGCTTTGGCGGGTCTTTCGGCGACTTCGAATTCGCCGCGGAGGTAGCGGGCGGGGAGGGCGGCGTTAAGGGGTGTTGGAACGCCATCGCTGATCCACGCCGCCGCGCGCGGCCAGCCGGTGCCGAGGAGACCGGTTTCGAAATAGGCGGGCGTGCTCCAGCCGAGATCGATTTCGTTGGCGGCTTCTTCGGTTGCGGCGAGCCAGACGCGGACTTGCCACTGGTAGCGGGTTTTGGGTTTCGCGGTGAAACCGGGGATCGCGTTCCACTGCGATTGGTCGGAAGCGATGCGGGGTGTTTCGAGACGGTCGGCGGCGGGCGAACCGTCGGGCGCGAGCGCGGCTACGCGGAGCTGGTAGGCGGACTGGCGTGCGCCGCGTTCGGACGAAACGATGCGCCAGGAAACGCGTGGGGGTGCGACGTCGACGAGGGGCGGATCGACCAAGCCTTCGCAAGTGAGGTGAGCGATGGCAGGCGGCGTTGCAGCGGCGAAGGCGGGCGAGCAGAGGGCAACCACGCCGAGCAAGAGGGTAACGAGGGGACGCATGGCAAACGGCTAACCGGTTTCGCGCGGTCAACAAGCATGTGAACGGGCTTCACCACGCGGATGGACGCGGATTCTCAATTCGGGAGCGGCGGCGATTTCAGGCGGGACCGGAGGTGGTCGGTGGGTGCGGGGTAGCGACGGCAGAGTTTCCTTGGAAAAGGCGTGCGGCGGGACGGGGGAACGCATGCGGGCAAGGATTGACCAAGGGCGGCGACGTGAAAGCTTCGGGCGAGACAATGGAAAAGCGGCAGCGGTTTTCGATGATTCGGTCGTTTGTGTTGGCGGATGTGCTGACGCTGGGGAATGGCTTCTGCGGGAGCGGCGCGGTGCTGGCGTCGATGCAGTATTTGGTTTCTGGAGACGATCGCTGGCTCGTGACGGCGATGGCGCTGCTGCCGATCGCGCTGGTCTTCGATTTTGCGGATGGGCGCGTGGCGCGCTGGCGGCGGAAATCGTCGATGTTGGGCGCGGATCTCGATTCGCTGGCGGATGTGATCTCGTTCGGACTGGCGCCGGCGGCGGTGGGGTTTGCGGCGGGTTTGCGCGGTGCGCTCGATGTCGCGGTGCTGCTGTATTTCGTCGCATGCGGGATCAGCCGGTTGGCGCGCTTCAATGCGACGGCCGCGGTGCTGGCGGACGAAAGCGGGAAGGTGAAATATTTCGAAGGAACGCCGATTCCCTCGAGCGTGTTGATCGTGGTGCTGCTGGCGGTGCTACATTTTGCCGGGCGGCTCGGCGCGGACATGTGGCTCGGCGCTTGGGAGATCGGCGGGCTGGTGTTGCATCCGCTCGCGCTGGTTTATGCGGCGAGCGGAAGTGCGATGATCAGCACGATGCGCGTGCCGAAGATCTGAGGTGCGGAGAGCACGATCAGGTTGACCGTGCTACGCTCGGATACGGTCAGGGCTTGACGCTGATCTGGATGGGGAGCGCGGTGCCGGTGGTGGTCGACGGAAGGACGTCGACATCGACGGCCGGTTTGAAGTCGCCGTTGAAATCGAGGCTTTGCTTGAGCGTGAGCGGTTGGGCGGGTTGGCCGGGTTTTTCGAGGCTGAGGCGAAGCGTGTAGCGGCCGAGCGGGATGTCGGACGGATACCAGTAGCTCGTGCTACGCGCCGATGGGCTGAAGGTGCGGCGGAAAGTGAGCGGTTGCGCGGGGCGACCGTCGAGCAACGGGCCGCGCGGGGTGAGTTCGGCGATCAGCGTGGAACCGTCGGCGAACGGCGGCTTGGGGGTGGACGCGTCCTCATGCGCGGAGATTTGAAGCGAACCGCCATAGTATTTTCCGGGCTCGTTGTGTGTGCCGGGTTCGCCGGGCGTGGAGCCGGGGCGAAGGCCGGAGATGAGCCACACGAAATCCTTGCCGATACCCTCTTCGGAATCGTGCTGTCGCGCGGTGATGCCGTCGATCGGGTGGAGAGCGAGCGTGTAGTTGGTTTCGCCCTCGAGCACGTATTCGGCCCGCACGCCGTAGATGCCTTCGGGCACCCGCTGGCTGAAACGCCCGTCGGCGCCGGTGGGCTTTTCGAAGCGGGTGTTCGCGCCCGCCATGGTGGTGCCGTAGATGTGAATCATCACGCCCGCGAGCGGTTTGCCGGCGCTGTCGGTGACGCGGCCCTGCACGTAGCCGGATTTGGCTTTGGTCGGGGAAAGGGCCTCGACCGCCGGAGAGAGCACGGTCTTGGCGCCGAACGCGGGCACGGTGAAAGCGAAGAGAACGATGAAGCGAAGAAGGGGTTGGGACATCGTCTGCAGACTGCGAGCGGCAGAATCGGGTGCAATCCGAGAAAGGCGCGCGTATTCGAGAGGCGGAGACGGGCCGCTTGCGATCGGGGTGGGCGGTGTTCTCTTGGGCGGGTGATTCGCGGGATAATTTTCGATTTGGACAACTGCCTGGCGGCGGCGGATGAGCCGGGAGCAGCGTTGTATGAACCGGCGTTCGCGGCGATGCGGGCGGAGAATCGCGGACGGTTGACGGAGAGTGAACTCGAAGCGGCCTTCGCGGATATGTGGCGGCATCCGCTGGATTGGGTGGCGGAGCGGCACGGGTTTAGTCCGGAGATGCGGGCGGCGGGATGGAGGGAATTTTTGCAGACGGAAGTGACTACGCCGATGCGCGGTTATGGAGACTTGGAGGAGTTGGGCCGGCTCCAGGTGAAAAAGTTTTTGGTGACCTCCGGATTTCGTCGGTTGCAGGAAAGCAAGATACGCGCGCTGGGGCTTGATCGTTGGATGGACAAATGCCACGTCGACGCGATCGATGAATCGGATCGGCGATTCAAGCGCGGCTGGTTTGAAGATATCGTTGCACGTCACGGGTTGAGGGCCGACGAAGTGGCGGTGGTGGGAGACAGTCCTGCGTCGGAGCTGGCCGCCGGGCGCGAGCTCGGGATGCGGACGGTTCAGATTCTGCGGAAAGACGTGGAGCGAACCGCGGACGTGGATGCGCATGTGCGGGATCTGGGCGAGTTGCGAAGCGTGTTGGGGCTCTGAATCGGAGGGGCATCGGCGCTTCCCCGATGAAGGCGGGCGTTGGGAATCCGGGTCGTGCTGAGGGAATCGGACATCCGAACCTGTTGCTGATGTGGCAGTCCGTCGAGGTTCCCAAACGAAACTCAACCCTCGACTATCATGTCTAAAATCAAATCCCCCCGTGACCTATTGGTCCATGAACTCAAAGATCTTTACAGCGCCGAGAATCAGCTGACCAAAGCGCTTCCGCGAATGGCGAAGGCGGCGAGCAGCGACGAGCTGAAGCAAGCGTTTCAAAATCACCTCGAGCAAACGCAGGAGCAGATCGCGCGACTCGAGAAGATCGGCAAGCAGCTCGGCGAGTCGATGAAAGGAAAGAAGTGCAAGGCGATGGAAGGCCTGATCGCCGAAGGCAAAGAGACGATGGAGGAAGACGCGGAGCCGGTGATGCTGGACCTGGCGTTGATTGGTGCGGCGCAGAAAGTGGAGCACTATGAAATCGCCGGTTACGGCACCGCGCGGACCCTCGCGGAGATCGCGGGCGAGGACGATATCGCCGAGATTCTCCAGGAGACCCTCGATGAGGAAGGCGAGACCGACAAGCTGCTCACGGAGATCGCGATGGAGCTGAACGTCGAAGCGGCCGGCGAGGACGACGACGAGGAAGAAGACTGATAGTCTCGAACGAATTTGGACCTGGATCAGACGAGCGCTCGCCGCAAGGCGGGCGCTTTTCGTTTTTGCGTGTTGGCGCGCGGGCGCGAAGATCCGTGGCGTGACTCTGCCTACCATCGTGCATCTCGACGCGGACGCGTTTTTCGTGTCGTGCGAGCTGGCGTTGAAGCCGGAGCTGCGAGGGACGAAATGCGCGGTGGGCGGCCGGCAACGCGGAATCATTTCGTCGGCGAGTTACGAGGCGCGGGCGTGTGGCGTTTATACGCCGATGCCGACGGTGAGCGCGCTGAGAGTTTGCCCGGATTTGATCATGCTACCGCACACGGCGGGGCTTTATAGCCGGATGTCGCGCGAGATGTTCGAGCTGTGCGAGACGCTGACGCCGATCGTGCAGCGCAATTCGATCGATGAAGGCTATCTCGACGTGACGCCCTGCGGATTCGGTTCGGTGGCGGAAATCGAGCGAGCCGTGCGAGGCCTGCAGGAGAAGATCTGGGCGAAGTTGCAGGTGACGGTGTCGTTCGGCATGGCCACGAACAAGCTGGTGGCGCAGATCGCGTCGAAGCTGCGCAAGCCGAAGGGATTCGTGACGGTGTTGCCCGGAACGGAAGCGGAGTTTCTCGCGCCGTTGCCGATCGGAAAACTGCCGGGGGTGGGCCCGAAAACGGAAGAAGCGCTGGTGCGGCGGCACGGCATCAAACTCGTGCGAGATCTGCTGGCGAAGAGCGAGAGCGACCTGCGCGCGATTTTTGGCAGCGGGTGGCGGGAGATGGTGGATTGCGCGCGCGGCATCGACGACCGGCCGGTGGAAACGGAGCGCGAGGATGCGAAGAGCTATTCGCAGCAGGAAACATTTGGAGAGAACATCGGCGAATTCGCGGAGATTGAACGGGTGGTGAAGCGAATGATCGACGAACTGCTGCCGAAGATTCGCGAGGATGGGAAACGCGTGAAAACGATGACCGTGAAAGTGCGGTATCCAGATTTTACGCACGAGTCGCACGGACGAAGCCTGGCGACGGCGTCGGATATCGAGGCGCCGTTTTATCCGCTGGTGGAACCGTTGCTGCGGACCGCCTGGAAAAAGAAGCGTCCGCTGCGGCTGGTGAGCGTGCGGTTTTCGGGGGTCGAGGACGGGCCGGCGCAGCTGGAGATGTTTGCGCAAACGGATGAGAAGCGGCGTCGGCTGGCGAGCGTGTTGGACCAGTTGAATGTGGGAGGGCGACTGGCCGTGGTGCAGCACGGACACCAACTTGCCAAGCGCCGGACGACCCGCTAACTCCCGGACTTCGTATGCCGATCTACGAGTATTACTGTCCGGATAACCACACGATCTACCAGTTCTACGCGAAGACCCTCGCGCAGGGGCAAACGGTGCCGAAATGCCCGCACAATCCGAGTTTTCGGATGCAGAAGATGATGTCGTCGTTTGCGGTGACGGGACGGGCGAAGGAGGCGCAGGCGGATGCGGGTGCAGGGCCGGAAGGAATGAGCGGGGATCCTGCGGAAGATGCGCGGATGGAAGCGGCGATGAGCGCGATGGAGCGGGAGTTTTCGAACGTGGATGAAAACGATCCGCGAGCGATGGCGCGCATGATGCGTCGCATGGCGGAACTCACGGGCGAGAAGATCGACGGCGAGATGGAGGAGGTGGTGCGCAAGCTCGAGGAAGGCGCCGATCCGGAATCGCTGGAGGAGGAGATGGGCGGAGACGCGAGCGCCGGCATGGATCCGGACGACCCGTATGGCGAAGGGATGGGAATGGGAGGCGAGAAGCCGGGCGCGGATCCGAAAGAGCCGAGGCATCGGTTTCGGGTGAAACGTCGGGCGCCGACGAGGGATCCGAAGCTTTACGACTTCGAGTAGGCCCGAGAGCGGAACGCTCACGCGTTCCGCTACGAAGAGACGATTTTCGGTTCGTCATTCGCGGGGAAAGGCGTCCATTCGCGGGCGGTTATGTCGACATCGCCTGAATTGCTGATCCGAATCGAAGCTGCCAAACGCGCGGTGCTGGCGCAGACCGAACTCCTGCATCGGGAGTTCGGCCGGGCGAAGAGCATGTGGAAAACGGATGGCACGCGGGTGACGCCGGTGGATATCGCGATCTCAGACGCGATTGTGAAGGAGCTGAGCGCGCAATTTCCGGACGACGATTATTTCAGTGAAGAGCTGACGCATGCGGAGGCGCCGATTCCGTTGCGCGGACGTTTTGCGTGGGTGCTCGATCCGATCGATGGGACGAATAATTTCGCGATGGGGATTGCGCACTGCGCGATCTCGCTGGGACTCCTGGAACAAGGACGGCCGGTTTACGGGGTCGTTTACGATCTTGCGCGACGATCGTTGATCCATGGCGGACCAGGATTGGGGCTGATGGATGGCGATCGGCCGGCGGCGGTGCAGAGCGGGGCGCCGGATCGGCAGATGCTGCTGGGGTTTCACAGCCCGCACGACAAGCAATTCGTCGCGCATGCGTCGGTGCTCGTGGAGAATTTCAAGATCCGCGGACTCGGCAGCAGCACGTTGCATCTCGCGTATGTGGCGGTCGGCATCCTGGGCGGAACGGTCGATCACAACGTGAAGATCTGGGACATCGCCGCGGCGGTGCCGTTGTGTCTGGCGGGCGGCGGCCGAGTGGAGTTTCTCAGCGCGGAGCAGTTTCCGATGACGACCTTCGACCTGCGAATGAAACGGATCTTCTACATCGCGGGGAACGAGACCGTGTGCGCGCGGTTGCGCGAACTTTTGGGCGCGCCCGGACGAAATCCGGACGCGTAGTTGAATCTTGGAGACGCCGACGGTTCAGGCGGCGGGTTCCGGGGGCGCAGGCTCGGCAGCGGGCGTCGTCGCGGCGGGCGCGGGTTGCCAGAAATAATGTCCGGTGCTCTGCCGGTGCCAGCGGATCAACGCGGCGGCGAGGGCGATCAGCAAGACGATCAGGAGCACGATCGCGCGGCGGCGGCGACGGCGGGCGTTGATGTCTTCAAACGGATCGTTGAGCAGACGCTCGGAGCCGGGCGGCAATTTGGGGAGCTCGGTGAGTGCGCTGCCGAGAGGAACATTGATCTTCACGCGACCGTTCACGGCCCAGCCGCTGCCCTCGAGAATCGGACCGAGGGTGCGCTGGCGGAGTTTGATTGCGGCGATCAGCATGGAAGGTCCGGAGATCGCGAGCATGATGCCGAGGATGCCGGCGGGCATCCAGAAGCCGAGTCCGAGAAACGCGCCCAGGATCGTGCCGAACGCGGCGGTGATGCCGCCCACGGCGACGCCCAACGCGGCCACGGTGCCGACGTCGATTTTCTTGGGCTGCGGCGCTGGCGGTTTGGCGGCCTTGTCGATGTTGGCGGTGTTTTCCGCGGCGGCGGCGACGCGGCTGGACGATTCGGCTTCGGCGGCGGCGGCGCGTTTCGCGACCTGTTCCTCGACCATGCGAACGAACTTTTTGTAGGGGGAGAAAAAGGCCTGTCGGAGGCTGATGGGATTATCGACGATCTGAGTGATGACGGCGTCCCAGTCCTGTCCCTTGCGGTCGTAGAAGACGCCGCGGCGGCCGACGAAAAGGTAATCGCTGTCGCCCTGAGTGAAGCAGGCGGCGATGTTCATGGTGGCGCCGCCGCGCGTGCACGTGCAGTAGGCGATGCACGCCTTGCTCATCGCGGCGAGCGGGTTCGGGCCGTCGACGCGGATGCACAACTCGGCGGAGCGGCTGTCGAGGTAAAGCGTGCCGGCCTGGAAGACGGCGGAGCGGTCCGGCGAGTAGAAGTCGGCGAAGTTGACGAAATTGCGCAGGAGCGTGGAAAGATCGCGCTGGTAGCGCACGAGCCGCTCGAGGTCGTGCACGGCGTTGAATTCCGGAGCGAGCGCCTGGTCGCGTTCGAGAAGTTGGGCGAGCGCGGCGCGTTCCGGCCCGGCGGCGAGGGTGCGCAGCCGTTCCACGCCGAGTTTTTCGACGATGCCGCCGGACTTGGCGCCGAGCCAGGTTTCATACGGGGCAAAACCAGCGACGAGATCCTTCCATTCGCCGGCGGTGAGCGTGGTTTTGGTGGCACCAAAAATCGGTGCGACGGCGGCGCTATGGAGTTTGGCGAGCGCCTGGGCCCAGGCGGGGTTGACGCCTTCCAATAGCGGCAGCGGACGATCGGGCTCGATTCGCGCGAGAGGGAACGCGGCGATTTCGTCCATGTTGGTCGTCAGATTTTTCGCCGAGAAAGCCTGGTAGTCGTTTTCGGAGCGGTTGAGCGCGCCGGCGGCGCGGGCGTCGAAAGCCGCGAGCGCGGCGCGGGCGAAGTAATCGTCGATTTTTTCGCGCACGGCGCGGATGGCGGCCACGGCGGCGTCGGTCGCATCGCCGAGCACGGCGACCTCTTTGCTGCTGCTTTGCTCGATCCAAGCGAGATAGGCGGCGAGTTCGGCGAAGAACGTGTCGACCTGGGCGGCGGTGACGCCGTGCGAACCGGT
Organism: Verrucomicrobiota bacterium; assembly: GCA_023426435.1. Lineage (GTDB taxonomy): Bacteria > Verrucomicrobiota > Verrucomicrobiia > Opitutales > Opitutaceae > Opitutus. The sequence goes on along the minus strand of JAFAAS010000116.1, from coordinate 74,529 downwards.
GCGTCCGGCGGTGCCGCCGGTGCATGCGACGATGTCTTTGATGAGCGCCTGGACGGCAGGATCCTCGCTGGCTTCGGGAGGGATGATGCCGCTGCCGTTGAGCGGGCTGGCGGCGAAAATTTTTGCGACGTCGCCGATCTCTTCGACGGAGAGGGTGGTGGCGTCTTTGCGATCGAGGCGGGAAAGCACGCGACGCGCGCCGGCGACGAGGACCTGGCCCTCGGGTGAGGCGTGATCGATCGAATCGATCGCGAGCACGTCCTGACGAAGGAGAGCGCCGGGGTTCTTCAGGCGGGCGATGGCCCAATTTACCGCGGCGAGAAGCTCGGGCGCGCGGATGCGACCGTCGCGGTCGGTGTCGATCAACTGCAGCGTTTTTTCATCGAGATCGATGCCCTTGACGGGGCAGCTGAGGGCAACCCACAGCTTTTGATCGAGCTCGGGCAGGGCTCGCAGGTCCTCGCCGGTTTCCAACAAGACCTGATCGAGTCCGCCGGAGCGGAAGAATTTCCACGGGTGAGAGCCAGAGCGAGATGACGAGATCATACGACAACGCGACAGGATGACTGCCGCGAAGGATGCAGGCAACCCGAACGACTGCCCGAGGCCAAACGTGTGGGCGAGGGCGGTCAGACCTGGTAGGTCTGGAGCGGGACGGGATCGATGACGTTCGCCGACGGAAGCTGCTCGGAGAGCGATGCGGCGAACCAGTCGCGAGCGGCAGGATCGCCGTGCGTGAGCACGATGCTGCGCGCTTCGGTCTGAACGGCGAACTCGAGCAACTCCTCGCGATCGGCGTGGCCGCTGAGCTCGAAACGCTCGATGTGGGCCTTCACCTTCGCTTTCACGTGGGCGTCGGCGAAAAGGAAGTCGTCGCCGGGCCGCGTCGCGAGCAACTGGCCGCCTGGCGTATCCGGATCGCAATACCCGACGAACCCGATGGTGTTGCGCGCGTGACCGAGTAGCCCGGAAGCGAGGGCGTAGCTGGGAGTGCGTTCGACCATCATGCCGGAGCTGACGATGTAGAGGGCGTTTTGCTGGGGATCTTCGCCGGGGACGAGCTTGCGCGGAGTCGGTTTGATGCGGAGATCCTTGATGATGCTTCGATTGAATTGAAGCGAGTGGGTCTTGCGGCTGATTTCGTCGAAGTAGTCGGCGAGGTCCATGCCGAGACCGGAGGCATAAATCGGGCAGTCGACGAGGCGGCCGAACTTCCGGGCATCGTGGACGATCGCGAGGATTTCCTGCATGCGGCCGAGGGCGAAGACCGGCATGAGAAACGAACCGCCGCGCTGGATGGTGGTGTTGATCGTGTCGATGAGGCGTGCGACCTCATGGACGCGCTCCTTGCCGGCGGGGCGTTCGGTGGTGCCGCGCGTGGTTTCGAGGATGAGCGTGTCGAAATGGCCGGCGGGAAATTTCGCGCCGGTGAGCGTGCGCTGGTTTTCGAAAAGGACGTCGCCGGTGAAAAAGATCGAGCGGTGCTTGTGGCGGATTTCGACGCCGGCGGCGCCGGCGACGTGGCCGGCGTGGTGGAACGTGATCTCGATTTCGTCGCGCGCGCCGCGGAAACGTTTGACGTGGCCGACGGGAAGGCCGGTCAGGCGGGGCGCGCAGCGATCGATGTCTTCGTGCGTGAACAGCGGATAGTCGGGGATGTTGTTTTCCTCGCGCTGACGCAGCATGACGTTGGCGGAATTGTGGAGCATGCGCTCGATCAGCATGCGGCTGCCCTGGGTCATGACGACAGGCGTATTCGGATGCTCGCGCATGGCCACGGGCAGGCTGCCGATGTGATCGAGGTGGCAATGCGTGATGATGATCAGGTCGAGTTCGACGCCGCGGAGCGGGGTAAAATCAGGCGTGGCGGCGCGGCCGACTTTTTTCGGATGGAGTCCGCAATCGACGAGGATGCGGAGATCGCCGATCTGGACAAAAAGGGAATTCGCGCCGATGCCGCCGTCGCGATTCAGGTCAATGAGCTTCATGAATCGCGCAGACAGAGAACGAGAATGCGGGCGAGAACGAGACGATTTTCAATCGCGGGGAATGTGCATCTCGAACGGCGCGAGCCGCACATGGACCTTCTGCCCGGTTTCGTCGACGCCATGGAAGCACCCGTAGGCCGTGGCGTCGGTGCCGGTGACGTGATAGCTGTTGTAGGAAAATTGTTCGCCGGGGGAGAGCCGCGGGGTTTCGCCGACGATCTTGTCGCCCTCGACGACGAGCTGGCTGCCGTCGGCATGAACGACGACCCATTTGCGGCCGAGCAACGTGACGACGCGATCGGAGGCATTTTGGATCGTGATGAAATAGACGAAAGCGTGAGGTTTGTCCGCAGGCAGCGATGGCCCGCCGTGATGGTAGGCGAGTTTATCGAGGCGGGCGGTGAGTCCGGGAACTTCGCTGGAGGCGAGTGACACGCGGCTAACAGATGAGGGATTCGGCGGCAGGCAAGTGGCGAAAAAGCGAGACGATGGCCCGCGCGGGTAATGGAAAAAGCGCGGTTATCGGCTTGATGCGCGCAAAGGCAGGACGCAGAAACTCGCGGCCTATGGCCAAACTCGCGCTCCTTTCGGTCAGCGACAAACGGGGACTCGTGGACTTCGCCACGGCGCTCGTGCAGCAGCATGGTTACACGCTCCTCTCGACGGGCGGCACCGCGAAATTGCTGGCGGAAAAAGGCCTGCCGGTGACGGAGGTGAGCCAGCACACGGGTTTCCCGGAGATCATGGAAGGACGCGTGAAGACCTTGCATCCGAAGATCCATGGCGGGTTGTTGTGCCGACGGGACAAGGAAGAGCATCTCGCGCAGGCGGCGCGGAACGAGATCGCGTTGATCGATCTCGTGGTCGTGAACCTTTATCCCTTCGAGGAAACGGTCGCGAAGCCCAACGTGAGTTTCGAGGAAGCGATCGAGAACATCGACATCGGCGGGCCCTCGATGCTGCGCAGCGCGGCGAAGAATCATGAAAGTGTGACCGTCGTGTGCGATCCGTCGGATTACGAGGCGGTGTTGCAGGCCTTCGCGAACGAAGCCAGCGCGCCGGAGAAGTTGAAGGAGTTGCGGCGGAAACTGGCGTTGAAGGTGTTTCAGCGCACGGGGAGCTACGACACGGCGATTGCGCGCTATCTCGAAGCGCAGGCGACGGAGCCGGACATGGAGGCGTTGAGCGGGTTTCCGGCGACGCTAACGATGAGCTGGAAGAAAGCGCAGGCGCTGCGTTATGGGGAAAATCCGCATCAGCAAGCGGCGCTGTATGGGACGTTTCACGAGCACTTCGAGCAGCTGCAGGGGAAGGAGCTCAGTTATAACAACATTTTGGATATCACGTCGGCCACGTATCTGATTGGCGAATTCGAGCGGCCGACGGTGGCGATTTTGAAGCACACGAATCCCTGCGGTGCGGCCAGTGCGGATACGTTGGAAGAGGCGTGGGAGAAGGCATTCGCGACGGATCGGCAGGCGCCCTTTGGCGGCATCATCATCGTGAACCAGACGCTCGGCGGCGAACTGGCGACGACGATCGCGGAAATTTTCACGGAAGTGATCATCGCGCCGCGATTCAGCGAGGAGGCGCTGGCGATCTTTTCGAAGAAGAAGAACCTGCGCTTGATGATCGCGAAAGGCGGGATCGGCGCGGATGCGTTGCGCGAAGTGCGCTCGGTCGTCGGCGGCGTGCTTGTGCAGGATCGCGACCGCACGCTCGGAAACGTGCGCGAATTCAAGGTCGTGACGAAGCGCGAGCCGACCGCGGAAGAATGGGCGGGGATGATGTTCGGCTGGAAAGTCGCGAAGCATGTGAAATCCAACGCGATCGTGTATTGCCGCGGCGAGCAGACGCTGGGGGTCGGCGCGGGACAAATGGCGCGGGTGGACAGTTCGCGCATCGCGGTTTGGAAAGCGGGCGAAGCGAAGCTCGAGTTGAAAGGCAGCGTGGTGGCGAGCGAAGCGCTGTTTCCTTTTGCCGATGGATTGATCGCGGCGGCGGATGCGGGCGCGACGGCGGCGATCCAACCGGGCGGTTCGGTGCGGGACGCGGAAGTGATCGCGGCGGCCGACGCACGAGGAATGGCCATGGTGTTTACAGGCGTGCGGCATTTTAAGCACTGATCGGACTCAGGGATGTCCCGACCCGTTCGCGGCTTGCGGGTCCCGGCGAGCTGAGTAGGAATGCGCGCATGAAACGAATGATGCGCGCGTTGCTCGCGGGACCGATCTTGTGGCTGGCGGGATGTTACACGGTGCCGGAGACGGGCCGGCAGGCGGTGATTCTGCCGATCTTCGACGATGTGCAGATGGGCACGCAGGCGTTCGCGGAGATCCGCGCGCAGGAGAAAGTGTCGACCGATCCGGCGGCGAACGCGCGCGTGCAGAGAATCGGACAACGCATCGCGCAGGCGGTGGGCGATCGCATGCCGGACGCGCAATGGGAGTTCGTGGTGTTCGACGCGCCGGATACGGTGAATGCGTTTGCGCTGCCGGGCGGAAAAGTGGGCGTTTACACCGGGCTGTTGAATCTCGCGGCATCGGACGATGAGCTCGCGTTTGTGATGGGGCACGAGATCGCGCACGTCACGAGCCGGCACAGCGCGCAACGGGCGACGGCGATGGTTGGTGCGACGGTGGGCGCGCTGGCCACGGATCTGCTGACGCGCAACAGCCAGCATCGCGATTTGATTTTGGCGGCGTATGGTGTCGGCGCGGCCGGGGGCACGCTGGCGTATTCGCGTTCGCACGAAAGCGAGGCGGATTACATCGGGTTGCGGTTCTCGGCTTACGCGGGCTACGACCCGCGCGCGTCGGTGACCTTCTGGCGAAAGATGGCGCAGAAAAGCGGAGGCGGAAAAATGCCGGAGTTGTTGTCGACGCATCCCTCGGACGACCGCCGCATCGCGAATCTGGAGGCGCAGATTCCGGAAGTGATGCCGATTTACGAGGCGAATCGCGGGAAGTATTGAGCGGGCGGGTGAAGTTTTGCGGTTGGCGGATGCGGGCGACCTGCGCAGGTTGGCGGCATGTTCGATCCTGTTGAAAAGCTGAAGGAGTTCATTCGTCACCCGAGCGTCTCAGCCGACTCGAAATTCAAGGAAGGCATGCAAGGCGCGCAGCGATTCGTGTCGGAGCTGCTGACGTCGATGGGCTTCAAGGTCGAGGTGGTGAAGACGAAGCTGCATCCGATCGTGTTCGCGCAGCGCGGCGAGAATCCGGATTGGCCGCACGTGGTGATCTACGGGCACTACGATGTGCAGCCGGCGGATCCGTTGAATTTGTGGAAAACGCCGGCGTTCGAGCCGACGATCGTGGGCAATCGCATCTACGGCCGCGGTGCGGCGGACAACAAGGGACCGCTGATGGCGAACATCGCGGCGGTGGCGTCGTTGCTGGAGGAGCAGCCGGATTTGCCCTTGCGGATCACGTTCTTGATCGAAGGCGAGGAGGAGATGGGAAGTCCGAGCTTTCCGGAGTTTCTCGAGTCGCATCAGGACCGACTCAAAGAGGCGGATTTCGTTTATTTGTCGGACACCGTTTTGCCGTCGGCGGATCGCGTGGTGATCACGACGGGGCTGCGCGGGTTGACGCTGTTCGACGTGCACGTGACGGGAGCCAAAGGCGACCTGCATTCGGGGCTGCATGGCGGCGTCCTTAGAAATCCGATACAAGCGCTCGCGGAGATCCTGGCGACGCTGCACACGCCGGACGGGAAGGTGAACGTGCCGGGGTTTTACGACGACGTGTTGGACGTGCACCCGTGGGAGCGCGAGGAGTTGAAGAAACTCGGAGCGGACGAGAAGGCGTATAAGGAATTTCTCGGCATCGATACGTTTTATACGCCGCCGGGATTTTCGCCGTTCGAGTCGCTGCGGTTTCAACCGACGCTCGAGATCAACGGCATCGGAGGCGGGTATCAGGGCGAGGGCACGAAGACGGTGATTCCGAGCAAGGCGTTCGCGAAGATCAGCTGCCGGTTGGTGCCGAACCAGAAGCCGGACACGATCAAGCGGCTCGTGATCGAGGCGATTCGGGCGCGGACGCCGAGCGGGGTGAAGGTCGAGTTTGTGGATCAGCACAAAGGCGATCCCTACGTCGTCGTGCCGCCGGGAAAATCGAACACGCCGAAAGATCAATCGCCGGTGTTGGCGGAGGCGTTTCGCGCCACAGAAAAGGCGGTCGCGGAGGTTTGGGGCAGTCCGCCGTTGTATTTGCGCGAAGGCGGCAGCGTGCCGATTATCGCGGACATCAAGCGCGTGACGGGGCTGGACTCGATCCTGTTCGGGCTGTTTTTGCTGGAGGACAATCTTCATGCGCCGAACGAGAGCTTCAACCTCGACATCATGAAGCGCGGCACGGCGACGACGAAGCGCGTGTTGGCGGAATTGGCGAAAGGCTAGGCGGGACGGGCGAGGGGAGGGCGCTGACGCAGCGGTCGCGGCGAGACGAGACGGTGCATTCCTCAGGTGCCGAACCCGCTTCGGCTGCGCTTTGCTTCGTCAGAAAGGCAGAAGGACGACATGAAAAAGCCCCGGCGTTTCGGCCGGGGCTCCAATGCCAGTCCCGCGCGCAAGGCGCGGAGAATTAGTTTTTCAGAATGACAATCTCGACGCGGCGGTCGCGAGCCATCGTGGCGTCGTCGCCGTTCTGCGTGGCTTCGAGGCTGCCCTTGGAAACGGTTTCGATTTTGTCGGCGGAGGTGAGCGTCGCGAGGTAACGCTGCGCGGAGGACGCGCGACGATCGCCGAGGCCGAGGTTGTATTCGGCGGTGCCGCGCCAGTCGGCATGCCCCTCGAGGAGAATGCGGTGCTGCGGGTTTTCGGAAAGGTAACGGGCCGCTTCCTGGAGCTTCGGACGCTCGCTGGGCTTGATGGCGGATTGATCGAAGTCGAAGTAAACCGGCTGGAGCAGGCCGCGAATGGTGTTCTCGTCTTCGATGACGCCGGGACCGCGCGACTCGAGCCCGCTCAACGGATCGGCGGTGAGGCCGATGTCCTGGGTCATGAGCTGGCTGCTGCCGCCCGGCTGCTGACCGAGCACGGTGGCGCTGGGGTCGGGACGTTTCGGTTTCTTAGTGCAGCCCGCGAGGAGGAAAGCGGCGCTGGCGAGCAGGAGGAAAAACTTCTTCGAGGCAATGTTCATGGAAGAGCGGGTAGTCCGGGCGGGACTAATTGGGCAAAGCCTCTGGAGCGGCAAGGCTTTTACAGCGATTTCTTGGGCTCAATCAGGCCGACTTCCAGCGCGTAGCGGGTGAGGCTGGCGACGTCGTGGAGATTGAGCTTGCGCATCAGATTCGTGCGATGGTTGTCGACTGTCTTGATGCTGATGCCGAGCTTGGCGGCGATTTCCTTCGTGCTGTGGCTTTCGGCGACGAGTTGGAGGATTTCGCGTTCGCGGTCGGTGAGGAAGTCGGACGTGTTGCTCGCGGAAGGATTGGCAACGACATTGCGCAACAAAGCGGCGACAGCGGGACCGAAGTAGGTGCCGCCGTTGGCGACGGTTTCGAGGCCCTTTTTGAATTCGAACAGCCCGGCGGTTTTTTCGACGAAGCCGTGCGCGCCGGATTCGAGCATTTCGCGAATCAGCACGGGATTCTCGTGTCCGGAGAACACCAGCACGCGCATGTCCGGGAGCTTTTTGCTGATGCGACGCAGGAGGTCGACGCCGTTCAACCCCGGCAGCTTCGCATCGAGGACGAGCAAGTCGGGCTTGACGTCGAGGCAGAGCGCGAGCGCGCTTTGGCCGTCGCCGCTTTCGCCGACCAATTGATAGTTGGCGTCGAGCCGAAGGATCTCGACGAGCATCTCACGGATCGCGGTCTGATCTTCGACGATGACGAGACGTTTCATGGAAGGGGCCCTCAGGCCCGGAGTATCGGAAATGGAAGGAGTAAGAAATGGTGGGTTGGCTGGGATTCGAACCCAGAACCAACGACTTAAAAGGACGCTGCTCTACCGTTGAGCTACCAACCCTCGCTGACAGAAAAGTCAAAATGGGTTTTGGCTCCGAGCGAAGGCAAGCAGTTTTTAGGACAATTCGGGTGAGGCGGTTGACCGAGCCCTGCTTGGCGGATAATGAAACGCGGACTCTGGTAAAATCGTGGGAACAATCCAGACATACACCCATCACACCGAGGAAGAACGTATGTCTTCCAAAGCGCAGGAAGTTGCCCTTGATCGTATGCTTGTGGACCGCTTCAAAGCCGGCGATACCGCCGCCTTCGACGAGATGGTCACCCGGTATTGGGATCGCATCTATTCGATGGTAAACCAGCTGCTGCGCAACTCGCAGGACGCCGAGGAGGTGACGCAGGACGCGTTCATCCGCGCCCATCGCGGGCTCACTCATTTTCGCGGAGACTCCGCGTTTTCGACGTGGCTTTACCAGATCGCCACGAATCTCGCGCGCAATCGTTACTGGTATTGGTGGCGCCGCAAACGCGACCAGTCGGTCTCGATCGATGCGCCGGTCAGCAACGACAACACCACGACGCTCGCCGAAGTCATCCCGGCGGAAGTCGAAACGCCGGATGACATCGCCGTGACGCAGGAATTCATTTCGCGGATCGGGCGGGGGATGGAAAAGCTCAGTGCGAAGCACAAGGAGATCCTGATCCTCCGCAACGTGAAGAACCTGTCCTACGAGGAGATTGCCGACATCCTGAAGATTTCCGTCGGCACGGTGAAGAGCCGTATCGCGCGTGCTCGCGAGAGCCTGCGCAGTAGATTGGGGGAAGATTTCAAATGAAAGAGTCCAAGTTCATCGAGCTGCTGAATCTCTACGTGGATCATCAGATCAGTGCGTCAGACGCAGCCTTGCTCGAGGCCGAAATCCAGCGGAATCCCGAACGTAGAAAGATTTACCGCGAGTATTGCCAGATGCAGAAAGCCTGCGCGATCCTCGCGGAAAACTTTCGTCCTCAGACGCAGCCGTCGGGCGGACAGGTCGTGGAATTCCCCTCGCGTCGCTCCCGCTGGAATGCGGCGACTTACGTCATGGGAGCGATGGCCGCTGCCGCCTGTGTGGCTCTGGTGGTGGTGAATCGAAACGGACTCGCCGAATCGGGTTCGACGCAATCGCCAGCTGCGATGGCCGCGGTTGAAGAAGCTCCGATCTCGGATGTTGTTGCACAAAGCGTCCCGGCATCGACGCCGGTGGCAGCTCCAGATCCCGTGCCCGCGCGCCAGCCCTTGCAGCCGGTGTTTGCCGGGTTGGTCAGCGACGCAGCCAACGACTCGTCTGCTCGTCCGACATTGAATTGGGTGAGCCAGGTCAATCTGCAACCGGTTGCGATCGACCAGATCGACCAGTTCCGCTTCGAAACGAAATCCACGTTTCACACGGAGAATCGGATGCTGCAGAGCCCGTTTCCATCCGCCGAGCGCGAGAGTGAAGTGCTGCCGGTGGCTTGGCGGTTCCAACGCTGAGGCGGCCCCGACGATTGCGATGCCGCGCGGGCGTTTCCGCGCGGCGCGGTTCGACTCGCTACTGGGCGAGCGCGCGTTTTACCAGCGCTTCCGTCGTGGCATCGGCGCCGAGCGAGAGTTTTGCGCGGCGCACGGCCTGATCGGCATCGGCGGCTTTGTAGCCGAGCGCCACGAGCGCGGCGACCGCATCGCGATGCGCACTATTCGTGTCGCCGCTTTCGCCTGAAGGCGACGCAATCGAGGCGGGAGTTTCGGAGGAGCCGACCTTTGCGCGCAGTTCGACGATGAGCCGCTCAGCGGTTTTTTTCCCGATGCCCGGGCACTTCGCGAGCGTGGCGACGTCGCCCATTCGGATCGCGCTTTGGAGCATGGGCAGCGAAAGACGGCTCATGATGCTGAGCGCGACCTTGGGACCGACGCCCGTCACGTGCTCGATCATCAAGCGGAAGAAATCACGATCGGCCGGTTCGGCGAAACCATAGAGCGTCTGCGAGTCCTCGCGATAGATCACGAGGGTGTGCAGTTTCACGATCGAACCTGCCTGCGGAAGTTTCTCGGCGGTGGTGACCGGAATGTTCACTTCGTAGCCGAATCCATTTAGCTCCACGACCGCGTGCAGTGGCGACGCGGACGTGAGGGTGCCTTGAATCGAAGTGATCATCGCACTGGAGGAGAATGCGCCGGCTACTTCAGCCCGAGCACGTCCTGCATGTCGTAAACGCCGGGGTTTTGTCCGACGACCCATTGCGCCGCGCGCAATGCGCCACGCGCAAAAATCCCGCGATCGCTGGCCTTGTGCGTGAGCTCGAGTCGTTCGCCGAGAGCGGCAAACATCACCGTGTGATCGCCGACGACGTCGCCGCCGCGCAGCGCGTGGATGCCGACCTCGGTGCGCGTGCGCTCGCCGGTGATGCCGCTGCGGCCGTGACGAAGCGCCCCCGCGTCGAGCTTGCGCTCTTCGAGGATGATCTCGAGCAGCCGCGCCGCGGTGCCGCTGGGAGCGTCTTTCTTGAAGCGGTGATGCATTTCGACGACTTCCGCGTCGTAGTCGGAACCAAGCACGGACGCCGCACGACGCGTGAGCGCGAAGAGGAGGTTTACGCCGACGGAATAGTTTCCGGCCCAGACGCAGGGCACGGCCGACGCGACCTTCTGCAGCTTCTCTTTCTGCTCGGCGCTATGTCCCGTCGTGCCGATGACGAGCGGTTTCCGACGTTCGACGGCGAGCGTCACGACTTCCGCCGTGGCGTGATGCGCGCTGAAATCGATCACGACATCCGACGCATCCATCCCGGAGCGGGGATCGTCGCCGGCATCAACCGCGGAAACCACGTCGACACCCGCTTCCTTAGCCGCGGCGGCGATCGCCTGACCCATGCGGCCGCGCGAACCCACAATTTGGATACGGAGGGTCATGGTCAGCGAAGCTTGGCGAGCGCTTGTTCGAGCACCTTGAGATTGGCGGCGCTCATCTCGCAGAGCGGCGCGCGCACTTCGGCGGAGCCGATGATGCCGGCGCGGGCGAGCGCGATCTTCACCGGAACGGGATTCGGCTCGATGAAGAGCGTCTTGAAAATTGGATACATGCGGCGGTGGATTTTCGCGGCTTTGGCGAAATCGTTGGCCGCCGCGGCGCGCACGATCTGCCCGACTTCACGAACGAAAAGATTGGAGGCGACACTGATCACGCCTTCGGCGCCGACGGACATGAAGGGGAGGGTGAGGGAATCGTCGCCGCTCAAGACGGTGAGATCCGAGCCGAGCGCCTGCTTGAGTTGGTCGACGCGATCAACGCTGCCACCGGCTTCCTTGATCCAGCGCACGTGCTTGTAGCGCGCGACCAGGCGTTCGACGACGGGCACGCTGATCTCGATGCCGCAGCGTCCAGGAATTGAATACAGGATCACCGGGCGGTCGGTGGCGTCGGCCACCGCGCAGAAATGCCGGAAAAGTCCCTCCTGACTTGGCTTGTTGTAGTAGGGCGCGACGACCAGCATCGCATCCGCGCCGGCGGCGTGAGCGAGGCGGGTGAGTTCGGCCGCTTCGAGCGTCGAGTTGGATCCGGTGCCGGCGATCACGGGCACGCGTTTCTTCGCGGCCGCGATCGCGGCGCGGATCACTTCCATGTGCTCCTCGTGACTCAGCGTCGGCGACTCGCCGGTGGTTCCAACCGGCACGATGCCATCGACGCCACCTTTGATCTGATACGCGACAAGTTTCGCGAGATCGTCATAGGCGATGGTGCCCTTGCGAAAGGGCGTGACTAGAGCGGTGATCGTGCCGGTAAGCGGGCGGTGTTTCATGAACGCGGGCAAAGTAGCCTTGCTGAAGAAAGCAGGGCGATTTAGGGAATCCGCAACGCTTTTTTCCCATGCCAGCTCTCACAACACACACCGAAATAATCAACGACTTGCTCAAGCTGGCCGTCGATAGCGGTGTCAGCGACGTCATCATCAAATCCAACAAACCGGGTTACGTTCGCCTCGCGGGAAAATTGAAGCCGGTCGAGATGGATCCCATCACCTGCCCGGAGGCGCAGGCCTGGGTCGATGAACATGTCCCAGCGGTGTTTCGGCAGAAGTGGGAAGACGTGGGCCAGATCGACTTTGCGTATGCGGTCGAGGGGATAGGGCGCTTTCGCGTGAACGCGTTTCATCAACGCGGTCTCGTGAGCATCGTGCTGCGGCACATCAAAAGCACCGTTCCGACCTTCGACCAACTCGGGTTGGGCCAGACCGCCGAATCGCTCATGAAACTCGCCCAGGCCAAGGACGGGATTCTCCTGGTGTGCGGCGCCACCGGTTCCGGCAAGAGTTCGACGATGGCGGCCATGCTGAACTGGGTGAACCAAAATCTCGACAAGCACATCGTCACGATCGAGGATCCGATCGAATACACGTTCATCGACGACAAATCGCTTTTCCAGCAACGCGAGATCGGCCTCGACGTGCCGAGCTTCGAACTCGCGATCAAGGCGGTGCTGCGGCAAAACCCCGACATCATCCTCATCGGAGAAATGCGCGATCGGGAAACGTTCGAGACCGCCATCTCCGCCGCGGAAACGGGTCACCTGGTATTCTCGACGATGCACGCCGCGACGGTCGCGCAGTCGCTCACCCGCTTGTTCGAATTTTTCCCGCCCGAGGAGCAGATTCAGGCGCGGCGCGCGATCGCAGGATCGTTGCGCGGGTTTATCTGCCAAAAACTGATCCCGACGCTCGAAGGCAATGGACGCGTGCCCGCCAACGAAATCCTGACCGCGGACGCTGTCGTTAAAAACCTGATACTTGAAGGCCAGTTCGAGAAGATCCAGGGCATCCTCGACGGCTCGGGCGACTCGAACAGCTTCTCGTTCAACAAGGATCTCTACCGGCTGATCAAAGCCGGCAAGATCAGCAAGGCCGACGGTCTGCGCTTCTCGCCCAACCCGCAGGCGCTCGACATGAACCTGAAGGGAATCTTCATCAAATCCTGATGTTGCCCGCCTGTCGCGCGCTGCGTTTCAAATCGGCGTTGCTGCTCGTCGTCGCGAGCGGAAGCGTCGGTCTCGCGGCCGAGGAGGAAACCGCGAAAGCAGGGCTGCAATCGGCGCGACGCGATTACGAAACGTTAAAAGCCGCGGACGCCCGCAGCCTGGAGCAAAAGGCCGGGCCGAAGGCGGAACTACCGCGCCTCGAGGCGGCGCCCGCTTCGGCGGGCGATCTTTTGCCGCAACGGGCGAAGAAACGAAACGATGCGTCGCGAGCAGACCCGCATCAGCGCGAAAAATCCTCCAACTGGCTGCTCGAGGCGATGCGCGACGAGACCGAAACGCCGACAACCAGCGCGGAGAAATCGCTCGAATCAACGCTCGAGCCCGGCAGGAAAATCGAGAAAGGCGATCTCGTTGAAACCGCGCTGGCGCTGGAGAAACAGCAAGCCGCTCAACGCAAATCCAGCGACGAGCGCCGGGAGCGGATCGAGCGGAATCGCGACGCGAGCGGGCTGAATCCGTTGGACTCGTTCATGGCGTCTTGGATGAGTTCGAAGGATCTCGAACTGCTCGGAGTCATGTCCGGCGGCGGCACGAGCCTGCAGGCAAAGGGGAATGATGCTGGATTGCCCTCGTCGCTTGCGGCTCCGAATTCTGCGGGCATCTCGACCACGTTCAACGTATCGCCGCCGAACATGGATTCAGGACGCTCGTCTGCACTGACGAGCTTTGCGCCGGAACGGCAGAATCCGTATCTCGAAAACCTATCGAGCTTCGCGCCGGTTGAATCCGGCACGAGCCCGAGCGTGTTGTCCTTCACGCCGGCGGTCTCCGAGTTGAGTGCGCCGGCCCCGTCGAGCACCGAAGCCACTTCGACGTCGGCGCGACTCGAATCTCCAAGCGAACGATTCCGGGCGCAGGACGACGGAAAATATTTCAAACAGCTGAAGCGTTTTTAGGGCTTGGATTCCGCCACGCCGAGCGATTGTCTCGCCGGTTTCAACCATGGCTTTGGCACTTTTATTTGCCGGACAGGGCGCACAAAAGGTCGGAATGGGCCGCTCGCTTTATGAGCAGTCGGCTGCCGCGAAAGCGATTTACGACGAGGCGAACGCGGTGCTCGGCTGGGACCTGGCTCGGGTGAGCTTCGAAGGTCCGGACGCGGAATTGACTCAGACCAAGGTGTGCCAGCCGGCGTTGTTCGTGCACGGCATGGCGTTGCTGGCGGCGCTGCGCGAAGCCCGGAAGTTGCCGGAAGTAAACTTTGCGCTGGGACTTAGCCTCGGCGAAATCACGGCCTACACCGCGGCGGGCGTGTTCGATTTTGCGACGGGACTCCGCGTCGTGGCCGAGCGCGGCCGCTTGATGCAGCAAGCCTGCGAACGGACGACCGGCGGCATGGCGGCGATCATCGGCGAAGAACGCGCGAAAGTCGCGGAGCTTTGCCGCGAGTTCGATATCGAGGCGGCAAATTTCAACGCGCCCGGGCAGATCATCATCTCGGGCGAGAAAGCGAAAGTCGAAGCGGCGGTCGCGGCCGCGAAAGATCGCGGCATCAAGAAAGCGATGCCGCTCAACGTCGCCGGCGCGTATCACAGCCGCTTGATGGAGCCGGCGCGCGCGGAGTTTGCGACGTTCTTGGAGAGCGTGACGTTTTCCGCGCCGAAGTTCACGGTCTTCACGAACACGACCGGGCAGTCCGTGGCGGAACCGGCGGCGATCAAGACCGCGCTGGTGAAGCAGGTCGTGTCGTCGGTGCTGTGGGAGGATTGCATGCGCAGCGCCGTGGCAGCGGGCGCGACCGAGTTCTGGGAACTCGGGCCCGGCGGCGTGCTCGCCGGTCTCGCGCGTCGCACTGACAAGAGTTGGAACGTGAAGAGTTTCGCGGAATTTTCCGACGTGACCGCCTAAACGATGTCGGCCGAACTTACCCGTAATTTCTGCATCATTGCGCACGTCGATCACGGCAAGACGACGTTGTCGGACCGTTTGCTCGAGCACACCAATCAGGTGGCTGCTCGGGTGCTGACGGACCAGCACCTCGACTCGATGGATCTCGAGAAGGAGCGCGGCATCACGATCAAGTCGCATCCGGTCACGATGTCGTATCCGGCGAAAGACGGCCGGATCTACAAACTCAACCTGATGGATACGCCGGGGCACGTGGACTTCTCTTACGAAGTCTCGCGCAGTCTCGCGGCGTGCGAAGGCGCCGTGCTGTTGATCGATGCGGCGCAAGGCGTCGAGGCGCAGACGGTCGCGAACGCGCACCTGGCGTTCAGCCAGAACCTCAAGGTCATCCCGGTCATCAACAAGATCGACCTGCCGAGTGCGAACCTCGAGCTGTGCCTGAAACAACTCGAGGACATCCTGACCATCCCGGCCGAAGAGGCGATTCTCGCGAGCGGCAAAGCCGGCATCGGCATCGAGGATATCCTGGAGGCGGTCGTGCAGCGTGTGCCGCCGCCGCGTTGGGCGGATTATCCGCAGACGCGCGCGTTGGTGTTCGATTCGTTGTATGATTCGTATCGCGGCGTGATCGCCTACGTGCGCGTTTTCTCGGGGGCGATCAAAGCCGGCGAGATGATGATGCTCATGAGCAATGGGCTGAAATCCGAGGTGAAGGAGGTCGGCGTCTTTACCCCGAAAATGGAAAAAGTCGCATCCCTCGGCACGGGCGACGTCGGCTACGTGGTTTCAACCATCAAGGATACTTCGGAAATCAAGACGGGTGACACGATCACGCTCTCGCAAAAGCCCGCGCAGGAAATGTTGCCCGGCTACAAGGAGGTGCGGCCGATGGTGTTTTGCGGCCTTTATCCGGTGGAGACGTCCGATTACGAGAAACTCAAGGCGGCGCTCGGCCGGCTCCGGCTGAATGACGCGGCATTCGTTTACGCGTCGGAAAGCTCGGTCGCGCTCGGGTTCGGTTTTCGGTGCGGTTTCCTCGGGCTGCTCCACATGGAGATCATCCAGGAGCGCGTCCGTCGCGAACACGACGTCGATATCATTTCGACGTATCCAAGCGTTGTATACCAGGTGGTGAAACACGGCGGCGAGGTCATCGAGGTCGACAATCCGGTCAACCTGCCGGATCCCGGCACGATTCTCGAAATCCGCGAACCCACGATCAAAGCCGCGATCCATATCCCGAACGACGCGATGGGCGACATCCTTTCGCTCGTGATGGAAAAGCGCGGCACGGTCGATCACACCGACACGCTCGACGCCAACCGCGTGATGCTCACGTGCCTTTTGCCGTTGAACGAAATCCTCGTCGATTTCAACGACCGGCTGAAGAGCATCACGCACGGCTACGGTTCGATGGATTACGAGCTCGGCGAATATCGCGTGTCGGATCTCGTCAAGATGGAGATCCTCATCAACGGCGACCCGGTCGACGCGTTCGCGAGCATCGTGCATCGCGACAAAGCGGAAGGGAAGGGGCGCGAGCTTTGCGAGAAGCTCGCCGAGATCATCCCGCCGCAGATGTTCAAGGTTGCGATCCAAGCCGCCATCGGCGGCAAGATCATCGCGCGCGACAACGTGAAGGAAATGCGGAAGGACGTGACTTCGAAATGTTACGGCGGCGACATCAGCCGCAAACGCAAGCTCCTCGACAAGCAGAAGGAGGGAAAGAAGAAGATGAAACAATTCGGTCGCGTTTCGATCCCATCCGATGCCTTCATCAAGGTCTTGAAGACGAACTAGCCGCTCCCCGTGTCCGCGCTTCTCGATGCTCTCGCCTGGCCCGTGACGGCGCCCTTTCATTGGGTCGCGCGCTTCTTTTCGAACGAGGAGAAGATGCGCGCCAATGCCGCCAACTGGATCGAGCTCGCGGACAAAGTCTGGCACTTCCGCCGCGATCTGTTGAGCGAGAAGGAGTCGAACGAGCTGCTGGGGCGCACGAGCGAGCTTCGCGCCCAACTCAAGGCGCGGGCCGACGCGGGAAAACTGAAGCTCTCGATCGAGTCGCTCGAAGGCGTGTTGCGGCGCACGGGCGGCGCGATGTATCCCAAAACGTCGCTCGTCGAAAACGTCGAATTCTTCCTCGTCGCCGCGATCGTGATCCTCGGCATCCGCACGTTTTTCGTGCAGCCGTTCAAAATCCCGACGAACTCGATGTGGCCGACGTATAACGGCATGACGCCGGAGGTTTATCAGACGCCCGAAGAAGAGCCGGGGACTTTGGCGACCGCCGGGAGATTGCTGGCGTTCGGCGCCAAGCCGCACCGCGTGGATGCGCCAGCCACCGGCGAGGTTTTGATTCCGATCGGCCAGGGCGGCCGCGGCTATGTTGCGTGGGATTCTGTTCCCGGACGCAGCTGGCTGATCTTCCCGGCGACGCTGCGTGAATATACTTTGTTCGTCGGAGATACGCCGGTGAAGGTGAAGGTGCCGCTGGACTTCGATTTCGATTGGGCGATCTACGACGCGTTCTTTCGCAGCGGCCCGGATGATTTTTATCGCCAGCGAAAGCTCGGAGAAATTTTCCAGCGCGCCTGGCAGACGGGGAATTTTGAAGTGCGCGTGATCAATGGCGAACGCGTGCGCTGCATCAAAACCGGCAAGCAGGTGACCGCCGGCGAACGCATGCTTTCATTCGACGAAATGACGGGCGACCAGCTCTTCGTCGATCGCGTGAGCTACCATTTCGTGCAGCCGAGCGTGGGCAGCGGATTCGTGTTTCGAACAGGTGGCATTCCTTACATCGCGAACCGCGCCGGAGATCAGTATTACATCAAGCGCCTCGTCGGTGTGCCCGGCGACACGCTCCAGATCGAAGGCACGACCTTGCTGCGCAATGGCGAGCCGATCGAAGGCTCGGAGGCGTTTGAAGCCAACGCCGCGCAGCAGGGGCGTTACCCCGGTTATCAGGCCTCGGGGATGTTGGCGCCGGGAGAAACGGTCTCCGTGGGCCCGGATGAATTCTTCGCCCTCGGCGACAATTCTCCAAACAGCGAAGACGGCCGCGTGTGGGGTTTCGTGCCGGAAAAAGACGTCATCGGCCGCCCGCTGATGATCTACTATCCGTTTACCCGCCGCTGGGGACCGTCGAAGTAACCTTACGCAAATGTCCAGGGATAAGCCGCTTCCGTGGGCCGATCCGCTGCCACAATGTCGGTTATGTTAAGTTGATTTCTGGAACAGAGGGCCCTCCTGCGTAGCGCTCCAAGAACGCTGTCTTCGGTCCGAACTCCGCGATGTCGTTGCCGTCGACGCAGCGCCACACCGCCTACTTCGCACCGCGCCGCATCAACTGCGCAAGGCGCTCTGCCATCTGCGCGAAACCCGCGTCATTCGGATGCACCGCAATGCGATCGAACAGCGTCGCATCATGGTCGATCAGCGCCGGCCCCTCGATCACGATCAACCCGAGATCCGCACGCTGGACCGCCACCTCGCGAATGATCGCCCGGTAGTCTTCCAACGGATACCGCGCATTCGTGGGTGCCCACGTCGGCGGCACCCAAAGCGGCGTGATCAAATATACCGCCGTATTCGGATGCCCTTCCCGCAGCCCCGACACCAGTTGCGCATAATTCGCTCGAAAGCTCTCCAGCGCCGCGCCCGCCTGCCAGTCGTTCACCCCGATCAAAACCGAGATCACATCCGCCTTCACCCCAGCCAGAAACGCCCCGTCGGGCCCATGGGTTCCTCGCCCACCGATTCCCAGATTAACCAGTTCCCAATCCTTTCGCTCCGCCACTCGGAAAGCATAGCTTTTCGTGACTTCCGTGGCAGTAAACCCGTGCGTCACCGAGTCGCCAAACGCCACGTAGCGTGTCGCAGGCCGCGTCGCGGCCGACATCCAATTCGCGCCCGCCGATACGTCCACCCCCAGCACGTCGATCGAATCCGCGTAGGGCAAAATCACCTCGTAGTCGTGCCACGCTCCGTCCGCCGGCGCCGGCAAGGTCACGCTTAACTCCGCCTCGCCCGCACCCGGACGCGTAAAGGTCCACCCCGCCTCGCTCCGGCCATCCACGCGGAAAACACCGATACTGTTGCGCGAAGCGCCCGTGTGCCGGCCGGAATAACGCAACCGCACACTCACTGTCGCGCTGTCCGTGCGCCAGCGCATCCGCGCTCCGGGAGCGCTCCAACGAAATCCGCGCCCCGGTCCGTCGATCACGCGGTCGAAATGCACCGAGCCTTCGGCTTCATCCCGCACCACGTTCAACGCATCCGAAAACTGGATGCGAGGATCGGTGGCCGGGACGAACTCGCGCCCTTCCCGCTCCGCGGCGTAGCCGGTCAGCCAGGCGCAGCTTCCCAGCCACACCCCGACAACCAGCCCGCGCAGCTTCGATTTAACCGCGCTCACCCCCGCGGCCGCACCGAATAGATCGCCGTCCGCCACTTCGGCACGTCGACCATCAATCCCTGCTCCGCCAGTTCGGCGGCTGTGCCGCGAAATGCCGTCGCGCCCGACTCGTCGACCAGCTCAAGCACGCCTTCGACCTTCAACCGCGGAAACACCCGGGCCGGGCCGCCGTCTCCAGAGCGTCGATACACGAGCAGGTGCTGCGGTCCCGCGATGAGCTGCAGCTCCGCCGGCGAACGCCGGTCCACCGTCACGCCCGCGCCGCGGAGAAACATCGCCACGTCGTCCGGCGTGAGTTGCGCAACATCGTCCGATCGCAGCACCGGAATCTTGCTTTCCGCCAGCAGGGCCAGCGCGCGCGAATCGATGTTGCGCGTGTCGACGATCGCCGCGCGATACTCGAGGCCCGTCGCCACTTCCTCGACTTGCTCGAGCCCCACCGAAATCTGCACGAGGCCGTTCGCGAGCAGTTGATCGTCGGTCATGTAGTGCACCGGCCCGAGATGCAGATCGAGCGCCAGCCGCGCGAGCGGCACGCATGCGTGATTCAAGCCGTTGTTCACCGGCACTGCCCCAGGATTTTGCACGAACAACACCTCCGCCCGGCGATAATCCACCGGCCCCGCGCGGAACACCGGCGAAAACCGCCGATACGCCGCGCCGTAAATTTCCATCAACGGCGTGTAGATTCTTTCGTGCCCGGTCAGCGTCCACCCCAGGCTGCCCACCATGCCGGCGGCATACGCCTGCACCAATTGCGCCTCGATCATCAACGACGCCGCTTCGAGCGGATCCATGTCAGGCAAAAACGATTCGTAGCCATGCTCGCCCGACTCGCCGTTCCACACCGGGTAAGGCGCGCCGCTGTGCGGCATCGCGACCGCCGCAAAACTGTAATCGAAGGTCGCGGCGACGTCGCGCGCCAGCCACGGCTCCTTGCGCTGCGGCGCGTCCGCTCGCGTGGGAACCGGACCATTGCCGAGATAATAATGCGGCGCCATGCCCGTCATCAGATCGGGCAATTGCCACGTCGCGGAGGGCAGCACGTTGTTATGCCCCCACGCGGCTGTCATGCCGAAGACCAGCCGGTTCGGATCCTCGAGCACCACCGCCCGTGTCGCGTCCGCCGCGAGCCGTCGCCACGCCATGTCGCTCGAGTCCGTGACGCTGTGCGGTTCATTATAAGGCGCCTCGAATCCGAGCACCGTGCCGTTGCCGAGAAAGCGCCGCGCAAGCCAGCGGTTCGTGCTCACGATCGCTTCGGTAAACTCGGGATCGCCGGGCTCCGCCGCGCGCCCCGTCGCCGGATCGACGAGCCACGCGATGCCCGTGCCCGGTTTGCCCGTGCCTTTGTCGTGGTGATTTCCCCCGACGAAATAGCGATACGGATCGGTCGGCATCTCGTGCCAGTCGAACACCACGCGAATCCCGTGGTGGCCGCACAACGCGATGAAATATTCGAGCAGCTCGAAGAACGCCGGATCGACGCGGTAGGAACGCAGGACTTCCTCATAACGCGCATCGTCGGGAAACACGCCTGGCGCCGGCTGAATCATCCCGAGGTGCAACGGCACGCGCACCACGCTCACATCCCAGTCCGCGTGCGTGCGCAAATCCTCCACCACGCTCTCGAAATTTGGCCGCAAACTGAACTCGATCAGAAAACGCGTGTAGTTCAGCCCGGCGAAACCCCACGGTTTTCCGTTCAACATCAGGTTCCGCCCCGACGCCGCGATCGCGGGCAACGTCTGGCCGTCATTGATTACCGGATACACGAAAAACGGCGCCTCCGCCGACCACTTTCCCTCCGCGCCTGCGCGCGCGCGCAACGCCACCCGCCGCCCTTCCGGCAGCGCCGCGCGATCCACCTTCAGCGTGAAACGTCCGTCCGCGCCCGCTCGCGCCCGCCACTCGCCCACCCGGCCGCCTGCTTCATTCCGCGCTTCCACGCTCAGCTCCGCACCCGGATCGGCCTGACCCGCCACGATCACCGGATTCTCCAAGCGCAACGCCCGGCCCGTCGGCACCTCAAGCACCGGCTCCGCAGCGTGCGCGATCAGCGCCGCTGCCAGCGCGACAAAGCTGGTCACGCGCCGCGCGGCAATCATGCTCGCGCCCCGCCAGCGCCCCCTCCACAGGACCAGAGCCTTTTCAGGAGCAACGATTTGAGAGACAGCGGAATGTTTCGTCATGACAAAGATTTTTATGAGAAGCCACAAAGGGGTGTTAACTATACCTAAACGATTTGAAGGCCTTAGGCCGTCGAGACAGCCGAAGCGATTACCCGGAGCCCACTCACCGTCAAGGGGATTTGAGCTTTTAAGTGCCCGCGCGGTTTTTTTCTTGCTGTTCCAATAACCTGAACACTTATCTACCACCATGCCCGTCGTCCTGACCTTGGACAAAAGCCTCTCCGTTCTGGAGATGATCGTGCGCCACCCCGAGGGCATCGGCACCCGCCCGCTCGCACAAAAACTCGGCATCAACGTCGCGACCGCGCACAACATCGCGACCACCTTCGTCGCGCGCGGCTATGTGCGGCAGGACGAGGTCACCCGGCTTTTTCACGCGGGCGTGCGTTTGATGCTGCTCAGCCGGCACCCCGCCTATCTGCGTTCGCTCACCACGAGCGCGCGCCACGTGGTCCATGCGGTCGCCGCCGAGTTGAACGAATCCGTCATGCTCGTGACCAGCGACCAGGGCCGGATCATCAACCTCGAGTATGTGCCGAGTCGCCAGGCGCTCCGTGTCCAGGAACCCGAAGACATCACCGGCGTCGCGCACGGCACTGCCATCGGCAAACTTCTTCTCGCCTATTTCGACGAGCCCACGCTCGACACTTACCTCGCGCAGTATGGCCTGCCCCGGCATACGCGGCATACCATTACCGATCCTTCCGCCTTCCGCGCGGAAATGGCTCGGGTGCGCGAGCAAGGTTTTAGCCAGACCCGCGACGAACTCAGCGAAGGAATCAGCGCCATCGCCGTTCCAATCCGCGATCCTTGGGGATCCGTCTTCGCGGCCCTCGGCGCCAGCGCGCCCACCGTTCGCCTGCAAAACGACGAGCAGGTCGAGTTCACGCTGGACGGCATCCGCCGCGCCGCGGCCGAGATCGAACGCGTCTGGGCCCACTCCACGCCCGCGGCCGTCAACGACGCCCCACCGGGCAACCGCCGCGGCCGTCCGCGAAAAACTTCTCCGCTGCCGGCCACTTAGCCGCAGCACCGGCGTTCACCACGCCGCGTCTCCTCGCGCCGGCCACCGCCGGCTTTTGTCACTCGTCCGTTTTGAAGAACCTCACTCTCGAACTCTCACTCAAGCCGTTCTACGCCCTCGATGATGATGCGACCCGCGCCGTTTGCCGCGCCGCCCTTCGCCAGTGGGACGCGCTTGCCCGCCACGCCGGGAGCCTGTCGATCATGCTCTGGTCCGCAGACGGGTCGGAGATTCTCGACTACACCGGCGAACTCGACGCGCCGATGGAATGGGCGCGCTTCGTCGGCAACGCCAACCCGCACCTGCCCGTCCCAGCCGACCCCGAGCAAAAAAGCCTGCACGCGCGCAACTATCTTTACCGCGACGACGCCCAGCCCATCACCTACCGCCGGCTCGCCGCCATCGTCCGCGCCTGGCGCGACGCCGCAGCCGAGCTCGGCCGCACCGTCCAGGTCGGCGCCACCTTCGATCCCGGCGGCGAGTTCGCCCCGTCGAGGTTCAAATACGAACGCCACCGCGAAATCTGCCTCTCGAACACGATGGGCAAGGCGAGCTTCGTTTGCTGCTACGCGACACTTCACGCCGACACGCATCGCTACGCCGGCTTCCCCGAGGGCATTCCGGAAAACACCTCCCTCGGCACATTTCTCGGCCGCCAGTTCCGCCACTTCGCCCGCGATCTCGGGTTCGACTTTCTCTGGCTGTCCAACGGGTTTGGCTTCGGCCTCGAAACCTGGAAAACCATCGGCCCGCTCTTCGACGGTCAAACCTTCCATCCCGATCGCGCCGCCGAGCTGAGCGAACGCATCCTCGGTTTCTGGCGCGATTTTCGCCGGGAATGTCCCACCCTCCCCGTCCGCACGCGCGGCACGAATCTCGGCACCGGCACCGATCTCGCGAGCGACGCCACGCCGCTGCGCGAACTCTACTCCGGCGGTTTCAACTTCGCCCCACCGCCCAATTCCCCATGGGCTGCGATCAACGGCGACTTCGGCATCGAGCTCGCCGGCTACCTCAGCCGCATCGCCGAACTGCCGCCCGGCGCCGATTTCCCCTACCGTTTTTATCTGCACGATCCGTGGTGGCTCAACAGCCCATGGATCGATCGCTACGAGGGCCAGCCGCACGATATCTACCTGCCGCTCTCCGTCGGCCGCCTTACCGCTGAGGGAAAACTCCAAACGCCGCGCGATCTGCTCCTTCTCACCATAGACGACTCGCATGGCGCGATGCCCGATCGCGTGCCCGACGAAAGCACGCCGCATCTCCTCCGCGGATGGCGCGAACGCCCCGACGCCGCTGGTCCGCTCGTCTGGCTGTATCCGTTCGACGAACTTCACGATGCGCTTCACGCCGCCACGCCTGCGCCCGCCCGTCTGTTTCACACCGACTGGTTCGCCCGCGAAGCCCTCAACGACGGCGTGCCGCTCAATACCGTTGTCAGCACGCGCACGTTCGACGCCCTCGGCCAGCGGGCCGCCACCGTCCTCGCCGGCCGTATCCTCGTTTCACCTACACCGTTCGACCCGTCCGGGGAAACCCGGCTGCTCGCCTGGATCGATTCCGGCGGATCGATCCTGCTCTACGGTCCCCTCGAACATGCGCCGACGCTTCGCGCCCGCCTCGGCCTGACCGCCGCCGCGCCGCTCGATGGCACGTTCACCGTGGTTTCAACCGCCGCGCCGCTCGATCGTTTCCCTCTCCCCGCGCCGAATTCCTACACCCACCGCCCGGTCATGTCCGGCGGTGCCCTCGCCGAAAGCCCGTTTGACGGCAGCACGTGCCTCGCCGCCGCGCACCAAAACGAAAACGTCCGCGCGCTCGCCGCCGAGTTCACCACGCCCGCCGGCGCGCGTGTCTCCTGGGTGCGCGGTCCGCTGCCGCTCGCGGTTTCAACCGAAGAACATCTGCCGACGCCGGACTCACCCGAAACCACGTTTCCTTTCGCCGGATTGATTCGCCAGTTGCTCGCCGCGCACGGCTGGCGTTTCGCGATCGCCGCCGCGGAGCGCACGCAGCGTCATCCCGTTATCACGCTGCACCGCCGGGACAACGGCTGGTATTTTTCCGGCTACACACCCGACACCACCGTCGAGCTTTCGCTGCGCACGCCATTCGGCGCGCCGCTGCTGCTCGGCACCGAGGCACGTTTGCACGAGGGCGTCGCCCACTACCACTTGCCGCGCGCGTGGCGCCACGAGTGCCGCGTGTTCATCGAACAGACCGACGGCACCGCCTCGGCCGTCGAAGCTTGCCCCGCGCAGGTCGGCGTCACGCGTCGGCTCTGGCTGCGCGGTTTGCGTCAAGCGATCGTTCGTTTCTTCCCGGTCGCCGCCACCGGCCCCGTCACCCTCTGGCTCGATCCCGCCTGGCCGCACATCGACGGCGTTCGCGCATCACTCCGCGAAGTGCACACGCCCCACGGACCGATGCTCGAATCGGCCGAACCGCTCTCCGGCACCGCCCTGCTCTCCTGGTAACGCGCATTTCATCTCAACATGTCTCTCGTCGTCGCCTCTCCCGCTTCCACCTCCGCCGCTCCGAAAATCGCGCGCCGCCGGCCGCTCTTCGCCCGCGCCGGCCTCCTCGGCATCGGCCATCATGTGTATTGGCCGCAGTTCGACGGCCTGCTTGCCGAAATGCGCCGCAAACAAGCGCACGTTGCCACGCTGATCGAGGCCGAGGGTGTCGCCGTCAGCGACTTCGGTCTGCTCGACACCGCGCAAAGCGCTTACGACGCGGTGCCCAAGATCAAGGCCGCCGACATCGATATCCTTTTTGTGGATATGGTCACCTACGGCACATCGTCCACCTTCGGCATCCTCTGCCGCGAGATCCGCGTGCCCATCGTCCTCGTCGCCATCCAGCCGCTGAAGGCGATGGATTATCCGAACGGCACCACCTTCATGCAGCTCTGCAACGACGACTTCTGCTCGGTGCCCGAGTTCACCGGTGTCGCCGTGCGTTTCGGCCGTCGTCCCCCGCCCGTGATTCTCGGACACGAACACGGCGATCCGTCGATTGCCGTCGAGTTCAAGCGCTGGTGCGGCATCGCCAAGGCGCTTCGTTCGCTGCGCACATCGCGCATCGGTCTCATGGGCCACGTGCTCGAGTCGATGCTCGACATGCACACCGATCCCACCGCGATCACCGCGGCCTTCGGCGCGCATGTCGTGCTCATCGAGCCTGGCGATCTTTTCCGCCATTACCGCGCGCCCGATCCCTCGGCCGTCGCCGCCTGGGAGCGGCGGATTCTCGAGTTCTTCGACGCACCCGATCCCCGCTCCGATCCGCTGACGGAGAAACTCACCGCGCAGGATCTCGCCACCGCGGCCCGCGCCGCCGTCGCCCTCGAGGCCCTGATCGCCGAAAAACGGCTCGACGGTCTCGCCTATTACTACGAGGGCGAACCCGGCTCCGAACTGCGCACGCTCGTCACCAATCTCATCGTGGGCAACTCCGTCCTCACCGGCGCCGGTTTCCCGATGTGCGGCGAGTTCGATCTCAAGACTTGCGTCGCCATGATGATCATGGACCGCCTCGATATCGGCGGCAGCTTCGCGGAGTTTCATCCGATTGATTTCGAGCGCGACAGCGTGCTCGTCGGCCACGACGGCCCGCATCATCTCAACATCGCCGCCGCCAAACCGCTCATTCGCAGTCTCAAGCAGTTCCACGGCAAACCGGGTTCCGGCGCCAGTGTGGAGTTTCAGATCAAGGAGGGCCCGATCACGATGCTCAGCATCGGCCAGAAAGCCGACGGCTCCTTCAAGTTCATCATCGCCGAGGGCGAATCCGCGCGCGGCCCCATTCCCCCGACAGGCAACACCAACACCCACGGCGTCTTCGCGCCCAACGTGCGCACATTCCTCAAGCGCTGGGTCGCCGAAGGGCCCACGCACCACTTCGCCCTCGGCATCGGACACCACGCTTTCGAGCTCGTCCAGATCGCCGAATGGCTCGGGCTCGATCACGCCGTCGTCACGCCCTTCAACCCGCTCGACTGAGCCCCCGCCGTTCTCCGCTTCCCGCCATGTCGCTTCTGACCCGATTTTTCCGCCGCGGCTCAACCCCGCGCGTGCCCGACGCCGACCGCATCCCGCTGCTGCAAAAAATCATGTTCAGCATGGGCATGAACACGGAATACACCGCCACCGGCCTGATGGTGCAGGTGCTCTGGATGCCGTTCTTCAACATCGGCCTCGGCATCAGCCCCGCGCTGCTCGGCGTCGTGCTCGTCATCCTCCGTGCCTGGGACGCCATCTCCGATCCACTCGTCGGCAACATTTCCGACAACGCCCGCACCCGCTGGGGCCGGCGCCGGCCGTTCATGGTCGTCGGCGCGATCGCCGCAGCCCTGACGTATCCACTTTTCTGGCACATGCCCACCGACATCGGGGAGACGTCGAAGGTCGTCTATCTCGCCGTGGTCGGCATCATCTACTTCACCTGTTTCACGTTCTGGGCGATGCCGTATTACGGCCTGCAACTCGAGCTCACGCCGAACTACGACGAACGCACCCGGCTCGCGAGCTGGATGGCCCTCTTCAGCAAAATCTCCGCGCTCGGCGGCGGCTGGGTGCTCGCGATCGTCACCGGTTCGATGTTCATCGATCCTGCCACGGGCAAGGGCGACATCGTCGCCGGCATGAAGACCGCCTGCTGGTTCATCGCCGGCGCCATCCTGATCTTCGGACTGCTCCCCGCGCTCTTCGTCAAGGAGCGCTATTACAACGCCGAGGCCAGCAAGCAGCCGAAGCAGTCCTTCTTCTCCAGCGTCAAGGACTCCGCCCGCTGCAAGCCGCTTTGGTCTCTCATCGGCATCTCCTTCTTTCTCGCGTTCGGCTACATGTCGATTTTCACGCTCAATCAGTATCTGAATATCTACTACGTGTTCGGCGGCGATCTCTCCGCCGCCTCGGTCGTCGCCGGCTGGCGCATGACCGCCACCGTCATCACCGGCGTCGCCATCATCCCGCTCGGCGCCTGGCTCGCCGAACGTTTCGACAAGAAGGCCATGGTCATCGGCACGCTGATCGTCGCGACCATCGGCGTGGAATCGAACTACTTCCTCATGCGGCCGGACATGCCCTACCTGCAACTCATCCCCGGCATCCTCGAGGTCGGCGCCTACTCCGCGATGTGGCTGTTTCTCCCGTCGATGAAGGCCGACGCCGCCGACTACGACGAGCTCCAGACCGGCCGGCGGCGCGAGGGCTCGATCAACGCGTTCTACTCCTGGTTCATCAAACTCTCGCTCACCTGCGCCATGGGCGTCGGCGGGTTCGTGCTCTATATCTCCGGTTTCGACGCGAAGCTCGGCGCTCAGCCGCCCGAGGTCATCAGCCGCATGTTCAACCTCTATCTCGCGCTGCCGCTCGTCATCTGGGGCATCGCCATCGCGATCGCGCTGAAATACCCGCTCGACCGCGCGCGCATGAAAGAAATCCGCGCCACGCTCGAAGCACGTCGCGGCGTTATCTAACCGGTTCATTCCGTCCCCTATTTTTCATGAATTCAAATTATGATGTGGTCGTGATCGGCGGCGGTCCCGCCGGTCTGATTGCCGCCATCCAAGCCGGACGCGCGGGCGCATCCACCCTCCTCGTCGAAAAAAGCGGCGTGCTTGGCGGCACCACCATTCTCAACGCCGTCAACTTCCCCGGACTGTTTCACGCCTGGGGTCGACAAGTCATCGCCGGCATCGGCTGGGAACTCGTAAGCCGTTCCGTCGCCGAGAGCGGTGCGCAGCTCCCCGACTTCTCCGCCTGGCGTGAGTTGCCGCACTTCCGTCTGCAGATCCGCGTCAACCGCGCCATTTACGCCGCGCTCGCCGACGAACTGGTGAGCGATGCCGGCGTCTCGCTCTCGCTGCACACCATGCTCGCCGCCGTCGCCGCGGATAACGACGGCTGGAAGCTCACGTTGTGCGGCAAGGAAGGCCTGCGCGAAGTCCGAGCGCGCGTTCTCGTCGATTGCTCCGGCGACGCCAACGCCGTCTCGCTCGCCGGTCTGCCCGTCGCGCGCAACGCCGCCCTCCAGCCGGGCACGCTCGTCGTGCGCGCCGCCGGCTACGATCTCGCCACGCTCGATCTGCCGCGTCTCGAAGCCGCTTTCCTCGCCGCCGTCGCCGAGGGCCGCCTCCAACGCTCCGATCTGATCGGCGCCGGCAATCCCGTGACGCAATTCCTCCAATGGCGCGGCGAAAACTCCGTGCACGTGCTCGGCATCGACGGCCGCACCAGCGAGGGCCGCACCGCCGCGGAAGTGCAGGCGCGCGCGCTCATTCTCCGATTGCACCGTTTCTTCCGCGAGCAACCAGGTCTCGAAAATTTTCACTACGACTTTCTCGCCACGGAATGCGGCATCCGCGAAACGTGCACGATTCTCGGCGAGGCTTGCGTCACCACGCCCGACTATCTGTCCGGCCGCGTGTGGGAAGACGCCGTGTGTTACAGCTTCTACCCGATCGATGTTCATCAACTCGACGGCCACGGCATCGACACGCGCCCGCTCCAGGAGGGCATCGTGCCCACCATGCCTTATCGCGCGCTGCTGCCACGCGACAGCCGCAACCTGATCGTCGCCGGCCGCTCCGTCTGCGGCGACCAACAGGCGAACTCCGCCTTCCGCGTTCAAGCCACGTGCATGGCCACCGGCCAGGCCGCCGGTGCCGCCGCCGCGCTCGCCGCTCGCCGCGGCATCGAATTGCGCGAGGTCCCGCTCGGCGAGATCCACACCCTTCTCCGCGCGCACGGCGCCATCGTGCCAACTCTCTCCGCCGATTCCTCATCCGCCGTCTAAACGGCCCGCATCTCATTTTTTCGATGACCCAGCCCGCGTCCACCGCGCTCTATCCCGCCAATCGCCAACGCCGCCTCAGCGAATCGCTCTTTCGCCAGCCCACCGCCGTTTATCGCGCCACGCCTTTCTGGGCCTGGAACAGCCGGCTCGATCGCGCGCAACTTTTCCGCCAGATCGCGCAATTCCAGCGCATGGGCTTCGGCGGTTTTCACGTCCACGCGCGGACCGGCCTGCAAACGCCGTATCTCAGCGACGAATTTCTCGCGCTCGTCCGCGCCTGCACCGACGAGGCAAAGCGCCGCAAGATGCTCACCTGGCTCTACGACGAGGATCGCTGGCCGTCCGGCTTCGGCGGCGGTCTCGTCACCGAAAATCCAGAACACCGGCTCAAGTATCTCCTCTTCACCCGCACGCCTTACAACGGCACCATTCGTCCCACGCCCAACTGGAGCTGCGCCCTCGCCGGCCGCTCCGAAACCGGCGTTCTCCTCGCCCGCTACGCCGTCAAGCGCGACCCGCAGGGCGCCATCTCGTATCAGCGTTTACACGACACCGAAAGCGCCCCCGCCGGCGCCGAAGAGTGGTTCGCCTATCTCGAAACCGCCGACGGCGTCCCGTGGTATAACCACCAGGGCTACGTCGACACGCTGAGCCGCGCCGCGCTCGAACGTTTCACCGCGGTGACGCACGAGCGCTACCACGCCGCCGTCGGCCGCGAGTTTGGAAAATCCATTCCCGCGATCTTCACCGACGAACCGCAGCATCTCTTCAAACAGTGCTTCGACCACGCGGCGCACGGCGCCGATCGCGTCATCCCTGCGACGACCGACTTCTTCGCCACGTATCAAGCGCGCTACGGCGCCGACCTGCTCGACGCGCTACCGGAGATTTTTTGGGAGCTGCCCGACGCCCGCCCTTCGCTCGCGCGGCTGCAATATCACGATCATGTCACCGAGCGCTTCGCCGACGCCTATGCCCGCACGCTCGGCGAATGGTGCGCGCGTCACGGTCTGATGCTCACCGGCCACATGATGGAAGAGCCCACCCTCGGCTCGCAAACACGCGCGACCGGCGAAGCGATGCGTTCGCTCGCGCACTTTCACATCCCGGGCATCGATCTCCTTTGCGACGAGGAAGAGTTCACCACCGCGAAACAGGCGCAGAGCATCGCGCACCAATACAACCGCCCGGGCGTGATGAGCGAGCTCTACGGCGTCACCGGCTGGAGCTTCGATTTCACCGGACACAAGGCGCAGGGCGACTGGCAGGCCGCCCTCGGCATCACCGTCCGCGTTCCTCATCTCGCCTGGCTTTCGATGGCCGGCGAAGCGAAGCGCGATTACCCCGCGTCGATTCATTACCAGTCGCCGTGGTGGAAGGAATATCCGCTGATCGAAAACCATTTCTCACGGGTCAACGTCGTCCTCAGCCGCGGCCAGCCGCTCGTGCGCATCGCGGTCATCCATCCGATCGAATCCTTCTGGCTCTGCTACGGTCCGCTCGCCCAAACCGAAGCCGAGCGCGCGCAACGCGAGAAACAATTCGCCGAGCTGCCGCAGTGGCTCCTCGGAAATCTCCTCGATTTCAACTACGTCAGCGAGGGCCTGCTGCCCACGCAGTCGCGCGGCAAAGCGAACTCGGCCGGCTTCACCGTCGGCCACATGCGCTACGATGTCGTGGTCGTTCCCGCGCTGCGCACCATCCGCAGCACGACGCTCGATCGGCTCGAAGCCTTCTCCGCCCGCGGCGGCACGCTCGTGTTCGCCGGCGAGATTCCCTCGCTCGTCGACGCCCAACCGTCCGATCGCGCCCAACGTCTTGCCGGCCGCGCCATCGTCTGCCCATGGGACGAACGCGCCGTCGTCGCGTGCCTCGAATCCGTGCGACTCATCGAGTGCGTCGACGCCGCCGGCCGCCGCTCCCGCGATCTGCTGTATCAACTTCGTGGTGACGGCGCCGAGCGCCATCTGTTTATCTGCAACCGCAACCGCTCCGCCGAAGTCACCGGGCTCACCCTCAAAATCGCCGGCCGCTGGCGGCCGCACGTTCGCGACACCGCCTCCGGCCAGGTGCGCGAAACTCACGCGATTCACGTCGGCGACACGACGGAGCTCCCCGTCGAATTCGCCGCGCACGGCCACCTGCTGCTCACGTTGCGCCCCGGCAAACCGCGCGCCAAAGCCATCGCGCCGCGGCGCTGGCAGGACGTCGGCGAGCTCGCCGATCCCGCCCCCGTGACGCTCTCCGAGCCCAACGTGCTCCTGCTCGACCAAGCGGAGTGGCGCTGGAACGACGGCGCGTGGCAACCGCGTGAAGAGATGTTGCGCCTGCACAATCTCGTCCGCGCCCGTTGCCAGTTGCCGCCTCGCGAAGGACACGTCGCGCAACCGTGGACCGATCGCGAGCCGGCCGAGCCGCTCGGCCGGGTCGAGTTGCGTTTCCGCTTTCGCAGCGAGATCGCCATCGCCGCCGCGGAACTCGCCCTCGAAGAGCCGGCCGCCTGGGAGATCCGGCTCGACGGAAAAACAATCGCCGCCACTTCGCGCGGCTGGTGGGTTGACGAAGCCATCAAGCGCGTGCGTCTGCCCGCCCTCCGCGCTGGCGAACACGAACTCGTGCTGAGCCGCCCATTCACGCGCAAGACAGAGCTCGAATGGTGTTACCTGCTCGGCGATTTCGGCGTGAAGCTCGCCGGCCGCCACGCGACGCTCACCGCGCCGGTCCGACGCCTCGCGTTTGGCGACTGGACGACGCAAGGCCTGCCGTTCTACGCCGGCAACGTCACCTATCACCTCACGCTCCCCGCGAAAGATCGCGCCGCGCAGGCGGTAAGTTTCCGCGGCTTCAAAGCCCCGTTGCTCTCAGTCGCGCTGGATCGCGGCCGCCCCCAACCCGTCGCGTTCGCGCCGTTCCGCTTCGAATTCCCGCGCCTCAGCGCCGGTCGTCATCGGCTGGATGTCACCGCGTTCGGCAACCGGCACAACGCATTCGGCCCGCTGCACAACACCGATCCCAAGCCGCGCTGGCTCGGCCCCGACGCCTGGCGCACCGACGGCGATCATTGGGCCTATGAATACCAATTGAAACCGATGGGCCTGCTCGTCGCTCCGCGTCTCCAGACCGTCGTCCCCCCGCTCAACGTTTAGTATCCATATTCTTAACACGCCCAATGTCCGCCCCTTCCGCCGACCAGCCCCCACCCGCCGCCGCCCCGGGACCCACGCCTTCGCCCACCATCGCTCCCGGCGAGAAGGTGCCGTTGAAAACGAAGCTCGCCTTCGGCGTCGGCAGCATGGTCGACAACCTCACCGGCAACTCGATCCATCAACTCGCCAATCCGGTCTATAACATCGGGCTCGGCGTGAACCCCGCCGTCATCGGCGCGGTGCTCGCCGTCGGCCGCCTGCTCGACGCCGTCACCGATCCGATGATCGGCGGCTTCTCCGACAACTTCCGTTCCCGCTGGGGCCGCCGTCGGCCGTTGATCATCGCCGGCGCGTTTCTCACCGGCCCGATCATCCTCGCGACGTTCTTCTGCCCGCGTGGATGGACCCCGCTCGCCTACAGCGTCTATTTCGCGATCGCGATGCTGCTCTTTTTTCCGGCGTTCACCTTGTTCTCGGTGCCGCTGAAGGGATTTCAACTCGAGCTCACGCGCGACTATCACGAGCGCACGCGCATCTCCGCCGTCGTCGCGTTTCTCATGCCGGTCGGCGGAATCCTCGCATCGTGGCTCTTCGCACTCACGCAATACAGCGGCTTCGAGGACTCCATCGAAGGCGCGCGTTACACCGCGCTCGCCGTGATGCTAATTATCATGACGTTTGGCATCCTCCCGGCGCTCTTCGCCAAGGAGAAGGAATACATTCACGTCAAAACGCAGAAGCAGATCCCGCTGCTCCGCAACGTCTGGGGCCTCCTCAAAAACCGCCCGCTCCGCCTGCTCTCGATCGCCGGCCTCGCCACGCTGCTCGGCATTTTCACGGTCTATAGTCTCGGACTGTATCTCAACATCTACCACGTTCACGGCGGCGATCTGAAGACCGCTTCGATTCTCCACGGCGCTGTCACCACCGCCTACCAGGTCGCGAGCATGATCGCGACGCCCGTGATTGCCTGGGGCGCCACCCGCTTCGGCAAACGCCACGCGTTTCTCACCTGCCTCGGCATCGCGCTCGCGGGCACCGTCGCCAAGCTCTTCTGCTACACCCCCGCAATGCCTTCGCTGATGTTCATTCCGATGATCCTGATGGGAATCGGCATGAGCGGCTTCTGGGTCCTGCTCGCTTCGATGATGGCCGACGTCACCGATCACGCGGAGTTGCTGCAGGGCGTCCGCAACGAGGCCTCCGTCGGCGCCGTTTTTTCCTGGATCAACAAAACCGGCATCAGCCTCGCCTTCATGTTCTCCGGCTTCGTCCTCCTCTGGGTCGGCTTCGACGAGAAACTGGGCGGCGCCCAGTCGCCCGAAACCATCTACTGGATGCGCGTGCTCTTCGCGCTGGTTCCCGCGGTCGCGATCGTCGTCGCGATGATCTGCGTTCGCTTGTATCCAATTACCGAGGACGTCGCCCGCGCCACCCGCCGCGCGCTCGATGAGCGCCACGCCGCCAGCGCCTGACGCACCCTTCGCTCTCTCACCGTCACGACTTCTTTCGATCATGCCTCTGAAAATCGCCTCTTCTCTCGCCTCCTTCCTTCTCCTCGCGTCGTTTGCTCCTCTCTCCGTCCACGCCGAACCGGCCACCCCGGCCCCGCTCTTCCATCTCGGCTTCGACGAGGGCTTCACCGCCAAAGCCGGCGGCGATGGCTTGCCGCGCTTCGAAGGCGCGCAACCGGAATCCACGCCCGGAATCGATGGCGCGGCCGGCTGGTTCTCCCCGGGGCAAATCGTCGACTACTCCGCCGCCGGCAACCTCCACAAGCCCGAGGGAACGATCGCGTTCTGGATCAAGCCCGGCCCGACCGACGGCAAACCGTTCGTTCTATTCGGCGAAACCGGCGCCGATACCGTCGGCAGCAATCGTCTGCGCCTCGAATTCTTTCCTGGTCGCTTCCTCCGCCTGAAACTGAACGACACGCGCGACTCGAAGATCGACTACCACGGTGTCGCCGATTGGAAGGCCGGCGAATGGCACCACGTCGCCATCACCTGGAATCACCAGAAAGGCGGTCTCTTCTATGTCGACGGGCAACCCGCAGCGATGAGTTGGGTTCGCCGATGGGAACCCGTGGCTCACCCGCGCTTCTTCTTCGGCTCGGGCGACAATGGCGCCGCCCACGCGTCGCGCGTCGCGCTCGATGAGGTTCGCATCTTCGACCGCGAACTCACCGAAGACGAAGCCCGCGCCGCCTTCCGGCGTCATCGCGCATGGAACGTCGCCGTCACGGTCTCCGATCCGTTTCTTCCCGCCGGACAAGCCCGCGATCTGGCTATTTCGCTGCGCAACCCCGGCGACGACGCCGTGCAACTCAGCGATCTCGCGTATCAACTTTCCAACGACAACGGCCAGGTGCTGCAGCAGGGCTCGCTCTCCGCGCCATCCCTGAACGCCCGCAGTTCGACCCAGCTCGACCTTCCCCTCGCCGCCACACCCGCCGGCGCCTACCGCCTTCGTCTCACCTACACCGAAGCCGGCGAGAAGAAATCCACCGAGACCCGTGTGCAGGCGATCGCTCACGCGTCCCCACTCGAGCCGCAACGCGAGCAGCGCACCTTGATCGCCGAGATCGACGCCCTCGAACAGCAGCCGATTGCAGATCTCGGCCACAGCAAACGCGTCGAATCGCCCGCCGGCGTCTACCGCGAAGCCGGCTCCCGGGTGCACGATCGTTTCGTGATTCCGTTCGAAATCACCGACGTCGACGAACCGCACGTCGCCGTGATCACCTACCCCGACGACAAACCGCGCTCGATGGAGGTGCTCCTCCAAAATTTCGGCAAGGCGATCGACTTCCAGGTGCATAGCGGCGTCGTCTCCGGCGACGAGTTTCCCCTCTCGCACAAGATGCTCGAGCACGAGGTCGTCTTCTGGCCGCGCGCGAAGAAGCAGGGTTTCACCTTCATGACCGCCGAACACGATATGCCCGCCGCGGTCGAAAAAATCCGCGTGTATCGCCTCAACCAGTTCGCCGTCAGCGATCGCTCCGGCGAGTTCAAGGGCAGCGTGCCGCCGCGCCGCACTGGAATCTACTTCGAAGATCCGGTCTTGTTTCACAGCTTCGGCACAGGCACCGATCTCGATGGTTTCATGAAGTCGACCGACCGGCTCGTCGACTACCTGCGATCGTTCGGCCAGACCGAATTCGAATACCCGCTCGCCTGGTATGCCGGTCCGCTTTACGGCACGCGCGTCGAGCCCTTTGAGCAAGACATCCCCGGCGGACAGGGCGGCGCCCGTCCGCATCCGCCCGGCTACCCGCTCTACCTGCTCCAGCGTCTCGGCGAACAGGACATATCGTTCACCGCGGGTCTGCACATTCACACGCTGCCGAGTCTCGATCCCCACGCGATCACCGACCGCGCCGCGATCGACGCCGATCACGATACCGTCATCAACGTCAACAAGGACGGCGATCTCTGGTATGGCTACTGGCACGGCTCGGACACCAATTTCAATCCCGCCGACCCGCGCGTGATGGCCGCAGTGAACGCGATCGTCGACGAGGTCGTCGCGCGCTACGGACAAGAACCCGCGCTCGACGGCATCTCGCTCATCGTCACACGCACCAAACTCTACGACTTCGGCTCGCTCGCATCCGGCTACAACGATTCGAACCTCCGCCGTTTCCAACAGGACTCCGGCATCGTGATCCCGACTTACACGCCCGGCGATCCCGAGCGACATCGCAAAAGCTACGAATGGCTCATGAGCGACGCCGCGGCGAAAGAAGCCTGGATCGATTGGCGCTGCCAGGTGCTCTACCGGCATTACACGCAGATGGCCGATCGCATCAGCGCCGCTCGTCCCGACCTCAAGTTGATCCTCAACTTCTTCCTTCATCCGTCGCAGAACCACCGGCTCGCGGATTATCTCAACGAACCGAGCTCCGTGCTCATGCGCGAGATGGGCATCGATCCCGATCTCTATCGCGATCATCCCAACATTGTCCTGAGCCCGACCACCGTGCCGTCCGATTTCCGCTGGATGCGTCGGTCAGATTATCTCGTCGACCATCCGGGCGTGAGCCGCGGTGTCTTCACCGCGCCCGAAGTCGCCGCGCCGTTGAAGGAACACCACAACGTGCGGGTCACCATTCACGACCGCTACTGGGAAGACGCCGTCGGCCGCGAATCCCCGCTGCAAGGTCTCACCGATATCGGCGTGCAGGAAATGGTCTGGCGCGCGTCGACGCTGAATCCCGCCGGCTTCAACAGTCTCGAGCCTTACGTCTTCGCGCTGCATCATCTCGACGCCACGAGCATCGTGAAAGGCGGTTACGTCCTCGGCACGTTGGGCATGGAGAAGGAATTGCTGCCGTTCTCCCGCGCACTCGGCGCCTTGCCCGCGGCGAAATTCGACGACGTGCCGGGCGCGTCCGATCCCGTGCGCATCCGCCAGCAAATCGTCGACGGCCGCCACTACTTCTACGTCCTCAACACACTGCCCGAGCCGGTGAAAACCGTGATCACGCTCGCCGAGACCGGCGCGCCGCTCGATCCCGTGGCCAAGCGCAGCGAACCGATCTCCGCCGCCAAAACACTCACGCTCTTCCTCGCTCCCTACGAACTGCGCACGTTCGTCAGCGAGTCGAAGACACAGCGGGTCGCGCGCGCCGAGTTCGAGTTGTCCGCCGAATGGCTCGCGCAACTGGAGCGCCGTTACAACGCGCTCCTCGCCGCCGCCGAAGCCGCCGGAGACAATGCGAAAACGTGGGAACCGTATCTCAAGCTCGCCCGCCAATCCTGGGCTGACCGCCACTACTCACGGCTGCACTTCCTACTGCAGGACGCCTGGGCCAAAAACCGGTAGAG
The DNA here is from genome assembly GCA_023426435.1 of Verrucomicrobiota bacterium. Lineage (GTDB taxonomy): Bacteria > Verrucomicrobiota > Verrucomicrobiia > Opitutales > Opitutaceae > Opitutus. The sequence continues at coordinate 37,314 of JAFAAS010000116.1, read as the reverse complement.
CAGATCAAATAAAACGATATAGCATATTCAATAATGTCATAGCCGTTGGCCGAATCGGAAAACCCGATTTGAACCACGAAGGCACCGAGCACACAGAGGAAGACCGCGGGATTTCTCCGTGCCTCTGTGCCTCTGTGGTTCACCTCAAGGGCTATAGCTTTTCTGAAAACGCTCTAGCCGCGAAAAGGCACAGGACGCGCAAAAAGAGATCTCCGGTTTCTTCCGGCTTCCGGGCAATATCGCGGCCCTTCCTTGGCCACGGAATCATCTCTACTGCGGTAACGAGCAAATTGTGAGGCGGAGTCTCTGGCCCCGCCCTCCTTTCGATCCAACAACGGCGACGGCCTTCGAGGAACGTTCAAGCCACATAAAGGCGCGACACCCCCAGGAATCACTGCTCCTTTTTGCGCCTTCTGCGCCTCTTTGCGGCTATCGTTACTTCAGATCCATATCCCCACCGTCTGCCCGTCCGCCTTCACTCCCGCGCGCGCCACTCGCGCCCAAACTTCGCTCGATACGCCTCAGCAAGCCGCCTCGCCGGTTCCGCCGCAACGCGCGGTTGACGCGCCACGCGCTGCATCCACTCGTCCGCCTCCGCGCGGTTCCCTGCCGCCACCGCGTGAAATGCGAGATACGTGAGCGCCGCCGGATTATCCGGCTCCGCTTCCAGCGAACGCCGCAAGCTCTGCAATCCCGCATCGATGTTGCCCTGACTCACCTGCGCGTGCGCGAGTTCCACATACGCCGGCGCTTCGTTGGGACGCAGTTCGATCGAGCGGTTCAACTCGCGAATCGCCTCATCCAACCGCCCCGCGCGCCGCAGCATCGATCCCCACATCAGGCGCAGCCCCGGCGAATCCGGACAATGCTCGAGCCCCGTCACCACCGCGCGCGCGGCCGCTTCGTCCTGACGAAAATCCTGATAAAACGACGCGAGACGCGCCCAGCCATCCGCGAAATCCGGCGCGCGAGCCGTGAGTTCGCGCAGCGCTTCCAACGCCGCCGGCGCGTCCTTCTGCTCCGTGTAATGACTGACCAGCTGCAATCGATACGAGACTTCGTCGGGCGCGAGTTCGATCGCGCGCAGAATCAACGCGTGCGCTTCTTCCGGGTCCGACCGCGCCCCGGCCGCAATCGCAATTCGATACGGGTCGAAACAGACCTCCAGCAACTCATCCATCCACGGATCCGGCGCCTCGCGAAACGCACCCGACGCTTTCATCTGTCCGCGGATCGCCTTCGCTTCGCGTTCGCGTCCAAGCTTTTCGTAAACGCTCACGATGAGATCGTAGCCGAGCCGGTAGCCGGTCTGCGCGACCAGCGGCTCCAGCCGTTGCAGCGCTTCCTCCCACCGTTCCGCCTCGAAATCCAGCCGCGCCAGACCGAGCCGCGCATACGGCTCATCCTTCCAACGCCTCAACACCGCCTCATAAATCGCCTCCGCCTCCTCCGGCCGGTTCGACTTCAACTCCGCTTCCGCGAGCCGCAGATGCGCTGCGAGATAGTCGGGCGCCAGCTCGATCACCCGGCGCCATCGCGCCATCGACTGCTCGAAATCGCCGAAACCCGCCAGAATCACCGCATGCAGATGGGGCCACCTCGGCTCCTTCGGATCGACCTCCTCGAGCATCTCGTAAGCCGCTTGCGCCTCGTCGATGTAACCATTCGCATGATACAGCCGCGCCAGCCGCTTCAACGCCTCCAGCGCCGCCTGCGGCGAATCGCCGGCGCGAGCGATCTCCGCATTCACTTCCTCGCGCAGCCGGTCCTGCGTTTCGTCGAAATGCGGCGCCGCCGGCAGCGTGATCCCCACGCCTCCCGACGAGCGCTGCTCCAATGCCCACCAGCCGGCCGCGAGCGCCACGAACAGCAGTCCGCCTCCGATCCACCCGCGTCTTCCCCATCGCGCGCTCATCGCACCGCCTTTCGCCAGAGGAGCACGCGCTCCATCGCTTCATACGGCGGATAAACATAGAAGCCGCCCGTCACGAGCGAGGGCTCGCCTTCGCCTTCGAAATCCCCCGCGGCCAGCGTGATCAAATCCTTCGGCGCCATCGCCAGCACGCGCGACTCGAAACCCATCCGGCCGTCGTTCCGAAACCACATCAGCGAAATCACGTCGCGGTCCTTGTTGCTCCAGTCCGCGTAGCCCGCGACCGCCACGACGTCCATCGCTCCGTCCCGATCCAGATCGATCGCCACCGGACTGTAGGCGCCCGGCAGCCGGCCGATGCGGCGATACTGAAAACGGCCGCCGCCTTTGTTTTCGAGCCATTGCACGCCGTGCCACGGACGCGGCCCGGGCGTCGCCGCCGGTCCAAAGCCGTCGCCATTGGTGAACAACACATCCGGCCGCCCGTCGCGATCGAGATCGGTCACGATCAACCCGCTGCTGCCGTAATCCTCGTTGGCCGAAGCCCAGACCCGAAAACGCGAGAAGCCGCCGCGTCCGTCGTTCTCGAAATAATGCACCTCCTCCCACTGTTGTGAAATGTTGGATACAAGATCCAGGTGCCCGTCGCCGTTGAAATCCGCCACGCCGATGTTGATCGCGCCGGAAAGATCGAGCAGCACGTGCCGCCGAAACTCCCACGGCCCCACCCGCTCGAGCCAGCTGACCTCGCCTTGATCGTAGCCAAACTGCGCCAGCGCCAGATCGAGCTGGCCGTCGCCGTTGAAATCCCCCGCGCGCACGTCCGTCACCCGCGCGGTGTGCTCGAGCACCGCGTGCGTCGTGAAATTCTGCCGTCCGTCATTCTCCAAAATGAAGACCGTGCCGATGCGATCGTTGTTGGGAAACACTTCGCCCATGCTCGCGACGAGCAGGTCGAGATCGCCGTCGCCGTCGATGTCGGCCGCCTCGACGCGCACCGGCACCCGCATCCCTTCAACCAGCGTCGACTCTTCGAATTTCCCCCGCGTCGTCTGCCGGATCCAAAAAATCGTGTTGTCGCGGGTCTCGCATCCCACGATGTCGAGCAACCCGTCACCATCGAGGTCGACCGTGTTGACGTGCGCGATCCAGGGCGGCGTCGTCACCGGACGCCCCACCCGCTCAAATTTGAGATAGTCCAGATCCATCGCCGCCGGCGTCTTCCGCGTCTCCGCGCGCGGTGCCGCCGGACGCGATGACGGCCGGTCGCAAGCGCCGAATCCGAGCAAACTCACCGCCGCCAGCAGGATCGCTCCCACCGCCCGCGCCCGGGCGGTGTTGCGGCCGACTTCTGCATCGTGGTGTCGCGCGCAAATCATCGTGTGAGGTTGATGCATTCTGCCGGAAGATCACCTCGGAAATCGCCGCAAACGTTGGGTTTCTTTCCGCATCGCTTGAAGCGCCTCATCCGTCACTCGCCCGCCCGCGACAACGACGGCAGCTCCGCATCCACCGCATCGAGCACCAACACCCAGTCCGTCCGCTCACCCGTCGTCGGCGGCGTGAACGATTGCGTGCCGTCGTTCGCTCTCCGCTGCACCGCGACCACGTCTCCGGTCCGCGGATCGAACCACGACACCGCCACCTCGGTCCCGCGAACTTTACCCATCGCGAGTTCGATCGGACGGGCCACCGCCAGATACACGAGCGCAAACTCCCGGCGTTCGTCGAGTGCCGCGCGCACGTGCCGCGGACCGTCCGGGTTTTCCTCCGCGACGATCGTCTGATCCGGTTGCAACCGCGTGAACGAGCGCCGCTCGAAAAGCGTTCGCAGGTGCTGCATCTGCCGCGCACCCGGGCGCTCCAACGCCGCGCGCCAATCGTGCAAACAGGGAATCACCGCGTGCTGCCCCGCGCGATGCATTTGCCAGACCGCATTGTGCCCGTAGGTGAAACCCGCCCCTCCCACCAGCAGATTCCAGTATCCGTGAACGCGCACGTCGTAATCGTCGATCAACCCGCGCGCGAAATGTCCCGGCTTCACCAGCATCCCGCGTTCATCGATCACGCCCGGCGGCACCGCTTGAGGGCCCGTCCAGTCGATGTAATCCCAGAAGCGGATCGGAATATCCTCATACGGCGGCTCCGCGTCCAGATAGGGCTTGCGCGGCTGCAGCTGCGCGAGCGCTTCGGCGTAACGCTGCACCGGATGAAAGCGCTTCGCGTGACCGCTCTGGTAAACGTGAAAATCCAGCCAATTGTCATCCGGGAACCATTCGGCCGAGGTCTCTTCGCCCGCGGGATGGTAACTCATGAGCTGCGCGCCGCCATGGCCTTCGCGCAGGCCGCGTGCCATCGCCCGCCAGATCTCGCGCACTTCCTCCGAATCGACCGGGCGATCCCCGCCGAGCATCCACACGACGGGCGCTTCGCGATATCGTTCGCCGAGAAACCGTCCGTAGTCGGCAGCGTTCTCCGCATCGAACACCACCGGGCCGTTGCCTCCGCGCTCGTTCGGCACTTTGTCGCCCCACGTGGGCAGCAGCGCCAACTGGAATCCGCGTTGCGCCGCCTCCTGCACGATGAAGTCGACGTGCTCGAAATACGCCTCGTTCGGCCGCCGCGGATCGAGATCGTGAAACGGCACCGCACCGTAACGATTGGGCACGCGCAGTCCGTCGCTCTCCGCGAGCAGCACGGCCTGGATCACGTTGAATCCCTGCTCCGCCCGGCGCTCGAGATAGAAAACAGCGTCCTCGCGATCGAGCCGGTGAAACAATTCCCACGCCGTGTCGCCGAGCCAGAAAAACGGCTCTCCCTTGTCCGTGACAAATGTCCGGCCGTCCGGCGCGACTTGCAGCGGACCGCCGCTGCAGGCCGCCGCCAGCGCTCCGAAACCCACCCAACGCGTTGCGTGTATCCACTTTTTCATGGCGCCACCTCCCCGACCGTAAACACATAGTTGCCCGACCCGATCTCGAACACCGCGCGACCGTTTTCCATCCGCCGGAAACGAACGCCCGCCGCTTCCGTCGCCGGTCCGCCGCTTTCGCGAACCATCGAAGGATCCGCCGCCGGCACGTGCACCTCCGCGCGGGTATTCGGGGGCAGAATCACGCGATGCGCATAGCCTTCGTGCTGCCGCCACGCCGAGCGCACCAGCCCGCTGACCGTGCGCAACGAAGCGTCGACGTGCGCCAATCCCGCGGGCGCCTCCGGTTTGATCACCATCCGGCGATAACCCGGCGCCGCCAGCCGGATCCCCGCGAAACGCGAGTAGAACGTCGCCCCCGGTCCCGCGAACATCGCGTGGTTGTGGCTCTGCATCCCGCCGCGATACGACCACTGCTCCCACGTGGTCGTCGCCCCCAATCCAATCTGGTATCCAAAACTCGGATAAGTGCGCTGGCCCAGCACCGCGTAGGCGGAGTCCGCATAACCGTGATCGATCAACACATCGAAGAGATACCGCGTGCCGAAGATGCCGGTATCGAGGTGCCCGCGATCGCGTCCCTGCACGCGTTCATGCAACGCGCGCGCGACGTCCGCCCGCGCCTCCTCCGGCACCAGTCCAAACGCGAGCGGCAGGACCGACGTCACCTGCCGGCCGCTGCCATAGGTGAACGTCCCGGCATCGAAATGCCGCTCGTTGAACTCCCGCGCCAGCCGGTCCGCCAGCGCCCGATAACGCGCCGCCTTGTCCGCGAACCCGAGGATCTCCGCGGTCTCCGCCGTGATCGTGGCGACGCGGTAAAAGAACGCCGTGTTGACGATCTCGCCCTCGCTGAAGCTCGTCTTGTAATCGCCGGGCTGATGCGGCGGCGCCCAATCGCCAAAACCGTCGGCCCAACGATTCCCCGCCTCCATCTCCCGAAGATACCCAGCGCAGCGCGCCTCCATGTTCTCGAAATGGCGCTCGAGGATCCGGCGGTCTCCATAGTGTTGATACAACAGGTCCGCCAGCACGACCTGGTCGCCCGTCCAGTTCGGCGGCATGCCGCCGTCGCCGTGGATGTCCTCCAGCCACTTCGCGTAATACTGCAGCATGTCGAAGTTCGCGATCGCCGTTTCTTCCACCACCAGCGAATCCATCTGACAGGGCGTCCGCTCGTCGCGCACGGCCGTGTCGGTCGGAATGCCCATGAGGTTGTTCCGAATCGACCAGAGAAAGTTTTGCTGGATGCGATTCAGCCACGGGTCCGACGAGTTGAACGTGCCGGTTTCCTCCACCGCGGCACTCACGGCGCATCCCGTCACGCTCTCGAGCGTGGGACGCCCGGGAAACCCGGTCACCTCCACGTAACGAAATCCATGATACGTAAATCGCGGCTCGTAGATCTCCGTCTCTCCGCCGCGCAACACATAGGTGTCCGTCGCCCGGGCCTTGCGGTTGGTGGCGACGTCGAGCGTGCCGTCGCCGTGCACGTTCTCCGCGTGACGCAGCACCACGCGCTGGCCGCGTTCGCCCGCGACGCGCAGGCGCACCCAGCCCGCAATGTTCTGGCCCAGGTCGAAGACAAAAACGCCCGGACTCACTTCCGTCACGCTCACGGGCCGAAGTTCGCGCGTGACTTTCATCGGCGGCATGAGCGAGGCCTTCAACGGCCCGGCATCGACCTCCCGCAGCACGACGGGAGACCAGCTCGTGTCCGCAAATCCCGGAAGATTCCAGCCATCCTGTTCGCGCCGCGCGTCGTAGGTTTCCCCGTCGTAAATATGATTGGCGACAATCGGACTCGCCGCCGTTTTCCATTGCTCGTCGCTCGCGATCAGGCGGCGCGTGCCATCGGCGAAACGCAGCTCGATCTGCACCCAGGCCGCCGGCGGCTGCGCCCAGCGGTATCCATATTTCGAATAATTCTGGTTGTAGCCTCCGCCGAGCCAGATGCCGACGGCATTGTCGCCCGAACGGATCTGGTCCGTGACATCGTAAACGTCGTAGAAAAGGTTCTTCTTGTAACTCGAATTGACCGGCGTGAGCACGCGGTCGCCCACCTTGCGCCCGTTGAGACTCAACTCATACCAACCCACCGCATACGCATACGCGGTCGCCTGCACCACCGGCTGCGCAACCGAAAACTCGCGGCGCAGGCGCGGACTGGTCTCCTCCTCCGCCGCTCCGATCCAGCGCGCCTGCCGGTCGGACTCTTGCAGCAGCCCCATCTGCCACCATTCGGCGGTCGACCAATCGGACGCGCGATCCTGCCCGTCCCACACGCGAACCCGCCAGTGATAACGGTCGCCGCTCGCCAGCGGCGGACCGTCATACGCGACGCCGAAGTTCGCGTCGGATTCGATTCTTCCGCTGTCCCAAATGTCGATCGCTCCCCATTCCAACCGCGCGCGAGTGGACGCGACCTGGATTTGCCAGCTCTGCTGGACTTGCGCGCGTTCGCTGGAGGCCAGCGACCAGTTGAAGCGCGGGCGCGGTGTCTCGATCCCGACCGGTTTCGTCAGGTATTCGATTTCTGGTGACTCCACGGTCAATTGCGCGGGCAGGCTCGAAGCCGCGATGGCGAGGAGGCCGCAGGCGGCGAGCCAGCGCGGAGGAAGGGGAAGAATCCAGGCAGGGATGAAAAGCGGCATGAACCAAACAAAAAAAACTGCGGCAATGGGAGGTGACGACCTGTCACCTTCCCGCGGATACAAAAATGCCGGCGGTGCGAGATGCGCCGCCGGCATCGAACCGTCGCTGACGGCGCTTAGAACTCGAACGTATTGGTGATCTCCCACGCGCGCGAGGGCGCGATACGGTAAGCCGCGGGAGAGCCGTCCGGCTGAACCGTGATCGGGATCAGTTCCTCGTCCGTGAAGGCGTTGCGCATGTTGAACTGGATGCGCCAGTTCAGCTTCGGCGTGAGCCGGCGCTGATACCCAACCCAGAAGTCGAAGTTCGTCTCCGCCGGTCCCATGTAGGGATTGGCGATGTCGAAGTTGAGTTCGGTCGGCGTGGAACCCGCAATCGGACGGTAGCCGATGGCGACTTCGGACTCATAGCGCACCGCGCCGCCAACATTGAAGCCCTTCAGGCGGCCTTCGTTGAAGGCGTAGTTCGAGATGACGTTGACGCGCCATTCGCGCAGTTCCGGCACGGCCGTGCCTTCCTGCAGTTTGCGCTGCGCCCATTCGGAGCCGATCGCGGAGTTCCAGCGAACTTCCGCCGTCTGCGCGTTGCTGGCGCCCCACCAGATGCGGAGGTCGCCGGCGGGTCCGTTGTTCATGAGATCCTGGTAGGAATTCATGAACTCGGTGAGCGCCGCGCCGCCAATGTTGTTGCGACGGGCCTCGGTCTGGCTGGCGTTGATCGCCACGCGCCAGCTGGGAGTCGGCTGCGCGCCGATTTCGATTTCGTAGCCTTCGGAGACGCTGTCTTCCGTCACGGCGAAGCCGAGCGGGGTGTTCGACACGGGCTGCGTGTTCAGATCGAACGGATCGTAACCCCAGGCCTCGAAGAAGCGCGGATCGACCGTCTTGATCCAGTTGTTGAACGAGGCGATATGGCTGTGCATGATCGCATCCGCGTCCGCCTGCGTCTGGCCCGGGCCCGGGCCGTAGCGGAAGGAACCCGCGCTGGGATGCGCATACGGATCGCCGGCCGGGCGGTTCGCCAGCGTGTATCCAAGAAGTTGATGCTCGAAACGGCGCGCCCACATCGTGGCGAGCGCGATCTCGTTGCCGATGTTGTAGGCGCCGGAAAGCGCGGTGCTCGAACCGTTGGTGACGGTCGTTTCATACTTGTTCACGCGCAGGCTCCAGCGGCCGTCCTTCGTCTCGACGCGAATACCCTGGTCGATGGTCTTGCCGCTGGGCGGCGCGATCGCCTCGTTCAGGAAGTTCACGCGCTGCGACAACGCTTCGAAGTTGCTCGAGTCGTTGTAGAAGAGGCTGACGTTCACCGGCAGGTTCCGCATCAGCTCGTCGAGGAAGGGCATCTGGTTGAGATGCGCCACCACCGTCCAGGCGTGCGACGTGACCTTGAGACGGTTGTCGTAGGCATCGGGCAACCGGAAGGAATTCGGATTCAGGTTCAGGCGGCCGGAAGTCGGATCGCTGCTCGGCGAGTTGATGTTCCGCGTGACGCCCCACGACTTCGAGATATCCTGGCGGACGCCCCAGGTGCCGACGATCGCTTCGTCCCAGAAATGCCCCTGCCAGACAAAGGCCTTGGAGGAAACCTTCTGGCGGCGCAGCTCGGCGGAGGTCGTAAGCGCCTCGCGATTGCCGGGCTGTTGGTCGGCATCGATCACGTTGTAGGGCTTGTTGGTCCAGCCCACGTAATTCGCGGGATTTTCCGACTGCGTGCTGACGACCGGATGCGCCGGGGTGCCCGTGATCGTCGTATCGGTCCACACATCGGCCGGATTGACCGAGGCCGGCGCGTTCCAGGTCGAGTCGAACACCCGGAGCGAAGCTCCCGGCGTGATCGTCGCGATCGCGGTCGGGTTCGGAATGTTGGCGCCCGCGGCACCGTTGCGGCCGACCAGCGAGTTGCCGAGGTAAATCACCGTGGTGGGCGTGAGCGTGTTGGTGTTGAACTTCAACTCGCTGCTGCCGGCGGGACGATTCAGGGACGCGACAAAAGCCGCATCGGAGCCGTAGCGCTGCCAGGAGCGTTGATCGACATTGTATTCATCCTCCGCGCGGAGACCCGTCACGGTGTGACGCCCGAGCAGGCGGGTCAGCACGGAAGGCTCGCGGTTGCGATTGAAGTCGTGCGTCGCGAAAGCGGTCACGCGGGTGGATTCGCGCTCGCTCACGGATTGGCGGTTGTTGCCACCCATGCCGTAGATGAACGGACGGCCGACATTCGGGTTCGCCGAACCGTCGGGATAGGTGCTCATGATATCGACCATGAGCCGGGGCGAGCCGATGATGCCGCTCTGGCCGCGGGTGACGTTCTCGCGGTTGTAGGTGGCCTCGACGCCAATGCGGTCGTCAAGGAACGTCTGCGCGACGTTGAGATTATAAACGCGGAAATTCGTCCATTCGCGCTTGTTGTCGCCGTCGATCAGCCGGTCGTAGAAATTGAATACGGACGGATCGACGAGGGTTTTGTCCTTGTAAACGCCCCAGTTGTAATACGGCAGACGGGCATTCGTCGCGAACGTGGAATAGGACGCGATCGACGAAGCGCGGGCGAAAGGCAGGCCGCCAACCGTGCGATCGATCGAGCCGTTGGGCGCGAGGCCGAAGTCGCCTTTCGGCTCCCAGAGCAGGCCGTTGATCGGAACCGAGCTCGTGCCGTTGAAGTTGAGCGTGGGATTCTCGAACCGCCACGCGCCGAGCCACGGGTTGAACGCCGCGTTCTCGCCGCTGTAGGGCAAGCCGGCCCCCACGCGAACCTCGTCGATCGGGCCGCCATTCGGCGTGCGACCGAAACGGTCCGCGAACTGCGCGAAGGTATAGGTCGCCTGATTCGTGCCTTGGAACGTCTTCTCGGTGCCGTTGGCGCGGTAGCCGGTGTAGGCGCCTTGATTGAACCAGGGCGTGAGTTGGTCGTAAGGCGGGAGCTGACGCGGCATGTTGCTGCGCACTTCGCCCGCTTCCAGGTTGGCGCGAACGATCGTGCGCGCCGAACCCTGCTTCAGCAGCTTCGGCTCCCAACGCGTCGCACCGTAGATGCGCTTCTGACGACTGAACGCCGGCTCCTGCTGATAATTCATGTGATCGTAGAGACCCGCGATGCGCAGGCTCAACTCACCGGGAAGCAGAATCCGGTTCGCGTCGATCGTCGTGCGCGTGCTGTCCTCGCTGCCGTAACGCGCCGTGATCTTCGTCGAATTCTTGCCGAACGTGGCACCGGCGGTCCGGGCATTGATGATGCCGGCCGGACGGCCCTGGCCGAACAGAATGGAGTTCGGGCCGCGCTGGAGATCGATGCCGTCGATGTTGTAACCGTCCCACGGAATGTCCGTGAGGAAAAAGTCGCGCGTGTTGTCGGCGGCGGACAAGCCGCGCACCCGCGTGTTGTTGTTCGGATTGCCGAAATGCGAGGACTCGTCGAGCACCGCGCCATCACCCACACCAGCGAAGTTGCCCCGAATGCCACCGACTTCGGTGTTCGGAGTGTATTGCAGCAGCGAGGCGTTGTTGGTCGCACCGATATCCGCCAAGAGCTGCGGAGTGATGACGGTCACGGCATTGCCGATATCCCTCAACTTCGTGTTGAGACGATTGCCGGCGAGCGTGGTCTCCGCCGTGTAGCCGCCGTCCTCGCGCGCAGCCGAAACTTCGAACGGCGACAAAATGATGACGTCGGATTCATCGTCGGGACGGCTCTCTTGGGCGAGAGCCATCGGAGCTAAGCAGAGCGAAGCGAGCACGCCCGCGCTGGGCAAAGCTCGTCCGATGCAGGACCTGAGGGTAGTAGTCATAGGGGTCTGTTTGGTTGTTTACTGATCGAAAACATGAAACGTCCGCGTCACGTTCTTACTCCACGAACACTTTCTGTCTCCGCGGATGCACTACCAGAACGCTCAAGAGTGGCGGTCAACAGGAATGTCGCTGCGGACGGCGTAAAAGTGAATATGGCCGGATTTTGTTTATCAAAGACGAACACTTAGCTCGTCCGCAGTCCGGCCATCGTTGCGCGCCGATCAATTTTTCGGGTGATCGAGTTCCTCCTGAATCCGCTGCAGCAGGAGAATCAACACTCCCGCATCGAACTCGACGTCCTTGCGCAGCGTTTCGCGCAACCCGGCGACTTGGCGCTCGAGCTCGGCGATCGGCTGTCGCAGCGAATGCGCGCGCACGGTGAACCGGCGGTAAATGCCGTCGCGCCGTTTGAAATTGTGATCCGTTTCCTTGAACCAGTCGGGGATCTCCCGATCGATCTTGTTCTCGATCGCCTGCACCTGGGCACGCGCGTGGTCGCGCAGCACCACCGGATTCCCGTAACCACGATCCCAATACAGCATGCCGTCCGAACCCGTGAGCGTTCCGTCCGCGATCTTAGCCGCGGTGGTCGGCGTCGTCTGCTGAACATCCCCCAGCAGCACCGGCGACATCCCGCGTCGCGCCCACGACTTGTCCTTCGCGAGTCGTTCGCCACCTTCCAGATAACCCGCCGCACTCGCCGCATGCTGCGCAAGCCTCAGCATCGCGCGACGCTGCATCTTCCGATCTCCGGCCGCCTCCGCGCCTTTCACCAAACCCACGAGCGCCTCGCCGATCATCGCGCCGCCGTCGTAGCGATACTGCGCGAATCCGCCGTGCCAGATGATCTCCGTGAGCTCCTTGATCCGATCCCAGTGCCGGACCATCACGCTGTAATCGTCCTGGCCCGCGCAGAAATAATTCATCTTCGAGAGCATCTCGACCACGCCGTAATACGGCTCCGCCACGCCATACGGATACGTCAGATTCCCATAGCGGAAATCGCTGCCGAGATACGGCGCCTTGTCCGGCCACAAGCGCTCGCGCCAGTCGTCGCTGAAAATGATGTCCGCATAACCCGCCTCGACCCGGCGCACGAACGCCGTCCGCTCCTCCTCCGTCATCAACCAAAAACCGGAATACAAATCCGGCTTCTCGATCATCGGCCAGATGTGCGGCATGAAATGCGACCGCGCCATCACCCGGTCCATGTTGCTCTGAAAAATCTTCGCGAGCCCCAGCGCATCCAGCTCCGCCAGGTATTTCCGTCCGAGCGGCGATTGCGACAATCGCGCGCGATCCAGTCGCGGCGGCACTGTCTCGATCTTCACTTCCGGCAGCTCCAACCGGATCTCCGGCCGGCCCAGCACGCCGTAATACCCGCCTTGAAACAGCGCGTAATCGAGATCGACCAGCCCGGCGCTCGCATAGCGTTTCGCCGCTTCGGTGTTCGACAGCAGCATCGGCAGCGGCGCCACCAGTTCCTCCTTCACCGGCCAGTGCGACAAATCCTCCGAATACGCGAACTGATGCCGGAACTCGAAGGCCCGCCGCTCCGGCAAATACTGCCAGAGTTCGCGCACGCCAAGCGGCAGCCGCCGGCTGCGCGCCTGCCATGTGCGCACGCGCGCCTGCACGTCCGCCGGAAGGTTGCCCGTCTGCGTCCACGCCGCCGTCGTCGCCGTATCCACCGCTGAAATACCGTAAAGCGGCAAAAACGTCAGCGCGTTGCGCGCCGCCCCGCCAAACGTCCATGCGAGTCCGCCCGCCGCCGCCACGTCGATCCGCTCCGGGCTCCGATTCGGATAAACCGCCACCGGGAAATCCGTCGCGCGCCCGTCCGCCTCGCGGCCGAACCACACCAGCACCCATCCTTCCGCCAGCGCGCCGTCGCGCGCCGCGTCGTAAACCGCCCCACCCTGCGTCGGCACCGCGCGCACCGCCACACCACTCGCCAGCGGCAGCGCGACGTAGGACGGCCCCGTCGGCTGGCCGACACTCGTCATTTCGTCAAAGAGCGTGAGCGAGGACGAGTTTGTCCGATAACTCATCGCCGGATGAAACGGCGTCGTCAGCACCGTGAGTTCATGAAGCCGCCCTTCGCGCTCGCCCGACAGCGTCAACTCGACCACGCGCGGCTTCACTTCCAGCGCTTCGCCGTGCGCGTGCGGCCCGACCGTGCGGTTCACCGTGCGCGCGTCATGGTCATTGCGTCCGTCGATCAACGGATGTCGCACGCGTCCGAGCCGCCACGGCTGAAAACTCTCCCACGACCACGATTGCCTGAGCACGTCGAGATTGAAAAAGCCGCTCACCAACCCGAGGTCCGGCCACAAGGCCATCGCCTCGTCCACGGGCGTTTCACCGATGTCGTCCTGATGCGGACGCACCGCCGCGATCTCGTCCGCGCTCGGCACACCGAGCGCCAGCAATCCGTTTTGCGAAGCATACTGCCAGTTCGTCCCGTCGCCCGCCCAACCGGTCACCTTCGGCGGGACCCATTGCTCGCTCGTCGGGAACGGCACGTCATGCACCGACAAATCAAAACCAATGAGGCTGCCCGCGCGCAGGTCGATCTGCGCCACTTCCATGAAATGCGACAGCGGCACGCGCACTTCCGTCAGATAACCGTCCTCCGTCCGCGTGCTCGCCACGTCCCAGCGTCCCCAGGTCGGATCTTGCGACACATCGCCGCGTCCACCATCCACGCCAAACGGCCACACGCGATATTGCAGGTTGAACTGGTAGTTGAGCAACGGATCGAAGAACAGTTCGACCACGTCGTTGTGCGGTTCGTAGATCCTCGATTGCGTCTCGTTCACGTGCTCGTCGATCACGCGCATGCCGAGATAGAGATTCTCCGCATCCCACGTCGCCATCCAGTAGCCGACGTTGCGCGCGCCTTCCGGCAGCGGTTTTTCGTCGTGATGCTGGCGCTGGATCGGCGCTCGCGTGACGCCCTGCCAGGCCGCGTCATCGAGCACGCCGTCGATCGCCGGCGCCTGTTTCGTCAAACGCTCGCTCTGGTAAAGCGGCAGGGTCTCGCGCGGCTCGCTCGCCACGACCGCCGCCGCCAGTATCGCGCCGCATCCGGCGAGGGTGAAAAGCTTCAGGGTATCACTCATGAGAATAGTCGGGGGGCTGCCGCTCGCTGACCGCCGGGTGCGGGCCAGTTGCGCGACGCGTCATCGAAAACGTAAATCCAATCGAGCCGTTCGCCGCGCATCGGCGGACAAAAACGGTGCACGCCCGTCGTCGGATACGTGCCCAGGTTCGCCGCCGCTCCCGTGCGCGGATCGAAGCGCCACACGTTGGCCGCGCCGCCGGAGATCCGGTCGAGCCGCACCTCGAAGGGTCGGCTCTCGGGTTGATACACCATCGCATACGCGCCGTTGATTTCGCGCGTCGCGACCAGCCGCGCGCGACCCGCACCGGGCACCGTTTCCGAGGCAACGAGAAACGCCTCGTCCGGCACCCGCCCCGCCGCCGGCCGCGACTCCATCAAACGCCGGCCGATTCCCATTTGAAACGCCCCGGGCTGCAACAGCGCCTCGCGCCAGGACATGAGCGGCGCGTAACGCGGCGCGCGGCCTTCTTCGTAGAACTGCCACACCGAATGATGCCCATACGTGTGACCGCACGCGCCGCCGAAAACATTCCAGTAAAACGCGCGCCGCGCATCCGCCGCATTCGTGTAGGTCGGATTCACGGTCTGCAACGACACCGGAATATCCTCGTAAACCGGTTCGCCGCTGATCACCGGCTTCGCCGGAGAACGCTCGAAGTCGGCCCGCGTAAGCGCATAGCGCGTGAAGTCCGTGTCATGTCCATGCTGGCGCGAATTGAAATCGAGCCACTTGTCGCCATGGAAAAACTCCGCCGAACCCGCCGCGCCCGCCGTGTGAAACGTCATCAGATGCGCGCCGCCGTCGCCGCGCCGCAGTCCCTCCGCCATCGCGCGGATGATCGCATAGTGACGCGGATTTTCAGGACTCCGGTTGCCGCCGAGCATCCAGATCACCGGCCGCGACCGATAGCGCCGCCCCAGCCACTCGCCGAACTGTTCCGCATTCGCCGGCGTGAAAACCTCCGGGCCCGCGTCGCTTCGGCAGTTCCATTTGTCGCCCCACGTGGGCAGCATCGTCGTGTAAAGACCGAGCTCCGCCGCGCGGTCCACGATCCAGTCCACGTGTTTGAAATAAGCTTCGTTCGGCCGCGCCGGAGAGAGGTTGTGCAGCGGCAACTCACCCGTCGCATTCGGCGTGCGCAATCCGTCCGCTTCCGCGAGCACCACCGCCTGGATCGCATTGAAACCTTTCGCCGCGCGATCGCTCAAATACATCTCAGCCTCCTCGCGATTTAGCCGGTGAAACAGCTCCCACGCCGTGTCCGCGAGATAGAAAAACGGCGCGCCATCGGCCGTGACGAAATAGCGACGGTCAGAACTGATGCGTAGATTCGAGAGCATGGGGCAGGGTCCGTTAAGGGTGGGTCTTCGCGGGGGTAAACTCCGTCGGCGGCACAAGCGCGTTCGTCCCGTCGACGCCCGCCTGAACGAGATCGCGTTCCGCCGCCGCCACCGCGCGCGCAACGCCCGCATCGTCAAACGACGAATCGATGTCGGGCAGCCATTGCCAAACGACCGTCGTCGTCAGCGCCTCGCCGGCGCGCAGCAACCGCGCCGGTCCAAGCGTCTCCAATTCGCCATACGGGCCGCTGTAGTAAAACTGCAGCGAAGTCGCCTCCGGATACATCCCTTCCGCATCGAGCGCGACGCGTTGCACCAGCACGCCTTTCGGCCACACGCCGGCGATCCAGCGGCCCAGCGTGCCAAACTTCTGCTGTCCTTCACGCGTCGGCCGCATGCTGACCCAGCCCTCTCCACGCGCCACCGTGCCTTCGAGAAACGCCTGCCCGCCGAGCGGCGGCTGCGCGCGCAGCGCGTTCATGTTCACCGGCTGTTCCACCCCCGGCGGCGCGTCGCTCGCCAGATCGAGCACGACGCGCTCCGGCAGCGGCACTTGCGTGATGCTCCACGCCTGCGCGGGAAACGGCGACGTCCTCACCTGCTCGATGCGATTGCGGATCACCAGCACCGCGTGCGTCGCGCTCAACTCGAATTCCCGCGTCAACCGCGAACCGAATCCTGCGCTCGTTGGAAAAACCAGTCGCATCTCGCGCGGCGAAATCCGCTCCGCCACCGCCGCTGTGCCATCCGTCGCCGTATCCGGAGGCCAGATACGACCGATCGCAAACCGCCAGAACGGCTGCGCCGCGGGCCACACTTTGTCGCCACCCCAGTTTCGATAACCCGCCTGCCCCGCTTCCCGCTCGATCTGCTGCGGCTCGTTCGTCCATAGGAGGTTTTTCGCTCCTTCCGCCTTCGGCGTGAATTCCATCACCCGCCCGACCGCCGGATCGACGACGACGCGCACCGCGGCGTTTTCCAACACCAGCGGACCAGCCGCACCGTCAGCCACGCTCGTCCCGCCCGCCGCCCAAACCGCGATCGTCAGCGCCAGGCCCACCGCCCACCGCCGCCGGATCGGAGTCGCACGATTGGACCGCGGCGTTTTCATAGTTCGTGCTCGAACAGCGCCGGCACCAGCGTGATCGGCGACGGTTTTTCGCCCCGCCGCTGCTGGCGGATTTCTTCGAGGCAGAGGTTGAGAAAATGATGCGAGTGAAATCCCACGCGCGTGATGGGCAGCGGGCTCTCGACCGGCCACGGCCAGTTGCAATGCGCCACCACGTCGATGTCGCGACCGATCACGATTCCCGTTGCGTGAATCGCAGCCAGTGCCTCTTCCACGAAATTGTCCGTCGCGACGACGAGGCAGTCGGGCCGCTCCTTCGCAGGATAGTCGAGCAGCAGTTGCACCACCGCCTTCACCTGCCCGCTTGCCTCATGGCCGATCGGACACAACCAGTGCGGCTTCGTGCTCAAACCCGCAGCCATGCACGTCGCGACCAACACTTCATGCGAAGGACGCATCGCGAGCACCGCCACCCGCTTCCGGCCGCGCTCCGCGAGCCAGTTCAACGCCTTCGTCATCAACAACGGATCGTCCGTGTTCACCACCGGCACGCCGTCGGTCTCCGCGACCAGATGATTGATCGCCGCACACGGCAAACCGTGCTCCTTCAACTCGCGCAGCAGAAACCCGGTCCCGCGCGTCACGATCACGCCGGCCAGCCGCTGACTCGCCACATCCGCGAACAAACGCTCGCGCGCGTCGTTGTGAACGCCCGGCAGCAATCCGAAATACGGCACGATCTGCACCCGTCCCTGCGCCGCCGCGACCACCGGCGACTCCGCGAGCAACGCGCCCATGAAACGGTTCCACGTCGGACCGCCCGGCACATCGGAAAACGCGAGGCCGAACCGACACAGATGCGGGGGCGTCTCCGACACAAAGAGACCGCTCCGATGCACGCTCCGCACAAATCCATCCTGCCGAAGCTGGCGGATTACCGCCTGCATCGTCGCCCGGCTCAGCCCATGTTGCTCTACCAGGACGTCGAAGGTAGGCAGCTGGGTTCCAAGCGGATAACGCCCGGAAATGATCTCGGCGCGGATCTTGTCGGCCGCGATGCGGCTGCGCCCGTTCGGCGGAATAGTTGGGGTTTCAGCCATTGTGCTATGCTAATGACGCTCTAGCCTAGCACAGGTTTCAGCCGGCGAAAGAAAAATCGGGCGATCACGTTCACGGTAACGAATCTGGAACGATTAAAAGACGCTCGCGCGTCAGACGTTCAGCGCTCCTTCGATGTGCTCGACAGCAGCCGCCGACTCCGGCGCCCGCGCTTTCACGAGCGTGTATTCAGAATTCCACTTCGCTTGATCGCGCACTTCCAGGCGCAGCGTGAAACGCTCCGCCGCGAATTCGGGCAGCGTGAACTGCGCGCGCGGGCCGCGTCGATTCGTGCCGGCGATGATTTCGCCCGTGTTCCACGTCAGGAGGTGATGCCGCACGCCGTCCAACTCGAGCCACACCGCAATCTCCACCGCCGCATGTCCGGTGGGTGCATCGTGCAAACACCAGATTTCAGGATCGAAGCACTCGCCCGCCGCCCATGCGAATTTCCGGATGCGCGCGCTTGCCAGCGTCGGCCGGCACGCCCTCGCGACCCGCGCCAGCGCCGGTTTCGGCTCGCACGGCCACGCCACCAAACTGTTGTTCGCCGCACACGGCCAGGGCTCGTTCAAACACCAGTTCAACGCCATGCTCGCCGTCGGCTTCTGCCGGCGCGCCTCCTCGAACATCCCCTGGAACCCCGCCGCCTGCAGGAGATGCCCGCGTTCGACCAGCTCCTCCAACGATGCGCTGCGTCCGAAATACCGCTCGATCGTCGCCAGATGCAGCCAGCTGTCCGCCTGCCAGGAGCCGAACGCATGATGCGTTTCCCACGCCGTGCCGCGACGCGGCGGCCAAAGCTCGTCCTCCCCGATGATTCGCCGGAGCACCGCGAGCGGCGCGGGCCCCGGGCATCCAAATTCCGAATACGCCGTGCAATTCGACCGCTGCATCATCGCCCACGCCTCCTCGCCGGTGGTCGCGTCGCGAAACACGTAATGCCCGTGCCCCATGCCGTCGATCGGCGCCGTCGGGAGAAACGGACGCTGCGGATCGAGGTCGTAACAGTTGCGATTCAGCAGCCGCAGGGGCAGCGACTGATCGGTCATCTTCGACCACGCGTTGAACAACTCGTTGCCGCCGCACCACAGCACGACGGACGCAAAACCGCGCAGCCGCGCGATCAGGCTCCGCGATTCCTGATCGAGCACGTTCAGGAAATCCGCGTCGTCGGGGTAGAGATTGCACGCGAGCGGAAACTCCTGCCACACCATCAAGCCGAGTTCGTCGCACCGCTCGTAAAACCGATCGTGCGGCGCCGTCGCCCCACCCCACACCCGCAGAAAATTGAGATGGCTCGCGCGCGCCAGCTCCAACAATTCGTCGTAACGTTCCGCCGTCACCCGCCCGGGAAACACGTCCGGCCCCACCCAGTTTGACCCTTTCCCAAAGATCGATCGGCCGTTGATCTCCAGCGTCAGCGGGGGACGGCTGCGCGACTTCGGAAACACCGCCGGCGTGTCCCACTCGCCGGGCGCCATGACCAGCCGCACCCGCCGAAAACCCACTCGGCGCTCCGCGCGTTCGATCACCGCTCCATCCGCCGAAACCAGTTCCACGTCGCTCGTATAAAGCGCCGGCTGCCCTTGATCGTGCGGCCACCACAACGTTTCCGCGGGCAAGTCGATCGCGAACGGAATCGCCACCGCCTCTTCACCCGCCCCCACGTTTTTCTCCTCCGTCAAAACCACGCGGCCATCCGGCGCCTTGAGCCGCCAGCGCACCACCGCTTCCTCCGCTCCGCCCGAAAGCTTCAGCTCCAGCCGCCCCGTCGCGCGCGTGCACGCTTCGTCCAATGTGTAGTTGATTTCCGGATTCGCCGCGAAATGCCGGGCCGGTCGCGTCTCGAGATACGCCTCGCGCCAGAGCCCGAGCGGAATCAATCGCGGATGAAAATCCCACCCATACGCCACCGGCGGTTTGCACGAATCGTCCGCCTGCGATCGATGCACCGGCGTCGGCCGCGATTTCGGCGCGGGAAATATCTGCACCGACACCGCCGCGCCCGCGCGCGCTTTGTCCGTCACATCCAGCCGGATCGGCGTTTGCAATCCGCGGTGACGATGCAGCCGCTCGCCGCCGAGCGAGACTTCGCATTCGTAATCCACGCCTTCCAACACCAGGAACAACCGCTCGCCCGCCGCGCGTGCCGGCAGTTCCGGCAACTCGGCGCGATACGTCCAGTGCGATTCATCGAGCCCCTGCCACTGCCGCACATTATCGCCGACGTGAAAATCCGGCAGGTTGTGCGCCCGCGCCCAATCCAGTTGCACCGCGCCCGGCACCACCGCCGGAATCCATTGCGCCGCTGCATCGTCGTCCGCAACGCGCCCGCGCGCCAACTGCCAGGAAAGTTCGATGCGCGGCCGTGGCTGCGCCTGCGTCAAAGTCACATCATTCATGATTCGTATGCGGTTTCTCCGTCTGCCGCGGCCACTCGCGCCAGCCCTGCGCCTCGGCCCGCGCCTGACACACCTCCGCCGGCATCACGCCTTCCGAACAGGTCGCATCCATCAACGACGCCGCGGCCGTCGCCACGCCCAAACGGAGCGTCTCCTCGATCGGCCAGCCTTCGTGCAAGCCATATAAAACGCCCGCCGCCAGCGCATCCCCTGCGCCCGCGGTGCCTTTGATCGTCTCCGCCGCCACCCGCACACTCGGCTGCCAGTGTCCTTTCGCGTCTCCAGAAAGTGCATACACCGCTTCCGGAAAATGCACGATGACCCACCGGCGCACGCCGAGCCCGATCAGCTTGCGCGCCGCGTTCTCCACGGCTTCGCGTTCGATCGCCTCCCCGCCGGGGCGCAGCGCGACGCCCGTGATTTTCTCCGCCTCGAAGTCGTTGACGAAAAGAATATCCACCTCCGGCAGCACCGGCTGCACGATGCGCTGAAACCGGTCGCTGTTCTCGCTCACGCAATCCACCGAGGTCAGCAAGCCCGCCTCACGCGCGCGTCGCAAAACTCCCGCCGCCCGCGTAACGCCGCCCTCCACCGCGTCCAATCCATCCAACAGCAACAGATAACCGAGCTGGAAAATCTTCGCGCGTGTCTCCCGAAAATCGAAGTGCTCCGGCGCGAGCAGCGCGTTCGCCCCGCGTTGATGAAAAAACGTCCGGCGTCCCGTCGTGCCGTCGGTCATCACATCGCTGTAGGACGTCGGCGCCGCTTTCGTCCGGCGCAGCTGCGCCGTGTCGATGCCGTGCTCCCGGCAGTCCGCGAGGATGCGTTCGCCGTTCGCGTCGTCGCCCACCAAGCCGATGCCCGCGAGCGGAAACCGCGCCCCGAGCTTCGCGAGATTCTTCAGGATGTTATACGGCGAACCGCCATTGCCCCACGATTCCGCGACGATATTCGCAAGCGCATCCTGCGGCGGCCACGCATCGAGGATTTTGACGTGATCGATCAGCCAGTTGCCGCCGGCGAGAATGCCCGAACGCGATAAATCGGAGGTGCTCATTCGCTGATCAATCTGACGAGCGCTGGCTCATCTTCCTCGATTCCTGGAAACCGGCCGATCGCGGGATCGACGAAGAAGTTGTCGTGCAGATCGTCGTTCGCCGTGCTGACTTCGCCGATGATGCACTCGTCGCTCGCCGGTGCAAACGCATGCCAGATGCCGGGCACGAGCGTCACCCGCGCGCCCGCCTCGAGCAGAAACGGCTGCCCCGCGACCACCTCCACCGGCTCGCCGTCGACCGCCACGCGCACGCGCTCATCCGACGATGCCGGCGCGAGCGAGGGCGCGGGCCGGTTCGCCCACAGCCAAAGCGTGAGCGCACCCGCGCGACAGATGATGTCTTCCTTCTTCTTCGCGTGCGTGTGGCACGGCGTCGTCTGTCCGCGCCGCGCATACATGAGTTTTTCGCAATACTCCGGCTCGCTCGCGAGGTTGATGAGCGTGAGTCCGAATCGCTCGAAGTCGCCAAGACCGAAGTCCGTGATGTCCCACCGCGGTTTGCGCGGCAGCGTCCAGCCGTGCCGGCGGAAACAGTCGGACGCCTGGCGGTAAACCTGGTTGATTTCAGAGCGTTTCATGGGTCAGCGGTAACTCAAAAGGGTTGGCGTCGCCTGCAAGTCGTCGTTCAACGCGCGGTGCGGCGCGATGCCGAGTTTCGCGAGCGAACCGTGATACGCGCGCACCGCCTCCACCGGCGTGATGTTTCCATCGACGATATGCCGGAGGAATTCGATGAAGGTCAGCGGGTGCTCCGACAGGTTGATCTTGCGGCCGAAGAGAGCCACCCGCGCACCGTATTTCTGCGCGTCGTGAATCAACTGAAACGCGTCGAACGTCGTCCCCGCGCTCCCGCCCAGAATCCCCACGATCACGCTCGGGTCGTAGGCCACCAACTCTTCGAGCGGACCCGGCCCGTTGTAGGGAATCTTCAGAAACAAGGGACGGCCCGAGCGCGTCACACCTGCCAGCGTGCGCACGATGTGGTCGTTGAGAAAGGCCGCCGTATCGCGCGCCGAAAACCCCGGGTCCACGTTCGGGTTGAAGATCTCCAGGAAGTAGCGGAAATGCTTCTGCTCCGCCTCGTGGCGAAACGCGTGAAAGTCCTCCAGCGCCTTGTAGTCCCAGTCGATGTCGTTCGTGAAGGTGATCGAATAGAGGCCGAGATCGGCGCCCACCGCCGGCTCCTCACAGTCGACGTCAAGCCGGCCATACTTGATGTGCTCGATCGAAGCGGTCCGAAACGCGCGCGAGGGATGCTTCGCATAGCTCCCGCCGCGCACCGCCCAGATGTCCGTCGTGTCGTTCGCCCGCGCCGCGGGCGTGATGCGCGAATGGCGGAACAGGCCTTCGTCGAAGGCCAGCTGCTCGAGATTCGACGCCGATAACAACATGATGTCCACGATGTCCTGCGCGATCACTTGCCGGATCTGATCGCGATACTGCGCGAGCGTTTTCCAACGCCCACTCGCGCGCTCGGGCCCCGGCGCCGTTGCGCCAAAGGCCATGTCCGCATCCTTCGCATCCGCGATGATGAAGTCGCGTTTCGTCGCGATGCCGCGGCGCATGCGCGCAATTTTTTCGTCGAGACGTTTGTTGTTGGCAGCCATGAGAAGGGTCAGGAGGCGGGCGCGATACGCACCACTTTCGCCTCGCGCTGGGAGTTCAGCGCGGCCTCCCAGATCTCATGATGCGCGACCGCTTCATCCGGCGTGGCACAGCCGAACTTGTCTCCGAGCACACCCGCGCGCTCCGCGAGAAACGCCGCCCACATCTGCATGAGAATATCCGGAAACCCCGGCTCGAAGATACCGCCGGTGATCGTCTTGAAGGGCATCCCGAATCCGAGATCGGTTTTCTCCCAGGTCTGCTCCTTGCCGCGGCGATAGGTCCACAACGTCTTCGGTTCCTTCGTCGAAAACCGCGCGCCGCGATCGGTGCCAAGAATTTCGATATACCACGTGTTCGTCTCCGTCGGCGCCATCCGCTTCATCTCGAGCGTCACCGGAATCGCCTCGCCGCCAATCAAGCTCCGTCCGTGCAGGATCGCGTTGTCCCACGTGTCGCACGCCGCGGTCCCGCCTTTTCCATCCGGGCGCGTGGTGTAGATTTTCTGCAGCTGCGCATACAGCGATTCGGGCTTCCACCCGAGTCGCAAAATCAGATGCGCCACGTGCAAACCGAGATCGCCCATCACGCCGATCTCGCCGCAAAAGCGGTTCTGCCGTTTCCAATTGATCGGCTTCGCCGGATCGAGATCGCTCGAATGCAGAAAACCGGCGCGCACTTCGAGCAGCCGCCCGAGTTCGCCCGACCGCGCGAGTTGATAGACTCGCTGTGCCCCGGGTAGAAACGGAAACTCCGACGACACTCTGACAAACCGCCCCAGCCGCGCCGCTTCATCCCGGATCCGCCGCGCCGCCGCCAGGTCGATGCCAAACGGTTTTTCCGCCAGCAGGTCTTTCCCCGCGCGCAGCACATCCACGTAGATCGACTCGTGCAGGTGATGAGGCACCGCCACGTAAACCACGTCGACGTCCGCACTCGCCAGCAACTCGCGATGATCCTGCGTGAGCAGCCGCACCGACGGAATCTGGCGAAACCAATCGAGCAGCGCCGGCTGCAAATCGCACACCGCCACCAGCTCCGCGCGCACCGGGAAATTCTCGAGCGCAAACCAGCGTCCAAACGCGGACGCCGCCTCGCGTCCCATCAGTCCGCCTCCGATGATGCCGACCCGCACGGTCGGGTTGATAGTCGCGTCGCTCATGGTCAGGCGAGCAAGGTGAGCGCTTTCTCCGCCGTCATGCCGTCGTGCACCACCGCCATCAGCGCGCGCGTGATCTTCGCCGGCTGCGGATGTTGAATGATGTTCCGGCCATACACGATGCCCGCCGCGCCCTGCTGCAACAACGCTTCGGTGCGCTTCAGGATTTCCGCCTCCGGCGCCTTGCCGCCGCCCCGCACGAGCACCGGCACGCCACCCGCAGTTTGCACCACTTGGTGATAAACCGACACGTCGTCGGTCGGGTCCGCCTTGATGATATCCGCTCCCAATTCGACCGCCTGCCGCACGAGCGGAATGATTTTTCTCGGATCGCCATCCACCATGTAACCGCCTGCCTTCGCGTTCGGTTGAAACACCAGCGGCTCGATCATCAACGGCATGCCATAGTGGTCCGCCTCCGGCTTCAGGCGTAGGATATTTTGGATACACTGGTCCGTCACCTCCGGCTGCTCGGGGATGCGAAACAAGTTCACCACCACGCACGCCGCATCCAGCCGCACCGCCTGCAACACCGGCGTCTCGATCACGCGGGAAAACAAGGTTCGCGGCAGCTCCGTGCCATAAACATTCGCCACATCCGTGCGCAGCACCAGCGCGGGTTTTCCTCGCACCGGGAGCGCCTGAAGATGCCGCGCCTGCCCCACCGTCAGTTGGATCGCATCGGGCGCCGCCTCGACGAGCGTTGCGACCGCCTGCGGCAGATTCTCGATGCCCGCGAGAAACGAGGCTTCATTGAAAAAACCATGATCGATCGCCACATCGAAGCAGCGTTGGGTGCGGGGGTTGAAGAGGCGGTTCAAGCGGGCTGATTTCATAGGGAAAAGTTTAACGCGTCACCACATGCAGCTTCGTGCCGTGCTTCGACAGCGCGGCGCGCTCCGTGCGCGAGGGCGCGTGATTGGTGAAGAGATCATGGACGTGCGCCCAATCCGCATAGCGAATCGTCGCGGGCCGGCCCCACTTCGAAGCGTCCGCGAGCACCACCACGCGACGCGCCTTGGCCACCATCGCGGTTTTCAACCCCGCCTCCGACAGCTCCGTCGTCGTCGGCCCCTCTGCCGGATCGATTCCGGATGTGCCGAGAAACGCGACATCGATGCGAATCCGGTTCACCCACTCGATCGCCCCGCTGCCGACCAGCGCCAGACTGACGATCCGCACTTCGCCCCCCACCGCGATCACGCGCGTGCCGGTCGCCGGCCGCAGCGATAGCAGCGGAATGGAGTTGGTGACGATCGTCAGGTTCTTCCGCCCCAGCAGCCGCTTGCCCACCTCGAGCGCGGTGGTCCCGGCATCGACGAACACGCTCTCGCCCTCCTTCGCCAACGCCGCCGCCGCGTCTGCGAGGCCCCGCTTCGCCGCCAGCGCCGCCCGACTCTTCCGGTCAAACGGCATTTCGCTCGAAACGTCGTCCGGATGCATCAGCCCGCCGTGAGTCCGCACGATCTTCCCGATCTGCTCGAGCAACGTCAGGTCGCGCCGCACCGTCGCCGGCGAGGCCTGCAACCGCTGCTCGAGCTCCGGCACCGTGAGCGGAGAATGCTGCTTGAGCAGGGATAGAATCAATTGCTGACGCTCCTGAGCGATCATGATCTTTTCTTCACAAACGCTCATATTCGCTCATGACCGGGTGGCAAACTAATTCATCTGCCGCCGCACCTGGTCCTTCGCCTCCCTTCCACGAACGACGGGGTCTCGACGCCCCGCCCGATGGTCAGCGCCCGTTCCGCCGCAACCCGCTTCGCCACGCCGCCGGCGGCTTCCCGAATCTCTGGCGAAACTGCCGCGCAAAAAAATACACGTCACGGTAACCGCACGCGTCCGCGATCGAGCTCAGCTTCAAATCGGTTTCGCGCAGCAGAATGCACGCGTGCTCCAATCGACAACGGATCACCCACCTCGCCGGCGAATATCCCGTGATTTCCCGCATTCTTTCGTTCAGCCGCGTCGAGCCCATGCGAACATCTCGCGCCATCCCTTCCACCGTCCACTCCTGCCACGGTTCGCGCTGAATTTTGCGCGCCAGCTCGCCCACCCGGTCGTCCCCTTCCGCCGTCGGACGGGCATGCGCCAGCCGCCACACTGCCCCAAGCAGCGCCAGCGCCAGCGCCGGCGCCGTCTGCGCCCCCACCCGATCGCCGGCCATCGACTCGGCCGCCAGGTGTTCTCCCAACTCTCGAAAACGCGCCGCCGGCTGCAGCGGCACGGCGGCGAGGCGCGATGTCCATTTCAACGTTGAACCACGCGCATCCCTCCCGCCGAGCGGTGTAAAGTGCAACGCGATCACCTCCAGAGGCGCCGCCGGGTCATGTTCGCCCACCACCTCGTCCCCCGGGAGCAGCAGCGTAGCCATCGGCGCAAACAGCGGCCGCACCGTTCCATTTACGGTCAGGCGTCCTTTCCCCGATAGAACGAGCCAGAGATCGTGATCGGACAGGCGCTGTCGCCACGACCAGTCCCGGGGACAACGATAATGTCGCGCGGGCTGCCCAAGCTGCACGCGGTCAAACGGCAGCGGTTTGAGCGATACGCGTTTCACGCGGTGAATAATGCAAACACTGCGGCCAAGAATCCATCCGCAATCCAACCTTTTTCGGGCATGCTGCAATCATGTCGCCGGATGCCTCCCCCACGCCCCTCGCTCGTTTTCGCCGACGCAGTCTCGCGCAGGGCCCTTCCGCATTCAACACCGGCTGGGAGGACGTCCTGGTGCCCTACGGGCTCGCGCGCGCCGGCCGGATCCTCGATGACGATGCGCTGCTCGATTGGGCCGAACAATGGGCGCGTCATCATCACGAAGCCGGTTACGCCGAAGAACCGCTGAGCCCCATCGTCCTTTCCGGACAACGTCGCGCCGGATACATCATCGGCGATTTCTGCGGCAACTGGGCCGGCCCGCTGGTGCACGCCGCATTGCACGCCGCGCGTCCAGCATCGTGGCTCGTCGAGGGCGCCCGCACGATCTGCGACTTCGCCCTGCGCCACGGTCAGCGTTTCTCCGACGGCGCATTTGCCCACGGGGGCTGGGATCACGGTCGGCGCACCATGTGGGTCGACACGCTCTTCTACAGCGCTTCGGTCTTCGCCGAAACATTCGCGCTCACGGGTCATCGCGGCTACGCCGAGGAAGCGCTGCGCCAGATCAACCGCCACTCCGCGTGGCTGCAGGATTCGGTCACCGGATTGTTTTTTCACGATGTCGAACCCGCCACCGGCGCGCGTTCCGCCGCTTTCTGGGCTCGGGGGAACGGTTGGGCGCTTCTCGCTCTCTCCGACACGTTGCGCCACTGTCCGCGCGATCTGCCCGGCTGGTCGGACGCCTTCGCTTCCTATCGGCGCCTCGCAATTGGTCTCCTCCAACACCAACAGCCCTGCGGCCTCTGGCGCATCATTTTGGGAACCGACGAAGCGCATCTCGAAACCAGCGGCAGCACGATGATCCTCGCGGCACTCGCATGCGGCGTGCGCGATGGTTGGATCGAGGGATCCACCCGCGACCCCATTCTGCGGGGCTGGCGGGAGTTGCAGACCTGGATCGATTCTCATGGCGCGTTGCAAGGCGCCCAGCGCCCCGCCGGCATCGGCGGCTGGGAAACGCACAAACTTTCCTCACTCGGCGAATGCACTTATGCCACCGGTCTCTTCTGGCGCCTTCTGGGCGATCTCGTCGACGCCGGCATCATCAAGCGTCCGCAACTTTCCTCCTGACCTCCGATGTCCACGATCTCACTTCCCGCCGACGATGCCGCACGCTTTGCGCTGATTCGCCACGAGCTCTACACACCCGTCGTCGGCGACATTCTCGACGCGCTCGGCCGCTACCACCAAATCCTTCCCGCCACCACGCAACCGCTCCGCGAATCGATGAAGGTCGTCGGCCGCGCGATGCCCGCGTTGATGATCGATGTGCATGGCCCGCAGAAAAAACCGTTCGGCTTGCTCACCGAAGCCCTCGATGACCTCCGCCCCGGCGAGGTTTATATCGCCGGAGGCGGCACCATGCGCTGCGCCTACTGGGGCGAGTTGCTCACCGCCGCCGCGCGCACGCGTGGCGCCGTTGGCGCGATCATCGACGGCTACCACCGCGACACCCCGCAGGTGCTCGCCCAGGACTGGCCGGTGTTTTCACGCGGTCGCTTCTGTCAGGACTCGGCCGTTCGCACGCAGGTCGCGAATTTCCGCTGCCCAATCGAAATCGGCGGCGTGTGGATCGAACCCGGCGATCTTGTCTTCGGCGATCTCGACGGCGTTGTCATCATTCCGCAGTCCCTCGAAAACGAAGTTCTCACCCGCGCACTCGAGAAAGCTCGCGGCGAAAAAACCGTCCGCCGCGCGATCGAAAACGGCATGAGCGCAACGGAAGCATTCGCGAAGTTCGGCATTCTTTGATTCTCTCATCCCCGAACGGCGCCAGATCCACGCGCGCCGCTTCCCTTTCACCCCACCCTTTCCGCTCCATGAAATCCCTGCTTTCTTTCGTCCTCGCCGCGTCCGTTGTCCTCCTTGCTTCCGCCAACGCCGCCGACCCGCGCCCCAACTTCATCGTGATCGTCGCCGACGATCTCGGCTGGGGCGACATCTCCGCCAACGGCCACCCGCACATCCGCACTCCCCACATCGATCGTCTCGGCGTCGAAGGCATTCGGTTCACCAGCTGCTACGCCACTTCGGTCGTGTGTTCACCTTCCCGCGCCGGCCTGCTCACAGGTCGCGATCCCAATCGCGCCGGCATCTACGAGTGGATCGCGAACGCTCCGACCGACTGGATCGCCAAGGAGCGCAGCCGTCATCTCGTGCATCTGCGTCGCGACGAAATCACGCTCCCGCGCCTGCTCCAACAATCCGGTTACGCCACCGCCATGGCCGGCAAGTGGCATTGCAATTCCCGCTTCAACGACCCCGCGCAACCGCAACCCGGCGACGCGGGTTTCGACCACTGGCTCGCCACGCAGAACAACGCCGCTCCTTCGCATCGCAACCCGGTCAACTTCGTGCGCAACGGCGAACCGCTCGGCCGGCTCGAGGGCTACAGCTGCGAGATCGTCGCCAACGAAGCCATCACGTGGCTCGAACAAAAACACCGCGAAAACTCGGCCCAGCCGTTCTTCCTCTACCTCGCATTTCACGAGCCCCACGAGCCCGTCGCTTCCCCGCCCGATCTTGCCGCGCGTCATCGTCCGCACGCCGCCAACGCCGATCAGGCCGAATATTTCGCCAACGTCGAAAACATGGACCGCGCCATCGGCCAGGTGCTCGACGCGCTCGATCGCCTTCAACTCGCCGACGACACGCTCATCTTCTTCACCAGTGACAACGGCCCCGAAGCCACCTTCCGCTATCCCGGCACGTCGCGCTCCTACGGCTCTCCCGGCCCGCTTCGCGGCATGAAGCTCTGGACCACCGAAGCCGGCCCGCGCGTGCCCGGCGTCCTTCGCTGGCCCGCCCACGTCAAACCCGGCCAGGTCACCGACGAGCCGTTCAGCGCCCTCGACCTGCTCCCCACGTTTTGCGCCCTCGCCGGTGCCGACTTGCCGCCCAACGTCCAGTTCGACGGCGCCGACTTTCGACCCGTCCTCCGCGGAAATCCCATCGAGCGCACCCGGCCGTTGTTCTGGGTCTATTTCAACGCCCCCAACGATCAGCGCGTCGCCCTCCGCGAAGGGCCTTGGAAACTTCTCGCCAAGCTCGATCACGGCAAACTCCCGATGCTCGATAACGTCACCGCCGCCACCGCAGCTCGCGTTCGGGGCGCCCAGTTGACCGATTTCTCCCTCTACAATCTATCCGCCGATCTCGGCGAATCCCGCGACCTCAGCCTGCAGGAACCCGAGCGCGTCAAAGCGTTGTCGCAAAAAATGGATACGCTCTACCGTGAGCTCACCGCGACGATGCACATCTGGCCCGACGTCCCTTTCGCTCCCTAGGACCGCGCTCGCCCTCCGCTGGAGGCGCGGTGCCCTCGCCGCGCTTCACCTCGCCATCTTCACTCCGGCGCCACATACCCTTTCGGCCCGCCCATTCGCATGAACTTGGCGTGCACCACCAACCCCGTGAGCAACGAGAGCGCTCCGAGGATTCCGCTCGCCGTGTAAGCGTGTCGATAATCGTGACCCGACAGGTCGAGGAAATAACCCATCACCGGCCCGACCAGCATCATCCCGAAGCTCTGCACGATCCCTCTCGCCGAATCGATCTGCGCATATCTCGCCTGCGGAAACAACCGCATCGTCAGCGATGCCACCGCCGTCTGCCACGAACCGCCCGCCACACCATAGGCCATCAGACCAATCCCAAACGTCTTCGCATCCTCGATGAGCAATCCGCCGCCGAGCGTCACCACCGCAAACACTCCGATCAACACCAGGCTCAAGCGCAGCGGATGCACGCGATCGGCCATCACGCCGATGAAATACGCCATGAAAAACGAGATGAGAAACGTCGCCGCGAGATACTTCCCGTAAGTATCCATGCTCATCCCCATACTCTGCGCGAAGAAGAGATTGAACAGATTCGCCGTCAGCATCGCCATCCACCCGAAGGAGACCGACGCGTAGATCCATAGGTAATACGGCTGCGTGAAACACTCGCGGAAATACGTCTTCACCGCCGCCACCAAACCGCCCGCCTTGCTCGGCTGCACCGGCGGCGGCGGCGGATACTGCCCTTCCTTCACCTTGAAACACATCGTCGTGAAACCGACGCCATAAAGAATTCCGATCCCAATGAAGATCGCCGTGTAGTGCGTCTCCGCTTTGCCAAAGAGCCAGAAGTTGAACGCCATCGCCACGATCAATCCCATCGCGCGAAACATCCCGTAAAATCGACCGAGCACCGCCTTCGGCACGACGTCGTTGATCAATCCGAAAAACACCGCGTTCGCCGTCACCGTCGCGACTTCGAACACGGTCCAGAACACCGCAAACACGATCAGGATCGACTGATTCAACCCCGGCGACGCCGCACCCAAAACGCCATGCAGCGTCGTCCCGATGTCCGGACTGAACGCCAGCCCGACCATCGAAAGCGCCGCGATCGGCGTCGGAATGATCAGATAAGGAATCCGCCGCCCCCATCTCCCGCGATGACGGTCCGAGCGATAACTGACGATCGGCGTCAACACGAGCGCGAGCGCCTGCGGCAGCGTGCCGATCAAAAATCCCGAGACCATGTCCGACGCCTCGAATTTTTTGATGAGGAGCTGCACCACCCACATCACCGACCGCTCCTTCATCGACCACGCGAAGTCGCCCGTGAGCAGCCAGCAGAACAGAATCACCAGCCCTCCCGTCGTGTAGGTCAGCGTTCCCACCGTCCAGATCTTCCGCCCGTCAGGCGCGATCCGCGGCTCTTCTCCAGCAGGTTGTGCAGCCGTATTCATGAAAGTGCGACAAGCTTCACGCAATCGATCGCCAGCAGATACCCGCTCGATTCCGCGCGTTTCCCCACCACCTCGATCCCCAGCACGTGTTCACCTTCCGCCAACTCAACCTCCCCCAGCACCTGCGGCTCACCGATCACCGGCACACCTCCTTTGGTCGGCGCATACAAATCCACCGCCTGCGCCAGCGGTTTGCCCGCGATATCGAACCGGAAGATCCCCATCTCGTGGTCACGCACGAACCGAGCCAGCACCCGATAACATCCCGCCGTTTCCACCTTCAACCCTCCGAGTTCCAGCCGATACCCCACCGCATCCACCCACCAAATCAAAAATCGATCGCCGCTCAACACGCCGGCCGGAATGTTCCGCGCCACGGCATCCATCACGCATCCCGCATACTTCCACTGCTCTTTCACCACCGGCAGATCCTCCGCCTCAAACACGTCCGTCTCGCGCCAAATCTCCGGCCACGTCCACGGCCCCACGCGTTCACTGACCGGCACCGCACCGAGCGGATCCTTCCCACCCGGCTCCAGATACCAAAACGCCACCGCCGCCCACTCGCAGGGATTGCTGTTCGGAAAATATTTCTCGATCGCCGCTTCGAAGCTTCGCTGAAACGGCACGTCATCCGGCACGTGCCACCGATTCGCGCTCACGTGGCCGCGATTGTTCTGATTCACCGGCTGACTGTGCAGCGCCTGCACAAACGTGTTCCCCGAGCTCCACGCATACCCGAGGTAATCCTCTGTGCCCGTGCCAAACGTCGACGGGAACGTCTCTCCATCCACGAAAAACTTCTCATCGCCTTCGCCCCACCATCCGCCGCGCGGATTCCACACATGCAATTGCGTGCCGACGAACCGCCCCGCGCCCGTGGTCTGAAGCAGCGTCCAGTCCGGCCGCCGATCCTCTCGCACCGGCAACACATCGCGATGCCACTTCGCGTGAAATCGCATGCACTGCTCGATCGGACGCGTCAGCGGCGCATGCTCGATCTGCCATTCCATCTCCACTTCCTGCGCGCCCTCGTTCTCCACTTCGATCAACGCCCGCGTCGCAAATGGCATCTGCCAATAACAATAAAAGCTCCCGTCGCCCCGCAGCCCCACCGGTAGCGTCTGAAACGGCACCGCGCCCGCCGAGCACCCGAAAAAATCCCCCAGCGGCGACCACACCGCCGGCTGCCTGTCATCGTCCCATGTGATCCGAATCGCGACTTCTCTCAGCACGCGACGTTGCGCCTCTATTTCATCCGGTAGTTTCGTTCTCACCCGCAACGCGCGAATCACCCGCGGCCCATCCACCTCCGCCACCACCGCAGAGCTTCCAGGCAACGCAACCAACGCGCGTCGGAAAACATCGACGTGATCCGACGCCCCCAGCGGATTCTCTCCCGCCCGCCCCCACGCTCGATCCGCTTCGTCCAGCGCCGCCTGCGCCTCCGCTTCCAGCCGGCGCGTGAAGGTGGGCACGCGCGTTTCCGCCGGAAACTGCGTGTAGTTGAAATGATAATACTTCCCCCAGTCCTTGCCCGCCACGATCCGGCACGAGGTCTGGAACGGAATCGGCGTATAATTGTTATAACCCATCGCCGCCGTCTGATACACGAGGTGCCGCCGCGTGAACGGCTCATGCTCCCCGTCAAACCACGCCGCCGCCGGCAAATCCACCGCCGGCTCCTCCGCTCCATCCAAATAAATCCTCACGCGCCCGCACCCGACCGTCGCGCACCACATTCGCCAGATGCAGCCGGGACCCTCGATCTCGGCGAGCACCGCGTCTTCACCTTCCATTCGCACCACGCCGCTCCCATCCGCATTCGCACCCCACTCGAGATAGCGATCGTTTTCCCCATCGTAACGGCTCGCCCGATCGTAACTCGATGCGAGCGCCGTCCGCTCGCCTGACTCCGGACGCAACATCAGTCGTTCGAGATCCACCAAGCGACGCGTCAGGTCGCGATAACTCAAAACCAGCGGAGCGGACATTTCCTGTATGACCGACCCGAACCGATCCGGACTCAAGGCCAACGCCCGCCGAGCCCGTTCAAGCGCTTGAGTGGTCCGTCCGCGCCGAAACACCGCCACTCATTCGCCTTCGCTATAGCTGTCCACCAGCGACCGAACGCGCAACGCCGCCCGCATTTCCGCTTCTTCGAGCGGCGTCGCGGTTTCAACCCTGACCGT
This sequence comes from Verrucomicrobiota bacterium, assembly GCA_023426435.1. GTDB lineage: Bacteria > Verrucomicrobiota > Verrucomicrobiia > Opitutales > Opitutaceae > Opitutus. The sequence continues at coordinate 3,614 of JAFAAS010000116.1, read as the reverse complement.
TTTGCTCCGCCCCGGATAAAGCTCGAACCAGTTGTCCGTCGTGGCGACCAACGCGAATTCCCCCAACTCGAACGCCACGCGATGCTGAAAACACGGCGCCTTGAACTCGAGATTCCACCTCGTGCCCGAGATCTTTTTCACCCGCACGTCCGGAGCTCTCCGTTCGAACGACAACATCCGGGGCGGACACAGGAACACCGTGTCCTCACTCACGCATCGCCCGTCCTCCTCCAACGCAATGCGCACGTAAAGTTTCTCCCGCCCGCACTCCGCGATCTCCCGCGCAAAATCCACCGTCTTCTGGCAAACGCTTTCACCCGGCCGCAGCACGACGCGCTTCTCTCCTCGCCGCAGCACATGGCCGTCCAGATGCCACAGCTCCCACCTCACCACGCCGCGCACGATCCGCGGTTCGTCCGACACCGTGAAAAGATGCATCCCGCTCACCGTGCTCTTCATTCGATTGCCAATCGCCGCCGTCTCATCCCCCGGCACCTGCGCCGAAACCAGCAGCGGCGCATAAAACCTCCGCGCCACATGATGCAACGCCTTCCAGCCTCCGCCAAACTCCAGGCTGCTCCATGACGCCACCGGCCAGCAATCGTTCAACTGCCAGTAAAGCGTGCCCGCGCAACGCGGTTGATTCCGCCGGTAATGCTCCACCCCCACCTGCATGCAATAGGCCTGATTGAGCTGCGACAGATACGCCAGCGCCGCATAATCCTTCGGAAATCGATACCGCCGCGCGATGTATTCCAGAATGATCCGGTTCCCCATCGGATTCTTCTGATGATTCTCCATCACCGGCGAAAAGATGTTCAGCTCCTCCGGCGGACAAAACGTCCGCGCCGCCTCCAGCGAGGGAAACGACTGCATCCCGAATTCGGATACAAATCGAAACACCTTTTCCTCATAACTCTTCACCGGCTTCAGCAAATGCCACACGTCCCAGTAATGCGTGTTCCCGCTCCGCTCCGGATCGCGCAGTCCCGCCCGCTCCGTCTGCGAGGGTGACGACCGCCAATAATCCGTGACACCATCCTGCGCCGTCACGACGTCCGGCAGGATCCGGCGAAACACCGCATCGTAAGCCTTCCTCTGACGCGGCTTCGCCAAATCCGGTCCGTTCAACAACTCGAGTTCGTTGTTCCCGCACCACAACGCGAGGCAGGCCCGATGCCGCAATCGCCTCACCTGAAACTCCGCTTCCTCCCGCACCGACGCCAAAAACGCCGGGTCCCCCGGATACAACGTGCACGCAAACATGAAATCCTGCCACACCAGCAATCCCAGCTCATCGCACAGGTCGTAGAAACATTCGTGCTCGTAGATCCCGCCACCCCACACGCGAATCATGTTCATGTTCGCCGCCACCGCCGACTTCAGCAGCGGCTCGTAATCGGCCCGCGTTAATCCCGCCACGAAACTATGCGCCGGAATCCAACTCGAGCCTTTCGCAAAAATCCGCCGCCCGTTCACCACAAACTGAAACGACTCTCCCCACTCATCCCGCTCGCGACGCACCTCGACCGTCCGCAATCCCACCCGCCGCGTCGACGCATCCAGTCTTTCCTCCCCGCGCCAAAGCTCCACGCGCACGTCATACAACGGCTGCCCGCCCTGCCCGTTCGGCCACCACAACTGCGGCGACGGAATCTCCGCGCGCCCACGCTCGAGCCGCGCCACCACTTGTCCCTTGAAGAAAACCACACCTCTCACGCGCAGCGTCTCGTCCCTCTTCGCCGCCTCCCGCGCCATTTCAATCTCCGGCTCAACCCGCAACACCACGCGCCCGCTTCGATGCTCCTGCCGCAGCCGCACATCGCGCAACCGCGCCTCACCCCACGCTTCCACTCGCATGTCCCGCCAAATCCCCGCCGTCACCAGTCGCGGCGCCCAGTCCCACCCAAACTGACACTGCTGCTTGCGGATCCGCGTGCAGCCGCCCACCGGATCGTTCACCTCGCGCGGCCGATGCTCGAGCCGTTCGCGCTCGATAAACTTCGTCGCGCTGTCGAAGCGCACCGTCAGCACATTCCTCCCGCGTTTCACCGCTCCCAAAATCGAAACGCGCACGCCCACAAACATGTTCTCCGAACGGCTCACCTCGCGCCCGTTCACCCGCACGGTCGCCAGCGTATCGAGCCCCTCCGCAATTAAATCGATCCGCTCCTGCTCGAGCATTTCCGGCGAAACATCGAACTCCGTCCGATACTCCCACTCCCGCTCGCTCACCCACTGCAATGCATGCTCGTTCGTCCCATAAAATGGATCCGGAATCAGCTCATGCCGCCGCAAGTCCCGATGCACGCAACCCGGCACGATCGCACTCCGCCAACGTTTCGCCGACGCGTCGCGAAAACTCCACGCCGCCGCGGGATGAGTCAGTGAAACCGTGATCATGATAAAATGGATACAACCACCCGCGCCGAACGTTCTCGTTCCCCGGATAACCCTTCACCTTGCCCACCCCTCCGTCCCCGATAACCGCGCCCAAACTCAATCGCTTGAGTTCCGCCAAACCGCCCTTCGCACCGATTCGTGTCCCTTCCTGTCCATTCGCGGTTCATAACCCCTGCCCCGCCTATGCTCAACGTCCTCTACCTTCTCGACTCCCGTTGGCAGCGCGTCATTTACCCCGAGCTCATCGATCGCGAGCTCGCCGCCGCCGGCATCCGCATCGTCGCGCCTCCTCAAACCGCCGCCTCCATTCGCGCCCACCCCGCCCTGCTCGCCGAGGTCGACGCCATCCTCACGAGCTGGGGCATGGTTCCGCTCGACGCCGAACTGCTCTCGCACGCGCCGCGTCTGCGCGCCGTGTTTCACGCCGCCGGCAGTATCCGGTATTTCACGACACCCGAATTCTGGCAGCGCAACATCGTCGTCTCCACCGCCCACCAGATCAACGCGATCCCCGTCGCCGAATACACGCTCGCCGCCATCCTCTTCGGCCTCCGCCGCGGCTGGCACTACGCGTCCACCATGCGCCAATTCCGCGATCGCTGGTGGCAAACCGACCTGCCCGGCTCCTACCACAGCACCGTCGCCTTGATTTCGCTGGGCGCCGTCGGCCGGCTCGTCCGCGAACGTCTGCGTCCGTTCGACGTGCGCGTCGTCGCCCACGATCCGTTTCTCTCGCCGGATGACGCAGCCGCCCTCGACGTCGAACGCGTGTCGCTCGACGAGGCCTTCGCCCGCGCCGACATCGTTTCGCTTCACACGCCGCTGCTCCCGGAAACCCAGGGCCTCATCCGCGAGCGCCACTTCGCCGCGATGAAACCCGGCGCCACGTTCATCAACACCGCGCGCGGCGCTGTCGTTCGCGAATCGGAAATGATCGACGTCCTCCGTCGTCGCCCCGACCTGCACGCCGTCCTCGACGTCACCGATCCCGAACCGCCCGCCCCCGACTCCGCGCTCTTCGATCTACCCAACGTCACGCTCACTCCGCACATCGCCGGCACCTGCCCCGCCGAAGCCCCCCGTCTCGGCCGCGCCATGATCGACGACCTCCTCCGCTGGCAACGCGGCGAACCTCTCCTTCACCAAATCACCGAACCCCAAGCCGCCCGCCTCGCCTGATCGATCGTTCACTCCACTCATGCGCTCTGATT
>JAFAAS010000082.1 GCA_023426435.1 Verrucomicrobiota bacterium | reverse complement strand
TCGGAGAGCCCGGTGAAGATCGCGGTGGTGCCGCCGGATCTGGAGATGTTGATGCCGCACAGCGATGTGCCGCCGGCGGCGGGGATTCAGGTGGCCCAATTTCATTCGGACCTGAAGCCGAAGCTGGAGGTGGAGGCGGATTTCTCGCGTGTGTTCAACGCGACCGAGGTCGATCAGCGGCCGCGGGTGTTGTCGCGTCCGAATCCATTCATTCCGCCCAATGTGCGAGGGAAGGCGAAGATGTTGCGCGTGCTCTTGTTGATTACGGTCGATACGACCGGGCTGGTGCACAACGTGCGCGTGCTGAACCCGTCGGGGAACGAGCAGTTCGACGCGATCATTTTGGAGAGCGTGCGGCGGGAGTGGGCGTTTACGCCGGCGATCAAGAAAGGCCGAAAGGTGAAGTGCCTGTTGCAGCAGTCGGTGGCGGTGACGTGGCGGAAAGATGGCTCTCGCTTCGAATTGTGAAACGCATGAAACGGATCGCTCTCTCCTTATTTCTCGCCGGAGTCGCGGCCTTGCCGGCCGCGGATATCGATCTGCAGGAGGGCAGCAGTGAACAGATGGAGCAGCAGCTGCGACGGCGTCAGGGCGAGCAAAAGAAACGGCCCACGCTGGATCCGAAGCGGATCATCAACAGCTCGAATTCGTTTTTGAAGGAACGGGAGCCCGAGATGACCGCGGAAGAGTATGCGCTGTATGAGCGGGTGATGACGATGCTGGCAACCAATCCGGCGTTTGCGGTGCGTCTGCTGGAGGCCATGGTGGCCGAAGAGGAAAAACCGAGTCCGGCGTTCGAGTTTATCTTGGGAAACGCGTATTATTCGGCCGGGGAAATCGAGAAATGTGAAACGCACTATCGCAGTGCGGTCGACCGATTCCCGACGTTTCTGCGGGCGTGGAACAATCTGGGTGTGCTGTATTATTCGACGGATCGATTTGCGGATGCGGTGCCGTGTTTTTCGGAGGCGGTGGTGTTGGGCGACAAGGATCCGACAACGTTCGGGTTGCTAGGATACAGCTTGGAACAAACGGGCAATATCGTGTCGGCGGAAATGGCATATATGCAGGCCCTGGCGGGCGCGCCCAACAACGTGGATTGGAAAGAAGGATTGTTGAGGATCTACATCAACGGCCGGCAGTTTGGACGGGCGGAGCCGCTGGTGAAAACGTTGATCGCGGAAGAGCCGCGGGTGACGCGGTTCTGGCTGGCGTATGGCAACATCTTGCTGGCGCAGGAGCGGAGGCTGGAGGCGGTGGCGGTGTTGGAAGCGGCGGTGGGCGCGGGCGTCGCGGGAACGGATGAGCTGGTGCTGTTGGGCGATCTGTATGCGGAGCAAAAACTCGTGCCGGAGGCGTTGGGCATTTATGCGCGAGTGCTCGGGTCTGCGCCCTCGCTTGGTGAGAGCAAGCTAGTCCATTATGCGCAGGTGTTGATTGCGGGGGCTGATCTCGACGGAGCGGCGGAGGTGGTGCGCGCGCTGGAGGGCCGGTCGCTCACAGCGGAGGGCCGTCTCGCGACGTTGCAGACGAAGGCCGATCTCATGATCGCGCGGGGAGAGTGGGTGGAGGCTCGAGCCGAGCTGGAGCAAGTGTTGGCGATATCGCCGATGAACGGAAGGGCATTGCTGAGCGTGGGTCGGACGTATGCGGCGGAAGAGAATTGGGCGCGGGCTGTGCTGGCGTTCGAGGCAGCGTATCGCGCGCCGGAGTCGACGTATCGGGCGAGTCTGGAGCTGGCGAATCTCGAGCTGAAGAATCGCCGTTACGACCGCGCGGTCGAATACCTGGAAAAGGCGCTGAGCCTGCAGAAGACGGATGGCGTGCAGGATTATCTGGCGCGCGTGAAGACCTTGGCGTTGCAGCAGAATTGATCGGGTGGTCCGGAGAGCTGAACTATGAAAACGCGATTCTCGTATTGGATGGTTCTGATGGCGGCGGCCTCGACGTATGGCGCCGCGCCCATTGCGAAAGTTGCTCCACGCGCTCCGGCCAGCGGTGAGAAGACGCACACGCTGTTCATGGGAGTCGATGTCGCCGTGGAGTATGAGAAGACCTTCCGTCGTGTGCGGGAAGTTTCGGGAAGTTCGTGGGTCGTGAATGTGGGCGGGCGGCCCGAGTTCATTCCTGCGAACAAGCAGGCGTTGAACTTGAAGATCGAGCAGTCGTTGAAGTTGACGGAGACCACGGCGACGTTGGCGAACTTGAAGTCGGAGCGGACCTATCTGCCGCGCAACGATCCGAGGATGCAGTCGCTGCGGACGCAGCTGCATCTGCAGGCGTTCACCACCGAGCAGCAGATGGTGGCGGAGCGGACGCTGCAGCGGGCGCTGGATTCGGCGGCCTGGGCGACGCAGGTCGATGGTCGAAATCCCCAAGTCGGGCAGCCAGTCGATCCGGCGCAAGCGATGCAGGATCTGGCGAAGGCGTCGGACTTTGCGAACAGCCAGATGACGACGCAGCAGTTCAACCAAGCGATCGCCGACGAGCAGTTGAAGAAGGAGTTGTTCGATGCGATTTCGGTGGAGTTCGAGATTTCGGCGCCGAAGGCGCTGCCGAATGCCTACATGATCGTGGTGGCGCAGTTCCGGGAGGAAGGAGCGCCGGCGAGCGCGGCGCGAAATTGGATTTATGCGCAGATGCTGGACTACGTGGACGAGACCCCGCGGCCGGTAAGCATTCGACGCGGCGGGCTGCCAGCGGGCTACGAACTCGATAAGGTAAACGTGCACATCTACGACCAAGGGCGCGAAGTTGCGACGAATGTATCGCCCAAGCGCGTCGAGCTGACGCGGGAGGAAGCGTTTCAATACATCGTGATCGAACACATCGGGAACAACAAAGGGAAGACGTTGCCGGCGATGCCGGTGATGGCGACGTTGACTCCCGAAGTGAGGACACGGCTGCGCGAAGGTCAGGGGCAGCAAGTGTATTATGTGAGCGTTTCGAAAGACGGGCTGGTGACGGATGCGTTCGAGGATGAGGGGTATTCGAAGCGGATCGCGGATCCATTTTTTGGAGACGTGGTGAAGCGCATTTGGTTCAAGCCGGCGTTGGAGAATGGGAAGCCGGTGGAGTCGAAGACACCGCTCGATATCACCAGATTTCTGATGTGAGGGAGGCCGGATGGAAAGGAGAGCAGATCATGACATACGTCTCGCGTTTTGTTGCTGTGGTTACGTTGTCCGCCGGGCTCTACGGCGGGTCGAGTTCTGCGCCTGCTGCTGAGGGCGTGGCGGGGAGTTCGGCCAAAACGCACACGCTCTTCATGGGCGTCGATATTGCGGTGGAGCATGAGAAGCTGTTTCGGCGCGTGCGGGAGGTTTCGGGCAGTTCGTGGGTGGTGAACGTCAATGGCCGACCGGAGTTCATCCCGGCCAACAAGCACGCGCTGAACCTCAAGGTGGAGCAGTCGCTGAAGTTGACAGAAGCAACGGCGACGCTGGCGAACTTGAAGGCGGAGCGGACTTACACTCCGGGGAGCGATCCGAAGACGCAGGCGATGAGGACGCAGTTGCACCTGCAGGCGTTCACGACGGAGCAGCAGATGGTGGCGGAACGCGAGCTTCAGCGGGAGGTGGATCGGGTCGCTTGGGCGACGCTGGCCAAGGATGCGACACCGACAGTGCCGCCGCCGGATCCGGCGAAAGCGACAGCGAATCTAGACGCGATGGCGAACGTGGCGCATGGCCAGATGACGACGGCGCAGTTCAATCAAGCAATCGCGGAGGAGCAGTTGAAGAAGGAGTTGTTCGACGCGATCTCGGTGGAATTCGAGATCTCGGCGCCGAAGCCGCTGCCGAACGCTTACCTGATCGTGGTGGCGCAGTTTCGGGAGAAAGGAGCGCCGCCGAGCACGATGCGGAATTGGATTTATGCGCAGATGCTGGACTACGTGGACGAGACCCCGCGGCCGGTAAGCATTCGACGCGGCGGGCTGCCGCGGGGCTTCGAACTCGATAAGGTGGACGTGCACATCTACGACCAAGGGCGGGAAGTCGCGACGAACGTGTCGCCGAAGCGAGTGGAGCTGACGCGAGAGGAAGCGTTCCAATACATCGTCATCGAGCACATCGGGAACAACAAAGGGAAGACGCTGCCGGCGATGCCGGTGATGGCGACGGTGACGCCGGAGTTGAGGCAGCGGCTGCGCGACGGCGAGGGGCAGCAGGTGTATTACGTGAGCGTATCGAAGGATGGAAAGGTGACGGAGGTGTTCGAAGACGACGCGTATTCGAAACCGGTCGGAGACGGATTTTTCGCGCAAACCGTGAAGCGCATTTGGTTCAAACCGGCGTTGGACAATGGAAACCCGGTGGACGCTAAAACGTCGGTGGACGTAACGAAGTTCCTGTAAGGGAGCTGGGCCGGGGAAACAGAAGAATGGAAAGGAAAAAGGGACGATGAAGACGATAACCCAAATCATTGCGATGGCTGCTGTCGTGGCGGCGAGTGGCGAGACGTTGCTCGCGGAGCCGGTGGGGGGACCAACGGAGAGTGCGCCGAAGAAGACGCACAGTTTGTTCATGGGCACAGACGTCGCGGTGGAGGTGGGGAGTGTTTTCCATCGCGTGCGCGAAGTTTCGCGCAGTTCGTGGGTGATCACGCTGGACGGGCGGCCGGAGTTTATTCCGACGGAGCGGCGGCGGCTCAATCTACGGGTCGAGAAATCACTGAAGCTGGCCGACACGAGTGCGACGCTCGCGAACCTGAAGAGCGAGCGTTCGTATACGAGTGGCAATCATCCTTTGATGCAGGCGGTCAAGAGTCAGGGGAAAGCGTCGGCCTACATGACCGACTTGGCGATGATCGAAAATATCCGAATGGGGAACGAGGCGCTGCAATTCCAGATCGCCTCGGAGAACGCGGGGAAGGCGGGGGGCGTGCCGAGCGACGAGGCGAAAGATGCGCTCAACGAGGCGATGGAGACCTATGGGAGAAGTATGAACTACTTGTCACAGGGGCAGGCGGTTATCCGGGAAACTCACATCGGCGTCGCGGATGCCGCCGAAGCTGAGGAGAACTTCGATGCGATCGAAATCTCGTTCGAGCTATCGTCGGCCAGACCGCTGAAGAATCCTTATTTGGTGGCGGTGGCTTTGATCAGGGAGAGAGGCGCCAAGGAGGGGATGAAACGGAATTGGATCTATGCGAAGGAACTGGGCGAGGTGGACGAAACGCCGCGGACGATTCACATCCACGAAGGCGGGCTGCCGGTGGGTTACGAGTTGGAAAAAGTCGACGTGCACATTTACGAGCACGGGCGCGAAGTGGCGACGAATGTGTCGTCCAAGCGTGTGGATCTGACGCGCGAGGAGGCGTTTCAGTATTTGGTGATCGAGCACATCGGTGCGAACAAAGGCAAAACGGTGCCTGCGGTTCCGGTGATGGTGACTGTGGACCCTGAGCTGCGGACTCGGCTGCGTGGCGGAGATGGGCAGCAGGTCTATTATGTAAATGTTTCGAAAGACGGCCTGGTTACCCGAGTCTTCGAGGACGAAGAGTATTCGAAGGAAGCGACCGACGCATTCTTTGCCCGGGCGGTAAAGCGAGTGTGGTTCAAGCCGGCGCTGGAGAAGGGAAAGCCGGTCGAGTCGAAGACCTTAGTGGATCTGACGAAGCTATCGCTGTAGCCCTTTGGAGCGGCTCTAGGAGCGCTGTTGCAGCAAAGAAGCGAAAGCGCGGGGAAATAGGTCGCATGTTGCGACCCTTGCGCGAGTGGCGCGTCTTGCTACGGTCACATTCCCCCATGTCGTTTCCCTTGCCCTTGCGAGTGCTGGCGCTGGTCGCCAGCTGTTCGGTTTTTTCTGCGAGCGTGCGCGCCGCGGAATTGCAACCCGGCGCTGACGAAGGCGTAGGGGTGATCAAGGAGATGGGGACGCGGGTGGCGGAGCCCGAGGTGGCGCCGGCGTCGAATGAAGGTCAGCAGGCGCTCGAGCGCATGAAGCTGGCGCCCGGTTTGCGGGCGTCGTTGTGGGCGGCGGAGCCGATGCTGGCGAATCCGGTGGCGTTCAACATCGACGAGCGCGGACGCGTGTTTGTGGCGGAGACGTATCGGTATCGCACGAGCGTGTTGGATATCCGCGATTACCTTTGGATGCTGGAAGACGATCTGGCGGCGCGGACGATCGAAGATCGTTCGGCGTTGATCCGGAAGGCGTTTGGGGAAGCGGGAGAAAAGGAGTTGTCGATCGAGTCGGAGTTGTTGCGGCTGGTCGAGGATCGGGATGGTGACGGGAAGGCGGACTTCTCGACGATTTATGCGGGCGGATTCAATTCGCCGCTGGATGGCATTGCGTCGGGTGTGATGATCCGCCGCGGAGACGTGTGGTTTACGAATATTCCGAGCGTGTGGAAATTCACGGGCGCGGAGAAGGCGGAGACGCGGACGGAAATTTCGCGCGGGTATGGCGTGCGTTTCAATTACACCGGGCACGACCTGCACGGGCTCACGTTTGGTCCGGATGGGAAAATTTATTTCAGCGTCGGCGATCGCGGCGCGAGCGTGCCCACGAAGGAAGGCGGCCGAATCGAGGTTCCGGATACGGGCTCGGTGTTTCGGATGAACCCGGATGGCACGCAACTGGAGCTGTTTGCGACGGGCATGCGAAATCCGCAGAGCCTTCTGTTTACGGAGAACGGCGATTTGTTCACGGGAGACAACGACTCCGACCAGGGCGACGAGGAGCGACTGGTGCACATCGTGGAAGGCGGCGACAGCGGTTGGACGATTGGCTGGCAGTTTGCGCCGCTCGGAGATGCGGGACCGTGGAACAGCGAGAAGATGTGGCATCCGCGGAATCCGGAGCAGCCCAGCTACATGCTGGCGCCGATTTGTAACATTGAAGACGGCCCGTCCGGCGTGGCGTATTATCCCGGCACGGGTTTGAACCCGTCGTTCAAGGGCGCGATTTTAATCACGCATTTCAAAGGCAGCATCTCGAGCAGCGGCATCTACGATTATCGCCTGAAGCCGAAAGGGGCGTCGTATGAGATCGCGGACGCAAAGCCGTTTCTGACGTCGGCGCTGCCGACGGACGTGCGTTTCGGGCCGGATGGACGCGTGTATTATTCGGATTGGGCGGAAGGCTGGCCGAAGTCGAAGCGTGGGCGGATCTACACGATCGCGGATCCGGAGCGGGTGAGCGATCCCCTCGTGCGCGAGACGAAGCAGATCATCGCGTCGGATTTTACGCGGAAATCGGCCGACGAACTGGCGCGGCTGCTGGGGCATGCCGACTGGCGCGTGCGGCTCGAGGCGCAGTTCACGTTGGCGGAACGCGGAGCGGAAAGCATCGCGCGATTCGTGCAGGTGTTGAAGCAAGGCGGTGACGTCGAGTATGCGCGCTGGCATGCGACGTGGGGCTTGGGGCAGCTGGCGACGAAGCACCGGCAGGCGATCGACGAAATCAAACCGCTGCTTGCGGATCGCGATGCGGAAGTGCGGGCGCAAGCGGCGAAACTGCTGGGCGATCATCACGTGGCGGAGGCGTTCGAGGAGCTCGTTGCGCGGTTGCAGGATGAGAGCGCGCGCGTGCGGTTTTTTGCGGCGCAGAGCCTGGGCAAGTTGAAGCGGCCGGAGGCGACGGAGCCGTTGCTCGCGTTGTTGAAGGAGAACAATGATGAAGACGAATATCTGCGGCATGCGGCCGTGATGGGGCTGGCCGGTTCGAATAATTTGCCGGCGCTCGTGGCGGCGGCGCGTTCGGATTCGCGCGCGGTGCGGATGGGCGTGTTGCTGACGCTGCGCCGGCTGGGCCGGCCGGAGATCGCGCTCTTCCTTCGCGATGCGGATCGGCGGATTGTGCGCGAGGCGGCGATTGCGATCAACGATGCACCGATCAACGGCGCGATGGCGGAGCTGGCGGCGGTGTTGGCGAATCCGGTGGCGGATGAGCCGACGATGTTGCGGGCGATCAACGCGAATTTCCGTTTGGGGCAGCCGGAGCAGGCGAAGGCGCTGGCGAGTTATGCGGCGCGGAACGGAGGATCGCCGAAGTTGCGGGCGGAAGCGCTGGCGCAGCTGGCGCTTTGGCCCGAGCCCCCGGCGCGGGATCGCGTGGCGGGCGTTTTCCGGCCGCTGGAGACGAACGTGCGTGACGTCGCGGCGGCGCGTCAGGCGATCGAGCAAGCGATGCCGGCATTGTTTGCGGCGGGATCGCCGGAGGAAGTGCAACTGGCGGCCTTGGCGACGGTGAAGGCGCTGGAAGGTCGTGGCGCGGCGGATACGCTGGTGGCGGTGGTGCGCGATTCGACGCAGACGGGAGAGGCGCGCGCGGCGGCGTTGAATGCGTTGGACGAGTTGAAGGATCCGCGGGTGGCCGATCTGGTGAAGCTCGCCGGCGAGTCGGATGCGCCGGCGTTGCGGCTGGCGGCGCTGCCGGTGGCGGCGCGGATTTCGCCGGAGACGGCGGCGCCCTTGCTCGAGCGGTTGGTGAAGGAAGGAAACGGAGAGGAGCAGAAGGCGGCTTACAAGGCGCTCGCGTCTTCGACTCATCCTTCGACGGACCGATTGTTGAAGGAGCAGTTGGCGAAGCTGGAGCAGGGAAAGATTCCGGCGGCGGCGCAGCTCGAACTCCTCGACGTGGCTGCGAAGCGTGAAAATGCGGAGATCAAACGTGCGCTCGAGAAACGCGAAGCGGCGCTGGAGAGCAGCACCGATCCGCTGGCGCCTTACCGGGTGGCGTTGGAAGGTGGCAATGCGCGGGCGGGCGCGCGGATTTTCTGGGGGCAGCCGGTGATGGCGTGCGTGCGTTGCCATACGGCCGGTGGTGGCGGTGGCGATGCCGGTCCGCCGTTGGGGTCGGTGGGCAAGCAGATGACGCGCGAGCAGTTGTTGGAGGCGGTGGTGAAGCCGAATGCGACGATCGCGCCCGGTTACGACAGCGTCGTTGTGACGTTGAAGTCGGGTGGTGTCGTGGGCGGAACGGTGGCGGAAGAAACGGCCACGAGCCTGCGGTTGCGCGACGCGGACGGGAAAGTCACGGAAGTGAAGAAAGCGGAGATCGCGACGCGGGAAAGCGCGCCCTCGTCGATGCCGGAAATTTACGGTGTGGTCCTGACGAAGACGGAGCTGCGGGACTTGATCGAGTTTCTCGCGGCGCTCGATCGTGACGAGGGCACCGGCGCGGGGGCGGACGTGCCGCGGGCGTTGCGGAAGTCGCTCTGAGCGGGGCGGGGCGGCGTCAGGGCAAAGTGGATACACTCACCTGCTTTGACGCCGTCGGCGAGTTGGGGGCGGCGGATTTTTTGCGAACCAGGAGTCGATACGAACGGGCGCGGCTGCTGACGGGTGCGCGCTGAGGTGGCTGCTGGTCTGATGCAAACGGCTTAGCGGGCGTAGGCGGCTTTGAGGGCGTCGGCGACGTTGGGGGGGACGAAGTGGGTGACGTCGCCGCCGAATTTGGCGACCTGTTTTACGAGCGAGGAGCTGGTGTAGCTGAACTGCTCGTTGGGCATCACGAAGATCGTTTCGATGCGGGGCTCGAGGTGGCGGTTCATGAGCGCCATGTTGAACTCGAATTCGAAGTCGGAGAACGCGCGGAGGCCGCGGATGACGGCGATGGCGTTTTGGGAAACGGCGAATTCGACGAGCAGATTGGAGAAGGACGTGACGCTGACGTTGGGCAGGTGGGCGACGTTGGGCTTGATGAGCTCCATGCGCTCGGCGGCGGAGAAGAGCGGGCCTTTGCCGGCGTTTTCGGCGATCGAGACGGTGACGCGGTCGAAGAGCTTGGCGGCGCGGGCGAGCACGTCGAGGTGCCCGTAGGTGATGGGGTCGAACGTGCCAGGGTAGAGGCAGTGGCGCATGATGTGGCGGGAGGAAAGGGGAAGGAGAGTGAGGAGGCGATGCGGTTTTTGAGCGGGCGATGTCGCGGAGCGTTTTACTGCCAATGGCAGCGCTGATGCAGGGATTGTGCGGTGGAGTGGGGGGCGGGAGACCCCGCCCTACAACGGAACGAGGGGCGGGGTGTCTGCTATTGCCATCGGCGCGGATTGGCGTGTGGTTGGCGGGTCTTCGCTTCGCATGAACCTACCGAACATCCTGACCTTCTCCCGCCTGCCGGCGATGTTCGTCATCGTGGCGTTGATGTATGCCGAATTTCAGTGGGCGGCGACGCTGGCGTTCTGGCTGTTCATCGCGGCGGCGCTGACGGACTGGCTCGATGGGAAACTGGCGCGCGAGAGCGGTCAGGTGTCGAATTTCGGGCGGTTCATGGATGCGGTCATCGACAAGGTGATGGTGCTCGGGGTGATGATCGCGCTGGTGAATGGCAATTATTTCATGGGGCACCAGATCGAGGCGATGATGGCGCTGTTGTGCATTTTGGGCCGCGAGTTTGTGGTGTCCGGATTGCGGATGGCGGCGGCGGCGAAAGGGATCGTGGTCGAGGCGGATGCGGGCGGGAAAATCAAGACGTTCATCCAGCTCAACGCGATCGGCTGGCTGTTGGGGTCGCGGATGTTCGGGCGGGATTTCGCGGAGCTGTTTCAGGGGGACCAAGCCTGGTGGGTTGTATCCGTAAACTGGATAGGCATCGGGTTGTATGCGCTGTCGGCGGTGCTGACGATCACCTCGGGTGCGACGTATTTCCGGCGGCACGGTCACGTGGTGATGAGTTGAGACGATGCGTTGGAGGCAGCCGATCTGGCCGAGGTTTTTGCCGACGAAAACGGTGCTGACGTGTGCGACGTTGGGGCCGGTGGGGCGGAAGTTGCCGGCGCCGGGAACGTGGGGCTCGGTCGCGGGGCTGCTTTATTTCACGGTGTTCTTCCATCCCCTCGGGCCGGTGGGTGCGGTGATTTTCAGCGCGGTCGGCGTGTATGTGGCGGTGGCGTTATGCGGGGAGGCGGAGTTTCGCTTGGGGAAGCGCGATCCGGGTCAGGTGATCCTGGATGAATTTGTGGCGATGCCCCTGTGTTTCCTCGGTTGGCCGGCGTTGATGGGCGTGGTGCCGCAATGGGCGTTGTTGTTGATCGGGCTGGGGCTGTTTCGGCTGTTCGATATCCTGAAGCCGTTTGGGATAAAACGGCTGCAGGATCTGCCGGCGGGGTGGGGCGTGGTGATGGACGACGTCGTGGCGGCGCTGGCGGCGTGCGCGACGATGCACGCGGCGAAGATCGCGTGGGTCACGTGGGGGTGAGGGGAAATGCGCGGTGAGGGCACCGCGTCTCCATCCGCCTATCACTCCCGGCCGCGGCGGTAGCGGAGGTCGAAGCGGACGCGGGTGTTGAGTCCGGTTTCGAAACCGTCGGGGCCCCAGACGGCGCGGGTTTCGAAAGTGACGGTGGCGCGCGGAGAGCCGTCGGGGCGACGGAGAATGGGCACGCCCAGGCTGGGACGGATGCCGAAGACGTTTTCGGATTCGCCGCTGAGCGGAGCGGTGTTGGCGTCGAAGACGCGAATGATGACGTGCATCCGGCGCCATTCGCGGGCGATGCCGAGGGTGAGAATCAGGTTGTTCGCGCGAAGTTGGTTTTCGGCGAGGTATTCGGGGAGGCTGGTGTGATCGATGAAGTCGGCGCCGAGAGTGACGAAGCCGACGAGAGAGTGTTTGGGGGAAAGCGTGCGCGTGTAGGTGACGTAAGGCAGCGTGTGGCGAAGACCGTCGGTGATGTTGAGTGGAGGGCGGCTGACGGGCGTGACCCAATCGAGGCCGAAGGACCAACCCTCGTCGGGAGACGTGGCCAACTCGTATTTGAGGCCGCTGCGGAATTGGTAGAGGCCGTTGCCGGCGTAGTCGCGGAGGCCGTTGGTGACGTAAGTGCCAATCTCCGCGCTGCTCTCGAGCCGCTCGCTGACCTTCACGCGCGCGCCGACGAGCATGCGAAAATAATCCTCGTCGCGCAGATCGCCGAAGCGGGGACGAAGATAGAGACGGAAATCGCCGGAACGATCGAAGTTCGGGAGGCCGAGGTCGGGGAGTTCGGGCAGGTTATCGATGAAGCTCGCGAGGGCGCGACGGGAGGAGTCGAACGCTTCGCGCGGCATGGCGAGCACGCGGGCGGCGGGGGAAGGATCGGCGTCTTCGCCGGTGCGTGGCGCGGGCTCTTCCTGCGGAGGCAGAGTCGCGGCGCAAAGCGGCGCGGCCGAGGCGATGCTCAAGAAGGTGACGGCGAGGACGGGCAGTAAACGGTGACGAAGGGCGGGCATGAAGCGCGGGAAGGTTTTAGCGGGGCGCGGGAACGGACGACCGTGGGGTGCGGCGACGCGGGGCGGACGCATGGAAGTAATCTTCGCTACGCTGAGAGTGACGGAATGGATTACGGAACTGATCTCTAGAACACCACGCTAGGGAAGAGCTTCCAAGCTCTCGGCGGGGACTCGGACAAGGAGGCCTTGGCGGAGCACGTCAACGGACAGCACGATTCCGCGGGGGTTCGATGGATCGTCGACGAAACCCTCGAGGCCATGCAGCGGGCCGCCAACGATTTTCACGCGCCGGCCGCGGGAAAGAAGCGGCATGACGGATAGCTCGTAGCCGGAAGCGACGATGAGTTTCACGTCTTCGAGCTGACGGAGGAAGCGCGCTTCGTCGTCGATGGGGATGGCGCGGGCGAGAAGGTCCTGCTGGTAGATGCGGGCTTTGCGGTCGTCGGGCACGCAGGCGAAGACATAGCCGGCGAAGAGCGGCTTGGTGAAACGCTTCGTTTGCGACTGGTATTTACGCACGCTCGAAACGACGGGCAGGTAGTGCGGCATGCGCTCGGCGCCCATGAGCGCGGCGAATTTTTTTTCGCAGCGCGGTTTGGTGTGGCAGACGATCCAGGCGTGGCCTTCGGGAGCGGGCGCGAACGACGGCCCCTCGTTGCGCGGGGACGAATCGACCGGCATCACGATTTCAGCAGGAAACGAACGGCGGCGTGATAACCTTCGAGGCCGAGCCCGGTGATGACGGCGATGCAGACGGGCGCGGTGAGGGAGACGTGGCGGAATTCCTCGCGCTTGTAGATGTTGGAAATGTGGACCTCGACGCAGCGCAGGCCGGAGCCGGCGAGGGCGTCGCGGAGTGCGACGCTCGTGTGCGTGAAGGCGGCGCCATTGAGGACGAGGCCGTCGAATTTCGCTTCGGCGAGCGCGGCGATTTTGTCGATGAGGGCGCCCTCGTGATTCGATTGGAAGAACTCGAGTTGCGCGGCGGAGGAGAACTCGGCGCGGAGTGCTTGCTCGAGGTCGGCGAGGGTGGCGCGCCCGTAGATCTCGGGCTCGCGTTTGCCGAGGCGGTCGAGATTGGGGCCGTTGAGGATGGCGAGACGTTTCATCGAGGGGAGCTGCGGGGACTGCACGCGAATTGCGGTGAGTTGCCAAGCGAATCGTGAAGCGGTCGCCGCGCTGACGAGGGTCGCCCTGGATTTTTCGCTTCGCTCAATGACAAGGAGACGTTGGAGGACAATTCCGGGGATCGGGGGCTACAGCGGGTTGTCGGTGGCGATGAATTCCCAGGGGAGGTTGAACTTTTTCGCGACGGCGGCGGCGAGGGCTTGGACGGCGTGGACCTCGGTGGCGTAGTGGCCGCAGAGGTAGAGGTTGAGTTTTTCCTCCTGGGCGCGGTTGAACCATTCTTCGCGAAGCTCGCCGGTGACGAGTGTATCCACGGCGGCATCACGAAGGACGGGCACGGCGCTGTTGCCACTGCCGCTGCAGAAGGCGATTTCGCGCGGGTTGGGCGAGCCGTATTCGATGGCGATGACGCGGGGGTAGAGTTTCTCGAGTTTGGCGCGGAGAGCGGTGCGGTTGAGACGGCCGGAGGGAGCGATGCGGCCGATGTCGCCGCCGGCGTTGGGGAGAAAACCGCGCGTGGCGGTGAGGCCGAGTTGGCGGGCGAGAAGGGCGTTGTTGCCGATGCGCGGGTGGGAATCGAGCGGAAGGTGATTGGAGTAGAGCGCGCAATTGCTCGTAATGAGCGTGGAGAGGCGGTCGTAGGCGGGGCCGGTGATCGGGCGGGGCATGTCCCAGAACATGCCGTGATGGACGATGAGAAAATCGACGCCGGCTTCGACGGCGCGTTGGAACGGGACGAGACCGGCGTCGACGGCGGCGCCGATTTTCGAGACGGTGCCGCGATTGGCGACTTGGAGACCGTTGCGCGCGCCGGGAGCGTCTTCGAAGGCGGAGCGGCGCGTGAGGCGGTCGGCGTAAGTGACGAGGTCTTGGAGTTTGGGCATGGGACGGAACGTGCTCGTGCTCGTGATCGAACGGCAATCGAGCACGAGCACGATTACGAGCACGAGCAAGATTTACGTGCTGGCGAGGCGGCAGCTGTGGGCGCTGAAGCCGGCGCCGAAGGAGACGAGCCAGAAGTCGCCGGAGCCGTTGGGCGGTTCCTCGCGGAGCGCGCGATCGAGCGCGAAGAGAACGGACGGGCTGCTCATGTTGCCGTAGTCGCGGAGGACCTCGCGGCTGGCGTGGAGCGAGTGCGGGGCGACGACGGGTGCGAGGGCGTCGAGGACATCGCGGCCGCCGGTGTGGGCGATGACGCGCGAGACGGCGCGAGGTCCGCGGCGGGACCAGAGTTCGTGGACGGCGGCGGAAGCGAGTTCGGGGACGGAACGGTGGAGCAGGTTGCGGAGTTTTCCGTTGCGTTGCTCGAAGCGAAGTTTGTCGCGCTCGGCGGGGACGTGATGGGTGTCGAAATCGAAAGCGCGGAGAGGAAGGGCGTGCGCGGGAGGTGTTGCGCGCCAGATCGAGGCGGCGGCGCCGTCGGAAAAAAGGCAGGCGCTGATGAGCACGCCGGGATCGTCGTCGAGGTAGAACGCGGCGGAGCAGATTTCGACGGCGATGCAGGCAACGGTGGCGTGGGGATGGGCGGCGAGGACGTGGCTGGCGCTTCGCAGCAAGGGAATGGCGGCGCCGCAACCGAGGCCGACGAGGTCCTGGAGAAGGGCGTTGGAGCGGAGACCGAGTTGTTCGGCGACGTAGCTCGTGAGACCGGGGCAGAGATAACCGGTGCAGGTGCAGATGAGGAGCGCGTCGAGGTCGGCGGGGAGGAGTTGAAGTTGGTCGAGGGCGGAAGTGAGGGCGCGGCGGGCGAGCGCGGGCGCTTCGAGGCGGAAGCGGGTGTTGAGCTCGTCGGGTGAAAGATCGAAAACGTGTTCGAGATCGGACGTGGCGAAGTGGCGTTTGGCGATGCCGTGATCGCCGTGGAGGATGGTGCGCAGGATGAAGTGCGATTTGCGGCTGAGGCGGTCGCGCACGGGGGAAAGTTGGGCGAGCGACCAGCAATCGGCGGGCGTAAAGGAGGCGGGCGGGACGGCGGTGGTGAGGGCGTGGAGAAACATTCAGTGGAGGGCGGCGTAGAGCGGGCGGAGCGGAAGGAGGCGTGCGCGATTGAGGAGGGAGAGACAACGTTGGTGGGACGGACGCAGGAGGAACGGGTGTAGTGCTCGCGCGGATGCGAGGCGGAGCGAAAACCGGCGGCGCAATGCGAGATGGATTTCGCGGCGGGTGTCGGGCCAGGAGGATTCGCGGCGGGCGTAGGCGAGCAGAGGGTCGAGGGCGAGTTCGGCGCTTTGGAAAGCCATGGCCATGCCGTGGCCGGTGAACGGGGCGATCATGGCGCAGGCGTCGCCGAGGCGAACGTCGTCGGTGCGCGAAACGTGTCGGTCGAAATCGATGGCGGCGACGGCGGAGAATGACGTGGAATCGAGTGAGGCGTGAGAGAGACGTTCGGCGAGCGAGGAAAGATGAGTGGCGTCGAGATAGGCGAGGAGAAGTGCGGCACCGGTGGCGCGGAGCGGGCGCCGGCGGAAAAGACCGCAGATGTTGACCCGATTGTTTTCGATGCGGGCGAGTCCGACGTAGCCGTGATCGCCGAGATGAACCTCGAGATCGCGCGTGAGCGGGAGATCGTGCGCGTGGAGTTTGAGGCCGATCCAAGGAGTGGCGGAACGGCGGCGGCCGGTGGCGAAAACGCGGCCGGGAGCGTCGGCGGAAGCGGAAACGCGTGTGCGGGTAATCAGTTTTCCGCCGGCGGAAACAAAGGCGTCGGCCAGGCGGTGATCGAGCGTGTGGCGGCTCAGCCCGAAGGCGGGTGAAGGGAGTTTTTGGATACGCGAGAGGGAAGAGCGGGAAAACCAGGCGACCTCGTGGTTGAGCGAGGCGTTGGCGAGAAAAGGATCGAGTTGGAGACGCGTGCGAGTTTGCGCGGGAAGACCGGCGATGAATTCGCCGCAGACGCGATGACGGGGGTAATCGCCGGCTTCGAAAAGCGTGACCTCGATACCGGCGCGACGGAGGGCGACCCCGAGACTCAGACCGGCGAGACCGCCGCCGACGATTTCGATGGGGCGGCGGGCTTTCATGGGCGGCGGACGGCCACGAGGTGGTAGGCGCCGATGGGGGCGGGGCCGCAGCGGATTTGCCAGCGGGTGGGATCGAGGCCGATGGCGCGGGGAAGCTCGTCGTGGCGGAAACCGGCATCGATGCTCACGTGAGCGTCGTGGAGACTGACGCGATTGGCGCCGAAAAGCGGGGCGAACGTGCGATAGAGAAATTGCGAACTGCGGCTGCGAGCGGGTTCGCAAGCGACAATGACGCGGGCGGAAGGAGCGAGCGCGGCGCCGAGTTGGGCGAGCTCGGTGTCGTTGAACTGATGGAGAATCAGATTGGCGACGAAGACCGTGTAGTCGTTGTAACCGGGAAACGTGCGGAGGTCGGCTTGATGCCAGCGGCGCGCGGGGTGGAACGTTGTGGGGCGCGGCCAGAGATCGACGGCGTCGACGGCGATGCCGCGCGATTCGAGGAGCGTGGCGAGTTCGCCGGTGCCGGCGCCGAGCTCGAGGACGCGATCGGAGGGGCGGACGAGGGAAGGAAGGGTTTTCGCGATCCAGCGGTGGTTGCCCATGACGCGATTGGTGAGGCGGAGATCGCGGCGGTTGTGCAGCGCGTCGGGGTGATCCGGCGGAAGCGAGTCGAGCAATTCGGGCTGGATCGTGCGCGGCATGAGACGGACGGGGCGGAAACTGCGATTACAGTGTGCCGAATGAGACGAAGGTTGCGCGCGCGGGTGGGGAAGTTCACGGTCGGCGGACTTCGATGAACGAGATTCCGGGTCCGGTGGATTTGATCGCGCAGGCGGCGGAGAAGTTTCCGCATCGTCCCTCGTGGGACGAGTATTTCATGGCGACGGCGGTGTTGTTGTCGACGCGGTCGAATTGCGAGCGATTGCACGTCGGGTGCGTGATTGTGACGGGAGGCGATCGGAAGAACCGGATCGTGGCGGCGGGTTATAATGGGTTTTTGCCGGGGACGCCGCATGTGTCGCGGCTGCGCGACGGGCGCGAGCAGGCGACGGTGCATGCGGAGCAGAATGCGATTGCGGACGCGGCGCGGCGCGGGAGTTCGGTGGAAGGCTGCGTGGCGTATGTGACGCATTATCCGTGCATCAACTGCGTGAAGATCCTGGCGGCGGCGGGGATTGCGGAGATTCGGTATCGGCAGGATTACAACAATGATCCGTTGGTGGCGCCGATGATGGCGGATGCGGGGATAAAGATTTTGCAGCTGTGATTTTGACGGAAGCGTCGGGCGGCAGTAGGGATAGCGCTCCCATCAGCCATGCGCGAACGACGTGATGTCCAGAAGGAGAGTTTGGCGGGTTCGCTGTTGCTGGCGCATCCGGCGCTGAAGGATCCGAATTTTCGGCGGACGGTGATCTTGATGTCGGTGCACAACGGCGATGGCGCGATGGGCGTGGTGTTGAACCGGCCGTTGAAGAAGCGGTTGGGGGAGTTGAGCGGGGATTTTGCGTTGGGGGCGCTGGCGGGCGTGCCGATTTTCACGGGCGGGCCGGTGCAGACGGAGCAGTTGTTGCTGGTGGCGTGGCAGCCGCAGCCGGATGGATTTCGGCTGCATTTTGGTGTGGAGCCGGATCGAGCGATGCAGCTGGCGACGGAAGACGGGACGCAGCTGCGGGCGTTTTTGGGTTATTCCGGATGGTCGGGCGGGCAGTTGGAGGGGGAACTGCGTCAGAATACGTGGATTGTGACGGATGTGCCCGAGGGGTTGTTGGCGCATGCGCCCGGCGATGCGATGTGGCGGGAAGTGTTGGGAGGAATGGGGCAGGAGTGGCGGTTGCTGGCGGGTGAGCCGGAGGATACGAGTTTGAATTGAAGACGGCGGGGGCAGGAGACCCCGCCCTACATTGAATGCGGCGAAACGGGGGTTGACAGGGGGAAGAGCGATCTCTGTTTTCAGCTCTTTTATGAAAGTCGTTTCCTCCATCAAATCGGCGAAGAAGCGTCACCCGGCCTGCCAGGTGGTGCGCCGCAAGGGCAAGATCTACGTGATCAATAAAGTCGAGCCGCGCTACAAGGCGCGCCAAGGCTAACCATTACTGACGAGCCATGAAAGCCGAAGGCCATCCCACTCTCAACAACGTCTGCTTCCTCGATATCGGAACCGGCCGTCGTTTTCTCACCAAGTCCACGATGAAGTCGGCCCGCAAGGAATCGATCGACGGCGTGGACTATTTCGTGGTCGTGCGCGACGTGACGTCGGATTCGCATCCGGCCTACACGGGTGAAAAGCGTCTCGTCGACACGGCGGGTCGCGTCGAGAAGTTCACCTCGAAGTTCAAGCGCGGTCGGAAGTAAGTCCGAGTTGAAGCGAAGAGAAACGACACTCATTTCAAAAGCCCTCCGGAAACGGAGGGCTTTTTCGTGGGTGGAGGCGGGCGTGGCGGGTGGGAAGTTTGCGGATGACGCGGGTTGGGGATTTTTTCCGTGTCTTCCGTGTAGTGAGCGGACAATCCTCAACCTCCTTTTTTCCCATGCGTATTCGTGCTTTCCAAGGTCTCGTTCCGCAACCTGCGCTCGCGCCTGAAGTGGCGTGCGTGCCTTATGACGTCGTCAACACGGCGGAAGCGGCGGCGCTGGCGGAGGGGAAGCCGCATAGCTTGCTGCGCGTGGATCGGGCGGAGATCGGGCTGCCGCGGGGCACCGATCCGTATTCAGAAATCGTTTACGCGACGGCGCGGAAGAATTTCGAGAAGTTGCAGAGCGACGGCGTGCTGGTGCGGGAGGCGGGAGCGAGCGTGTATGTTTACCAGCAGCAGATGGGGCCGCATGTGCAACGCGGGCTGGTGGCGTTGTGCAATGTGGAGGATTACGACGCGGAGCTGATCAAGAAGCATGAGAAGACGCGGAAGGACAAAGAGGATGACCGCACGAAGTTGATCGACACGCTGAGCGCGAACACCGGGCCGGTGTTTTTGACGTATCGCGATGAGGCGTCGGTGACGGCGCTGGTGAACCAGAAGGTGCAGGAAGCGCCGGTGCATGATTTCACGGCGCCGGACGGGATTCGTCATACATTGTGGCGTGTGGCGGAGCCGGCGAAGTGGGTGGAGGCATTTGGGCGCGTGCCGGTGACGTATATCGCGGACGGGCATCATCGCGCGGCGAGCGCGGCGCGGGTGGCGCGGCTGCGCCGCGAGCGGAATGCGCAGCATACGGGCCAGGAGGATTACAACTGGTTCCTGTGTGTATTGTTTCCCGCGAGCGAGCTGAAGATTTTGCCGTATAACCGGATTGTATTCGATTTGAACGGACGCACGCCCGAGGCGTTTTTGGCGGAAGTGAAGTCGCGTTTCGGGCTGACGGAGAATGCGGCGCCGACGCCGAGTGCGGTGGGCGATGCGAGCATGTATCTCGGCGGGAAGTGGTATGGATTGAAGCTGAAGGCCGAGCCGAATGCGGATCCGGTGTCGCGGCTCGATGTGAGTTTGCTGCAGGACAAACTGCTGGCGCCCGTGCTGGGAATTGACGATCCGCGCACGAGCAAGCGCATCGATTTTGTCGGCGGGATTCGAGGCACGGGTGAACTCGTGAAGCGCGTCGATGCGGACGGAGGCGTCGCGTTTTCGATGTATCCGGTGACGATCGAGCAGTTGATGGATATCGCGGATGCCGGGCAGATCATGCCGCCGAAGAGCACGTGGTTTGAGCCGAAGCTCAGGTCGGGGCTGGTCGTGCATACGTTTTAGAGCGTTTTCGGAAAAAACGATAGCCCTTGAGGTGAACCACAGAGGCACAGAGGCACGGAGAGATCCCGTGCCCTTCCTCTGTGTGCTCGGTGCCTTCGTTGGTTCAAATCGGGTTTCGGATCCGGCCAACGGCTATGACATCATTGAATGTGCTATAGCGGATGCGCGGTGGGGGCACCACGCCTGCACCGGAAAACAGAAAGCGAAAATAGGAGGTCGAGCTTGCCAAGTGTGATGGCAAAGTTTGCCTGCCGCCATGCGCCTAAGCCGTTCATTGTTTTCACGCTTCGTTATCCTTGGATGGGTGATTTTCGGGCTGTGGGTCGCGAGTGCGAACGCGGCCGCGGAACTGGACGCTGACGGACCGCCGTTTCCGCGTCCGCTCGAGAGCTACGTGGATGAAAGCGGCGGGGTGCTGGAGGTGTTGCGTTCGCGGATTGAGGCGGAGCCGTTCAACCTGGTGGCGTCGCTGATTTTTCTTTGCGCGATCATCCACACGTTTTTGACGGCGAAGTTTCGGCACTGGGCGCATGAGGTGGAGGAGGCGCACGCGAAGAAATTGAAAGAGCGCGCCGAACCGAGGGGCGATCAAGACGGCGACGACCAGCCGGACGAGGTGAGTTTCAAAGGGCAGATGCTGCATTTTCTCGGGGAGGTGGAGGCGGTGTTCGGCATCTGGGTGGTCGTGTTGATCGGGGCGATCAGCTGGTTCAAAGGCTGGGGCACGGTGGTCGACTACATCGGGCATCGCGTGAATTTCACCGAGCCGATGTTCGTGGTCGTGATCATGGCGCTGGCGTCGACCCGGCCGGTGCTGCTGTTTGCGGAGCAGTGCTTGAAGGCGGTGGCGTCGCTGGGGAAGGGCTCGACGGCGGCGTGGTGGTTATCGATTTTGATCATCGCGCCGGTGCTGGGATCTTTCATCACGGAGCCTGCGGCGATGACGATCGGGGCGCTGTTGCTGGCGCGGCAGTTTTACCGGCTGAAGCCGTCTCCAAAATTCTGTTACGCGACGATCGGGCTTTTGTTCGTGAACGTGTCGGTGGGCGGGACCTTCACGCATTTCGCGGCGCCGCCGGTGTTGATGGTCGCGGCGCCCTGGGGCTGGGACACGCCGTATATGTTCACGCATTTCGGCTGGAAGGCGCTGATCGGAATCGTGGCGGCGACGCTGCTTTACTATGTGATTTTCCGGAAGGAATTCGCGGCGCTCGACAAGGCGCGGGCGGCATTTGGGGCGGACGACTCGAAGGAGCGCGGCCGCGGGCCGGTGCCGGTGTGGATCACGACGGTGCAGATCGGGTTCATGGCGCTGACGGTGTTCGTGGCGCATTTTCCGGCGCTCTTCGTGGGTGGTTTCCTTTTCTTCCTGGCCTTTGCGCAGGCGACGGCGCACCACCAGAGCCGGGTGGATTTGCGAGGGCCGTTGCTGGTGGGATTCTTCCTGGCGGGCCTCGTGATCCATGGCGGGTTGCAGGCGTGGTGGATCGAGCCGGTGTTGAAGAGTCTCGGTGAAGTGCCGCTCTTCCTCGGGGCGGCTGCGCTCACGGCGGTGAACGACAATGCGGCGATCACGTATCTTGCGACGCTCGTGCCTGGGTTTACGGAAGAATTGAAGTATGCGGTGGTCGCCGGCGCCGTGACGGGCGGCGGTCTGACCGTGATCGCGAATGCGCCGAATCCGGCGGGTCAGGCGATCCTGCAGAAATTCTTCCCGAATGGCGTCTCGCCGGTAGGTCTGTTTCTCGGGGCGATTGCGCCGACGGTGCTGCTGGCGGTGGCGTTTATGATGTTGTAAGCCGGGCGGCGGCGCGCGGAACGAGGCGCGGCGGGGTCGGGAGACCCCGCCCTACAATGGGGGAAGTTGGCGGCGATCTTTGAGGAGATCGCGGATCTCCTCGAGGAGCACTTCGGAGCGCGGCGGCGGTGCGGGCGGAGCTGGTTTGGCGGCTTCCTTGCGATAGAGTTTCTGGACGCCGGAGATCAGCAGGAAGACCGCGGCGGCGATGATCGTGAAGTTGATGACCGTGTTGATGAAAGTGCCGTAGTTGAGTGTGACAGCGCCCGCGGCTTTCGCGGCGGCGACAGTGGCGTAGGGCGGGGGCGGGGTGCCGTCCTTGAGCACAAGGTGGAGTGAAGAGAAATCGACATTGCCGACAGCGAGACCGATGGGCGGCATGATGACGTCGTTGACGAGGGACGTGACGATGGCGCCGAAAGCTGCGCCGATGATGACACCGACGGCGAGGTCGATGACGTTGCCGCGAAGGGCGAATTCTCGGAATTTTTTGAGCATGGGCTTGTGCCCTGCGGCTATCCGATTCGCGCGGTTGCAACAAGGATCGGGCTTACGAATCAGGGAGACGCTGACGCTTCGTTCCGGAAGGCAGCCGATAAGCGAGGTTCCAAGCGTTGGGCTTGGCGGAGTGCTTCCCAGACAGGGGCGCAGAGTTTTCGGACCCGCGCGGGGTGGTCGTGAACGATATCCCAGAGACCCATGGCGACCCACTCGTCGCGGCAGTGCCATTCGGGCATGCCGAGGATGGGGTAAAGGCAGACGCCGCGCAGCGGCACGCCCTCGGTGAGGAGGGCTTCGCATTCGTCGGCGACGTAGTTGATCCAGGCGGCGCGGCGTTCGTGGACGTGCGCGGTTTCGGTGATGAGGAGGTCGCCGCCATAGCGTTTCCAGACCCGGCGAACGAGGCGAGAGAGAGGAATGCGACGCGGGTCGTCGTCGCTGAGCGGAGTGTCCTCGCGTCCGAATTCCCACTGATTGGTCCAGTAGTAGTTCAGGCCGACGATATCGAGGTGTTCGCGGCTGCCGCCGAGTTCCGGATGGAGGCGACCGGCGAGCATGTCCCAACTTTCGAAGACGGCGTGGTGATTGAACGCATGCGTGTCGGTGAGGAGGTCGAGGCGGCCGTGGGGCGGGACGACGTTGCAGACAGGATCGACGTTGACGATGCGCGCGGTGGGAACGGCGGCGCGAATGGCGTTGATGCCGGCGATGGCGGCGCGCGCGAGAACGAGTTTTAGTTCCGGTCCGCGGCCGTGAGCGTGAGGTGCGAAGCGTCCGACTTCGCCGGCGGCCCAAGCGAAGTAGGACGGTTCGTTGATCGGGGTGAAATAGCAGGGCGTGTCCTGATGCGCACAGATGAAGCGCGCCGCGGCGTGACAGTAGTCTGAGAAACGACGGACGAATTGGTCGGAGAAGATGTCGGCGTCGCGAGGATAGCCGTAGTGGAAAAGGTCCCAAATTACCTCGATGCGATGCCGGCGGCTGGCTTCGACGAAAGGCCGGACCGAACTGAAATCGTAGCGTCCGCGAGAATCGACGAGCGGCCAGCGGATGGCTTCGCGCGCGGCGCGGATGCCGACGTGGGCGAGTCGAGCGTAGTCGGAGTCCGCGTGCCGGTCGTGATGCGTGGCTGCGATTTGATCGAACCACTCGCCGCGGGCGTTGTAGCCGGTGGCGCCTTCGAAACCTGCGAAGAAGAAGCTGCGGAACATAAAGGACTATGGACTACGGGACTACGGACCACGGGACTACGGGACCGACGGACGTCGAGGTGATGGTGGGTGAGGACGCGATGGGCGGAAGAGGTGTGGCGATGTGGGCGCGGAACGCGTCGATGAGTGGCGTGCGGATGCGACGATAGTTTGGATCGAGATCCCAGAGGCCCATCTGCTTGAAGTAGTATTCCGGTGGGTGATTGCCCTGGCGGTAGGCCCAGGTGACGAGGGCGAACAAGGGCCACCACGTGTAGCCGACGAGAGGAATGCCTTGCTCGCGCAGACGGCGAACGCCCCCGATGGAGGTATCCATCCATTGGTGACGGCGCCGAACCGAACCGGTGGCGGCGGTTTCGGAAACGAACAGCGGTGAACGGTAGCGTTGCCAATAGAGTTCGCCGAGGGATTCGACGAGATCCCCGGTGGCGTATTCCATCTTCAAGCGGGTCCGGCCGTTAAGGGTCCGCGTGAAGACCTTGTTGGTGAACATCGGGTAGAGATTGAGCCCGATGAAAGGCAGCGGAAGAGCCTGGGTGCGGAACCATTCGAGCTCGGTTTCGAGCACCCCGTGATGAATGAGCCACGAGTAGAGGGCGTGGGCGGGGTCGATGCGCCCCGAGATGAGATCGAGCGCGAGGAAAACGATTTCCTGGCGGTGGCGGGCTTCGGCTTCGAGGGAGGGCTCGCGGGTGGTGTAGAGATCGGTGGCGTCGACGTGAACGGGGAGAATGTCGGGATCGACCTCCTTGAGGCGGCGGACGGTTTCAACGATGCCGCGGCAGACGCCGAACATCACTTGGACGAACCTGCGCCAGCTTTTGCCGAAAGGCGGCCACCAACCGATGCGGCCGCAATACCAGGCGGTGATGCGCGGCTCGTTGAGCGGCGTGTAGGCATGGATGCGGCCGCGGAAACGTTGGGCGACGCGATGCGCGTATTCGGCGACGAAGCGCGGGTAGTCGGAATTTAGATACGCGCCGTCGATCCAGGCGGGGAGTCCGTAGTGAACCAGGTCGACGATGGGCGCGATCCGGCGCGACAGCAGGTATTCGAGCGGGCGGTCAGCCCATTCCCACTCCCACACGCCCGGCTGGGGATTGATTCGGTGCCATGGAATCCCGTAGCGCGCAGCCTGCACGCCGAGCTCGGCCATGAGGTCGATGTCGGCGCGCCAGTTGTGGTAGTGGCCCGTGAGCTCGTATTCGTCCAGCGTGCGGCCCGTCTTCGGATGCGGCGCAGTGATGAACGTGTCCTCGATGCCCGTGCACCAGAGAAACTGATGGGTGGAGACAAAGTCGCCAAAGCGCGATTGACGAAGGTCTACCATGGCAGCCGGCAAGACCGGCGGAGCTGCGGCGGGTTCTGCGGGAATTGCCGGAGAGAGAGGCGGAGGGTTGCCCCATGGGGCGAGCGCGGCGGATTGCTTCGCGGAAAATGGGCGGAAACTTTGTTTCGCGATCGCGGAGCAGAGATTACGTTTGCTCCCACTCGATCATCAACGTCGGGCAGATGGGGTAACGCCCGCAGTCGAAATCGTAAACCGTGAGTCCGCCATGAGGAGCGGCGGCGGCGGGAACGGCGCAGCGGAGGCGGATGGTGCCATTGCGGCTGGCGGTGGCGGCGACCTGGGCGAGGAGATCTCCCTCGAGCGCGGTCCGCATCAAGTAGCCGTAAGCGCCGCGACCTCCGCGCAGGTAGCTCAACGCGCCCCGCGTATCGTGAGGATGATCGGGGAGCAGCGAGCGATGAACGGGAAGATCGTTGAGCAGGAGCTCGAAGTAGGTGCCGTAGCGATGGCTGTCGGTTTGCGGCGTGTCGCGGCGGCGAGCGGACACTTCGCAGAGGATGCGAACGCGTTTGGCCTGCCCGAGGAGCGGGAGCACCTCGTCGATGAACTCCCATTCGAAGAAACCGTGCCCGTAGCCGAAGCAGGAACCGGCGCCGCCTGCTTCTTCTCGCGTGCTGTGGCCTGCGCTCCATTCGGCATCGATCCAATCGGTGACGCGGCGGCGCAGGATCAGCATATTGCCCAGATCCTCGCGTTCGGGCAGCGTGCCGTCGGAGACAAAGTGTTGGATGAAATTGCCCGCGACCGATTGGCCGTCGGGGAGCACGGCGGCGACGGCCAGCGTGCAAAGCATCGGTTGATTCGGAGCGGTGAGTGTGATCCGACGCGCGAGCTCGACGCGGTGGTGGGTGAACGGAATTCGGGCGCGGCCGCGAACGATCGACGGGTGCGATGTCCCCAAAGTATCGATACCGGAGTAAAGCCAGTGGAGCGTGACGCCCTCGCAGCGACGCCGGGAGAAATGAGACGACAGGACTTCGATATCGAGCGGGCTGCCGGGGGCGATTTTTTCGATGGGCGGGGCGTTGATTGGCAGGACGTCGCCCTGGTTGATGATGGTAGGAAGATAGCCGAATTCCTTGCGGGTGCGGTCGTAGTTGAGGAAGCCGTTGTATTCCCACTCGACGTCGGTGAGCTCGGTGTAGATGTAGGCGGAAAGTTGGCCGTGACGCCGCAGCTCGTTGGTGAGGAAGCGAAACGACCAGCTGACATCGCGATCGCCGTCGAGGGCGCCGACTCCGCCGTATTCACTGTTGATGAGAGGAGCGTCTCCCTGCTGGTAACCCTCGATGTAGTTGAAGCTCGAGCCGCGGTGAGTCTTCGCGACCACGTTCTCGATGTGCTCTTTCGCCTTGTAGTAGTCGTCGAGGTAGAAGTGCCACGAGTTGATGTCGGTATCGACATGCCCGTAAGCGGCGAGATGTTCCCAAACGACGACGCTCATGTCTTCGATGAGGCGGGTGGGATCGAGGGATTTCGCGAGTTTCCACATCTCGTGAATCCACTTGAACGAAGACGTGTTGATCAGCTTTTCGGCGGCCTTCTTCGCCTCCTCCTTCGAGGTGCGCGTGGAAGGCATGATGAATTTCATGAGCTCGGTCTGGCCGCCGAAGCCCCAAGTCTCGTTGAAGATGCACCACGCGACGATCGAGGGATGATTGAAGTCGCGGCGGATCCCGAGGCGCATCATCTCCTCGAACCGCTTTCGGCCGAGAGGAGTGTCGCCGCCTTCGCCGAAGTTCGGAAAATCCTGCATGAGCAGAATGCCGAGCGTGTCGGCGTAGTAGAGCAGGATGGGATCATCGAGCTTGATGTGGATCCGGAGAAAATCGAAGCCGGCTTCGCGGGCGAACGCGATGTCGTTGCGCAACGTGCGGGCGTCGGTGGCGGTGTAAACGCCGTCGGGGTGATAAGACTGGTAGAGTGCGCCGCGCAGATAGATTGGCTTGTTGTTGAGCGAAAGCATCGCGGGAGCGTTCTCGGCGGCGGCCGGAACGGTGCCGAGTTTTCGCATGCCGAAGTAACTGCGGACGGAATCGATCTGCATATCCTCATCGAGGATACGGATGATGACGTGATAGAGCTTGGGATCGCCGGGATCCCAGAGCGAAATCGGGTAAACTTCGGCGTCGCCCTTCGCGAGCGACTCTTCCGGCGGATCGAGCGTGACGCGGTGAGGCTGCGCTTCGGGCGGGATGATGTCGACGGCGACGGTGTGACGATCGGTGATGCCCGGACAGACCACCTCGAAGTGAACGCGGCCCTGATCGATGTCGGTGGTGATGCGGAAGTGATCGATATAAACCGCGGGACGGGGCTCGACGAAGACGGTCTGCCAAATGCCGCTCGTCGGAGTATACCAACCCCATTGTTTGCCGACGGGCTGCTCGTGGTTGTCCATCGGATCCTCGACGCGCAACACGATCGTGGCGCGGCGGAATTGTCCGTCGGACGGCGAAAGGGTGTCGGTGAGGTCGAACTCGAGCGGGACGTAGCCGCCCTCGTGGCGGCCGCAATGTTGGCCGTTGCTCCAGCAATCGGTGAAGAAGTCGGCGGCGCCGACGGTGAGGATCACGCGCTTGTTGCGCCAGTGATGATTGTCGGGAACGGCGATGTGGCGGCGATACCAGCCGACCTCGTGGCGTTCGGCGATGCGATGATTTTCGCGGGTGACCTCGAGCGGTTTGAGGAAGACGCGCGTGGCGTAGTAGTTGTCGTTGCCCGCGGCGTCGCCCTCGCCCCACGCGGCGAGCGATTCCCAGCAGAACGGAACGATGATTTGCTCGCGCCAGTCGGGGCCGGTGGCGGCGAACCATTGTTCGTCGAGACCGCGACGCTGTGGGTCGAAGCGGAATTGCCAGGGACCGTTGAGGTTCAGCCAGTCGGTGCCTTCGACGAGACCGCGTTGGCGGTCGGGACGCGGGTATTCGGGACGAGGGATCGCGGAGCAGGGAAACATGATAACAAAAGCGCGGGCGGTGGCGCGCGCGCTGGCTCACGCAGGCACGGTCAGGTTGACCGTGCGAAGACGGAGAAGTTCACGCGGACGCGAGCGCTTCGGCGCGCGTGGATTTCGCGAGCTTGGTGTAGAGGGTGAGCGCCTGGCCGACGACCTGGTCCATGTTGTAGTAGCGATAAGTGCCGAGCCGGCCGACGAAGTGGACGTCGGGGGTTTCTTCGGCGAGCGCCTGGTAACGCTTGTAGAGGGCTGCGTTGTCTGCGCGCGGGATGGGGTAATACGGATCGCCCTCGGCGCGCGGAAATTCGTAAACGATGCTCGTGAGCGGATGCTCTTGTCCGGTCAGGTATTTGAACTCGGTCACGCGCGTGTAGGCGTATTCGTTGGGATAATTCACCACGGGCGCGGATTGGAAGACCGGCTTGTGATGGGTCTCGTGTTTGAATTCGAGGCAGCGATACGGGAGCGGGCCGAAGCGGTAGTCGAAGTATTCGTCGATGGGGCCGGTGAAGATCAACTGGTCGAACGTGACCTCGTCGCGGACCTCGCGGTAGTCGGCGTTGAGCATGATCTTGATGTTCGGGTG
Organism: Verrucomicrobiota bacterium; assembly: GCA_023426435.1. Lineage (GTDB taxonomy): Bacteria > Verrucomicrobiota > Verrucomicrobiia > Opitutales > Opitutaceae > Opitutus. The sequence goes on along the minus strand of JAFAAS010000082.1, from coordinate 64,235 downwards.
ATCGAGCATGTTGCCGAACATGTGGGTGAAACCGCGGGCGGGCATCGCCTGGTAGGCATCGGTGAAGTAGCGATCGTCGCGATTGAAGCGGACGGGAACGCGGGCGGTCACCTGGGCATCGAGCTCGGAAGGATCGAGGCCCCATTGTTTCCGCGTGTAGTTGCGGAAAAACTTTTCGTAGAGCTCGCGACCGACGCCGTTCACCACGACATCTTCGGACGTGAGGATGCGCTCCTTTTTTTCGGCGACCGAGGCGAGATACTGTTTCATCCCGTCCGGCGTGAGGTTGAGGCCGTAGAGCTCGTTGACGGTGTCGAGATTGATGGGAATGGGCAGCAGGCGTCCGTCGACCATCGCGCGAACCCGGTGCTGATACTGCCGCCATTCGGTGAACCGCGAGAGGTAGTTGAAGATCTCGGCGGAGTTCGTGTGGAAGATGTGCGGCCCGTATTTGTGGATCAGGATACCGTGCTGATCGTGGCAATCGTAAGCGTTGCCCCCGATGTGGGGGCGACGATCGATCAGGAGCACTTTCTTGTTTTGTCCGCGGGCGATTCTTTCGGCGAGAACGCTGCCGGCGAAGCCGGCACCGACGATGAGATAATCAAACATACGCGGTTTGGTTGCCGACAAACGGGACGACGGAGGCGGGTTCGCTGGAAGCGGCGGATTCGCGGCGTTCGGCGAACGCGGCGGCGATGTGCGCTTCCATTTTTTCGACATTTGCTTCCCACGTGTTTTCGGCGGCGAGACGAAGGCCGCGGGCGATGCGGGTTTGGGAAGGCGATTCGATTTCGCGGCGGCAGAGCGAAATGAACTGTTCGTGGGATTTCGCGATGCGGGCGACGCTGCTGAAGTTTGATTTTACTTCGTCGAGCGCGGTGGAAACGACGGGGCGACCGGCGGCCATGTATTCGAGCGCCTTGGTGGGATTGATGTATTCGGTGGCCTCGTTGAGCGCGAACGGCATGAGGGCGACGGAGAAGCCCTTGGTGAACGAAGGAAGGTCGGCGTAAGGACGTCCGCCGAGCCAGTGGAGATTGGGACGCTGGGGAAATTGCGCGGGATCGACTTTGCAGAAAGGCCCGATCATGACGACGTGCCATTTCGGATCCGCGTCGGCGAGGGCGGCGAGCAGATCGTAGTCAATGCGCTCGTCGACGACGCCGAAGTATCCGAGCACGGGGCCGCCGAGTTCGGCGATTTCGACGGGCACGGAGGTTTCCTGCTTGAGCGCGGTGCCGAAGTGGCGGGTGTCGACTCCGGTGCCGTAGAAGTGGGAGTTGGAGTTATGGCGCAGACGACGATCGCGCATCTTGCGTCCGCCGCAGAAGACGACGTCGGCGACTTGGAGGAGATCGCGTTCGCGTTCGAGCAGTGCCGGCGGCGCGCCTTTGAACTGCGAGAGCTCGTCCATGCAGTCGTAAACGATGAGCGCTTCGTCGAGATGACCGGCGAACGCGGTGACGGCCATGGGATCGTTGAACCAAAGGATTGCGTCGTCGAACTGACCTTGCAGCTGATTCGTGAGCGTGCGCTGCAGGGCGCGACGTCGCTCGCGATCGATGGATTTTCCGTCGGACCAGCGCGAGGCAGGCAGGTGCATTGCGCAGATCGTGACGTTGGGGTGGCCCTCGGCGGGGCGGAGATCCACGCGCGTGGCGGGAACATCGCTGCAATACGTTTCGACGAAGAGCACGCGATGCGTGCGGGCGAAGCGGGAGAGATATTGTTGAGGCCGCTGCCAGACCCAATCCCAGCTCAAGTGGCAAAGTGCGATGATGGGCGCGGTTTGGGCGAGGGCGGACTGGGGCCAGGCGGAGCGCGAGTCGGTCGTCCGGCGCGTCGTGCGTCGCTGGGAATCATCCGTGAGCGCGGGAAGAGCCGAGAACGAAATCGAAGGAGAGTGTGGTGATGACATAAATTTTCGCGGAGAGCGCGCGCGGAAGCATTGTATGCGGCGCCAGAGATTTGTTCGGCGGCGCAGCGTTGGGGCGCGTGGAAGCGTCCAGCCATGATCATGCCACGGCCTGCACGTGCATAAGTGCCGGGAAATCAGCGGCGGTTTTTTCGCGGAGCGAAGGCGGCTTGTTTCCTGGCGTGCAAATTGCCGACACGCTGCGAGCGGATCGGGCAAAATGACGAAATTGTCAGAGTGCCGTTTCGCGGATAGGGGAAATTCGGATACACCCGCGGGCGTCGCAGTTTTCGATGGCGGCGGAACGCGACGCTGCGATCACGGAAAAAGACCGCGCGCGGCTTTCGCGTCGGCGACGCGTTGGATTCCGAGCGTGAGCGCGGCGAGCCGGCGGCTGAATTTGAACTTACGCTGCTGATAATCGACGGATTCTTTCGCGCGATCGAGGATGGCGAAGAGCTTCGAGAGCACCTCGTCGCGGGTCCAATAGAAGTTCTGCAGGTTTTGCAGCCACTCGAAGTAGGAGACGATGACGCCGCCGGAATTGCAGAGCACATCGGGGATGAGCTCGATGTCGTCGCGCTGTTCGAGGATGCGATCGGCGCCGTTGGTGGTGGGGCCGTTGGCGCCCTCGGCCAGGATGCGACAGCGGAGGCGGGCGGCGTTGTCGGTGGTGATCACGCGCTCGAGGGCGCAAGGAGCGAGAACGGTGCACTCGAGCTCGAGGAGCTGTTCGTTCGTGATGGCGTCGCCGCCGTCGAAATCGCGGAGCGTTCCCTCGGAGCGGATGTAGGCGAGGGCTTTGGCGATATCGATGCCCTGCGCGTTGTGGATGCCGCCGGTGTAGTCGGAGATGCCGATCACGCGCACGCCGTAATTTTGAAGGGCGAGGGCGGCTTCGCTGCCGACGTTGCCAAAACCCTGCACGACGGCGGTGGCGTGGTTGGGTGCGATGTTGAGGTCTTCGAGGTAGCGCTTGGCGAGATAGGCGACGCCGGCGCCGGTGGCTTCACGGCGGCCTTGGGAGCCGCCGAGCGAGATGGGTTTGCCGGTGACGATGGCGGGGGAGTTGTGGCCGACGTGGTTGGAATAAGTGTCCATCATCCAACCCATGACCTTTTCGTTCGTGCCCATGTCGGGTGCGGGCACGTCGATGTGAGGACCGATGAAAGAGGCGATTTCCTGCATGTAACGGCGGGAAAGGCGTTCGAGTTCCACTTCGGAAAGCTGGCGCGGGTCGACGATCACGCCGCCCTTGGCTCCGCCGTAAGGCAGGCCGACGAGGGAACATTTCCAACTCATCCACATGGCGAGCGCGGCGACCTCGCCGATGGTGACGTTGAGAGAGAAACGGATGCCGCCTTTTGAAGGGCCGGTGGAGAGATTGTGTTGAACGCGGTAGCCCTCGAAGACGGTGATGCTGCCGTCATCGCGACGGATCGGGAGAGCGACGGCGAGGCAGCGGCGCGGGTATTTGGTGCGATCGCGGAGATTTTCCGGAAGGTTGATGGCGTCGGCGGCTTTATCGAATTGGCGGCAGGCCATCTTGAAGACGTCGGATTCGTAGAGAGTCGAAACGATGACTTTGGACATGGCAGCGATGGCGCAAGCGGTGGGGTGAACCGCGGGCTTTGCGGGAACTTGGGACGAGGAAAGAGGTTTAGCAATTGTCATAACCCATCGACTCATGTTCGCGCTGACCCTGCATCGATCGATTCTTCGCGCGGCGTCGTTTGCGCCGGCGGCGGCGTTGGGCGCAGGGATTGTGGTGGTGGCGCTCGGCGGATGGCTGCTGGCGAGCGATCGCGGGAAGATGAAGGAAGAGCAAGGCGCGCGCCTGCAGCGGGCGATGGTGGACGAGAAGATTGCGAGTGCGCGGCACCGGATCGAGCAACTCGAAGTGGAACTGCCGCCGGAGCAGGAGCGGGCGTTGAAGGCGGAGAAAGTGGTGGGGGAGTTGAAGAGCCTGACGAGCACCTGGAGCTGGTTTGGCGGGAATCGCGAGCAGCAGCGGTTGAATCGGGAACGGCTGGCGAAGATGGAAGCGCTGCACGTCGAAGCGGCGGCGAAAGCGTCGACCTTGCAGCAGGAGTTGCAGCGGCTGCGTTGGGAAACGGAGACCTTGGAGGCGGAGCGGGCGACGCTCGATGCGATCGTGCGCGCAGAGGATCAGCGAAGGGCGAGCATGTGGCATCGCGGGCGCCAGACATGGTTTTGGGTGCGTGGATGGATCGTGGTCGCCGCGGGCATGTATTTGGCGGGGGCGGTGCTGGTGCAAGCGGGGGCGCGTCGGTGGCGTTCGCGGCGGGCGGCGGCGGTGTGAGTTGAAAAAGGCCGGGTTGAAAACCCGACCTACCCGCAGCAGGGTGCGGTTGCATGCTTTTCAAGCTCAACGCCGACTACCAGCCCACGGGGGATCAGCCGCAGGCGATCGAGAAACTCGTCGCGTCGATCGAGGCAGGGAACAAATACCAGACGCTCCTGGGGGTCACGGGCTCGGGGAAGACCTTCACGATGGCCAACGTGATCGCGAAGTGCGAACGGCCGACCTTGATCATCTCGCACAACAAGACTCTCGCCGCGCAGCTTTACTCGGAGTTCAAGAACTTCTTCCCGGAGAACGCGGTCGAGTATTTCGTCAGCTATTACGACTACTATCAGCCGGAGGCCTACATCGCTTCGAGCGATACCTACATCGAGAAGGATTCTTCGATCAACGAGGAGATCGAGCGGCTGCGGATGGCGACGACGAGTTCGCTCGTCTCACGGCGCGACGTGATCGTGGTGGCGAGCGTGTCGTGTATTTACGGATTGGGGTCGCCGCAGGAGTTCACGGAGTTGCGGATTCCGATCGAGCGTGGGGCGCAGCTGGGGAGAAACCGGTTTCTCGAGCGGCTCGTGGACAATATCTACGATCGCAACGATTACGATCTGAAGCGCGGAACCTTTCGGGTGCGCGGCGACGTGGTGGATGTGATGCCCGCGTATCTCGAACACGGGTTGCGCGTGGAGTTCTTCGGTGACGAAGTGGAAGGCATCAGCGAGTTCGATCCGACGACGGGGCAGGTGCTGCGCACGCTGAACCATTTCGATTTATATCCGGCGAACCAATACGTGACCTCGCGCGGCAAGCTGGATCCGGCGATTCGCGCGATCAAGGCGGAGCTGGAGGAACGCGTGGCGTATTTCGAAGGCAAGGGACTTTACCTCGAGGCGCAGCGGATCCGGATGCGGACGAACTACGATTTGGAGATGCTGCAGGAGATGGGATTCTGCAATGGAATCGAAAATTACTCGCGGCATCTCACGGGGCGAAAAGCGGGCGAGCGGCCGTTTTGCCTGATCGATTTCTTTCCGAAGGATTTTCTGCTGATGATCGACGAGAGTCACGCGACGGTGCCGCAGATCGGCGGGATGTCGAATGGCGATCGGGCGCGGAAAGAGAACCTGGTGAACTTCGGGTTCCGGCTGCCGTCGGCCTTGGATAATCGGCCGCAGACCTTCGACGAGTTCGAGCAGATCACGGGGCAGACGCTGTATGTGTCGGCGACGCCGGCGGAGTTCGAGTTGAAGCGATCGGCGGTGATCGCGGAGCAGCTGGTGCGGCCGACGGGATTGCTCGATCCGGAGATTTCGATCCGGCCGACGAAGAATCAGGTCGAGAATCTGATCGGCGAGATCAAGGCGGCCACGGCGGCGGGCGAGCGGGTGTTGGTGACGACGTTGACGAAACGTTTGTCGGAGGATCTGACGAGCTACCTGCGGGATGCGAAGATCCGCGTGGAGTATTTGCACTCCGACATCGATGCGATCGAGCGGGTGGAGATTTTGCGGAATCTGCGGCTGGGGAACTTCGACGTGTTGATTGGAATCAACTTGCTGCGCGAAGGCCTGGATTTGCCGGAGGTGGCGCTGGTGGCGATTTTAGATGCGGACAAGGAAGGATTCCTGCGCAGCGAGACGAGCTTGGTGCAGACGGCTGGGCGGGCGGCGCGACATGAAAAAGGCCGCGTGATTTTTTACGCGGACAACATCACGGAATCGATCCGGCGAACGGTGGAGACGGTGAAGTATCGGCGGGAAAAACAGCTCGCGTATAACCTGCAGCATGGGATCACGCCGCGGAGTGTGAAGCGCGCGGCGCAGTCGAGTTTGCACGTTTACGACGGCACGGGGGAGCGCGAGGAAGCGGCGGTGGCGGAGAGTTCGGACGACGTGGCGGCGGTGATCGCGGAGTTGGAAGACGAGATGCAGGAGGCGGCGAGCCGTTTGGAGTTCGAGCGCGCGGCGGTGCTGCGAGATCAGATCAATGCGTTGAAGACGGGCGATTATCGGAAGCCGGCGAAGGCGCCGGCGGGGTATGGTGGCGGCGCGCGGAAGAAGGCGGCGGCGGTGCGAGGGAAGAGGCGCTGAAGTCCGAAGCCTCGCGCTGCGAGGTGGCGGGGTGTAGTGAATTCTTCGCTACACGCCAATCCGACCGACGGGACGTCGGGCGCGATCGGGATCAGGACTTTGACTTTGCTTTCCGCGAGCGGCGGTAAAGCAGGAAGGCGAGGGAGGCGGCGGTGAGGATCGCGCCGTAGGTGGAAGGCTCGGGGATGGGGCGGATTTCCCAGTTGGTGAAGCCGTCGTAGTCGTAATTGATCCAGGTGGTATGGCTGCCGTCCGGGGATTGTGGGTCGCCTTCGAAGTGGACCTGGTTTTGGGGATGCGTGCCGATCTGGTTGAAGAGGGCGATGGTGCCGCCGCCGTTGGTTTGGCGGAAGTCGGAGTTGGCGAAGAGGAAGTCGACTTCGCTCGTCCAGTTGCGGATGAGGAGGGTTTTGCCGGCGGCGATGTAGATATTGTCGGCGTTGAGGATCGAGTGGCCGGTGGCGCCGAAGTCGAGGATGGTGTCGCCGGTGATGTTGAGCGTGCCGACGTTGATGAAGGCTTCGGAGAGGAGGAGGGTGCCGCCGGTGAGTTCGAGGGTGTTGATGAAGAGAGCGTCGGTCGAATTATTCAGCACGCCGGAGCCGCCGGCGAACTCGAGGGTGCCGTTGGAGAGGCGGACGGTGCCGTCGAAAGAGAACGCGTCGGTGTTGGCGGTGGAGGAAAACGTGAAGGTGCCGGAGCCGACCTTGTCGAAGAGGCCCTGGCCGGAGAGGCGGCCGTCGAAGGTGTTGGCGGTGGTGTTGTTGACTTTGAGGACGGTGGCGGAGGCGATGCTGACGACGCCGGTGCCCTCGAGGCGGCCGATTGTATTCGTGTAATTGTTACCGCCGGAGAGGGAAAACGTGGCGCCGGATTGGACGGTGACGGCATTGGTTTGCGCGCCGAGGACGTTGGTGGCGGTGACCGCGAGCGTGCCCTGGTTGATGTTGATGGCGCCCGTGAACGTGTTGGCGCCGGAAAGGGTGAGGGTGCCCGAGCCGTTTTTGGTGAGAGCGAGCGTGCCGGTGTGAAGGTCGGTGTAAGCGGGAGCGGAGCCGATGTTGTCTTTGATCGAGCCGGTGATGTGGGTGTTGCCGGAGCCGGTGACGGTCAGCGTCTGGGTTTGCCCGGTGCCTGCAGTCGAACCGATGCGGCCGCCGAGGGAGAGGGTGCCGTCGGTGGTGTTGATGGTGGCCGAGTCGGCGAGGGTGATGGTGGCGTTGTTCCAGGAGTTGTTGCCGGAGAGGTTTTGGAGAGCGCCCTGGCCGTTGTGGCCGGCGCCGGCGAGGGTGAGGGATTCGTATTGGATGTTGAGATCGCTGTCGGTGCCGTCGATTTGGAGGGTGGCGCCGCTCTCGACGATGGTGCCGCTGGATGCTGCGTTGTAGTTGTGCTGGCCGAGGGCGCGGTGATTGCGGAGGGTGAGGGTGCCGTTTTTGACCGTCGTGAGTCCGTTATAGCCGGAGGTGAGACTGTCGGAGGTGACGATCATGCGGCCGTCGCCGGTCTTGTGGTAGTCGCCGCCGAAGAGCGTGGCGTTGACGAGGAGGGTGCTATCGGCGTCGACGGAGAAGATGCGCGCGGGGCCGCCGCCGGAGTTGAGCATGCCGATGTTGCCGTCGATCGTGGAGGTGGCGTTGGTCTCGGCGGCGATGGTGCCGGTCATGAAGAGGTTGCCGGTGCCGGTGGCGATGCGACCGCCTTGGAGCGTGATGTTGGAGAGGGTTTCGTTGACGCTGCCGCTGGCGAGGTCGAGGAGGCCGTCGGACTTGATGGTGACGGCGGCATTGTCGGCGATTTGCTCGATGTAGTAGTTGCTGAGGACGGCGGTATTCGCGCCGCCGATACCGTCGCCGATGGTGAGGGAGCCGAGGATGCCGGCGTTGGGGTGGTTGCCGGCGTCGATCATCATGCGCAGCCAGCCGTTGTCGACGTGGGTGGCGCCGGTGTAGAAGTTTTGCGGGCCAGCGAGGGTGATGCTGTTGACGCCGGTGCCGTAGCCGCCGTTGGCGAGGTTGACCCGGAGGCTGCCGGTGTCGCCGGTGCTCTTGCCGAGAGCGCTGCTGATATAGACATCGCCAGCGCCGATGAAGGTGAGGGCGTTGTTGTTCAGGTCGATCGTGGTCGGAGAGATCTGAACGTAGGGTCCGAGGAAGAGGGTGTTGTCGTTACCGCCGAGGTGATTCTGGATGGTGGTGTTGCCGGCGAGGGAGATGTTGCCGAGCCAGGTGTTGCGGCCGCCCAAGCTTTGGAGAGCGCCGCCGCCGTCGGCACCGGTCCCGGAAAGCGAGATGTTGAGGAGTTGAGTTGTCTGGGTGCCCGGCGGGAGCGAGCCAGGCGTGGTGTTCTGGACGGCGAGGGTGGCGCCGTTGTTGACCGTGGCGATGGTGGTGGGGACGACGACGCTGCTATAGTCGCCGAGCGCTTTGAAGCCGCCTTCGGAGGTGGTGCCGACGGCAAGGAGCGTGCCTTCGTTGACGGTGACGCCGCCGGAGAAAGTGTTGTTGGAGCCGGAGAGAACGAGGGTGCCGGCGCCGGTTTTGGTGAGCGCAGCCGTGCCTCCGAGATTGGCGGAGATGGTGGTCGTGCCGGTGGCGTTGGTAGCGGAATACGAAGAGCCGGTGAGCGTGCCGGTCGTTCCAGTGATGCTGCCTGCGGAAAGGGTGACGGCGCCGACGGTGTCGCTGCGCGTGCCCATGGCGAGTTCGCCGCCGGCGACATTGATGGCGGCGGTGTTTGCGAGCCGGTGGTTGGCGCCCAAAGCAAGCGTGCCGCTGTTGATGTTGACGGTGGTGCTGCCGAGCGAGCCGTTGAGGGTGGTGGTGCCTGAGGTGACGGTGGCGGTGGCGGTGCCTCCGAGGTTGGCATTTACGGTGCCGCCTTGAAGGGAGTAGGAAGAGCCGGTGAGGGTGCCGGAACCGGCGATGGTGCCGCCGCCGGAGAGTGTTACTGCGCCGACGGTGTCGCTGTAGGATTGGACGTCGAAAGTGCCTCCCGCGACATTGACCGCTCCGGTGTTGGCGAGGCGGTTGCTGCTGCCCAGTTTCAGGGTGCCGGCCGAGATGGTGGTGCCGCCCGTGTAGGACATGCTGTTGGTGATGATCCAGGTGCCGTCGCCTGATTTCAAAAGGGAGGTGGCGCCGCTGCCGTTGTTGGCGAGGCTGGCGCGGAAGTAGTTATTGCCGGTGTTCGAGCCGGTGAGCGTGAGGGTGCGGGCGGTGTTTGATCCACTGAGAGTCGGTGCCGTGGTGCTGGTGAAATCGATCGCACCCGAACCCGAGGAGTCGAGCGTGCCGCCGCTGGTCCCGAGGGTGAACTGGCGGTTGGTGCTACCGCCGGTGCCGATATAGCGGAGGGTGCCGCCGTTGATGACGAGGTTGCTCGCGGCGTTCGAGGAGTTGCCAATACTGCTGTTGGCGCCGCCGTTGGCGAGGACGGCGGCCTCGAGCACGCCGCCGTTGATGATGGTGGGGCCGCTGTAGCTGTTGGTGCCGCCGAGGGTAAACGTGCCGGTGCCCTCCTTTGTGAGGGAGCCGGAGCCGGTGATGGTGCCGCCAAACGAGGTGCTGGAATTGTCGCCGCCGGTCGTCAGATTTCCGGAACCGAGGGAAAGCGTGCCGGAGGAGCCGGCGAGCGAGCCGAGGGTTTGCGCGAAGCCGTTAAAGTCCAGAGTGGCGCCGGAGGCGATGGTTACGGCGGAGGCGGACGATAGGGCGTTGGCTGCGCCCAGGCGCAACGTGCCGGTGTTTATGTTGGTGGCTCCGGAGTAAGTGTTGGTGCCGGCGAGGGTGATCGTGCCGTGACCCGCTTTGGTGAGCGAGCCGCCGCCGGAGATCGAGCCGTTGAAGGTGGAGGACCCGCCGTTCTGGCCAATCGTGAGCGCGCCCGATGTTCCCAGCGAGATGTTGCCGGTGCCGGCGAGCGTGTTGATGCTTTCGGTGAAGTTGCCGACGTCGAAAAGGCCGTCGGCCGCGATGGTGAACGACGACGAGTGATCGGGGATCTGATTGCTGGCTCCGAGTTGAAGGATCGCGGAATTGGCACCGCCGCTGCCGTCGCCGATGACAATCGAGCCGTTTCCGCCAATGGCGTTGGTTCCGGCGCTCTTGGCGAGGATGACGGTGCCGTTTGCGATTGAGAGGTTATCGATGGAGTTGCTGCCCGATCCGGACAAGGTGAGGGTGCCGGTGCCGGTCTTCGCCAGGGTGCCTCCGGTGCCGTTGACGTTTCCGGAGAGAACGGTGTTGCCCGCGCCGCCGACGGTGACGGTGGTGGAATCGGCGATGACCTGTCCCGAGAGGGTGAGCATGCCGGCGTCGGATGCGATGAGAGTGGAGCTGGAGATATTGATCTGACCGGCGAGCGTATTGGTGCCGGAGAGATTCCGGAGGGCGCCGCCGCCGCCCACGCCCTGGCCGGTGAGGTTGAAGCTGCTTTGGTTGACGTTGATGCCGCCCTGCAGGGCGAGCGTGGCGCCGGAAGCGACCGAGTGATTCGAGATGCCGTTCGCGCCGAGAGCATTGTTGTGGGCGAGCACGAGGGTGCCGGCGCTGACGCTGGTGGGCGCGGTGTAGGAATTGTTGCCGGCGAGAACGAGGGTGCCGGAGCCGGCTTTGACCAAGCCGCTATACCAAGGCTCGGTGATCTGTCCGGCGATCGTCGTCAGGCCCGTGTTGTTGACCGTGATCGTGCGAGTCCCGCCGTTGAGGTTGATCGTGCCATTGAAGGTGAGGTCGTTGGTGCCACCGATGGTGACGTTGCCGCCCAGGGTGATGTTGTTGGAGATGGACCGCGCGCCTCCGGAGGCGGAGAGCGTGCCGCCGTTGAAAGCGAGGGTGGACGAACCGAGGGCGGAGTTGTGGCCGAGGGCGAGAGTGCCGGCGGAGAGGGTGGTGTTGCCGGAGTAGGTGTTGGAGCCGGAGAGAGTGAGCGTGCCGTTGCCGCTTTTCGTGAGATTGCCGGAGGCTGCAGTCCCTCCGTTGGCGATGACGCCGGTGACAGTGGCGTTGCCGGAGCCGGTAATCGTCAGGGTGCGGGAAGTGGCGTTGTTTGAAAGATTGATGGCGCCGATGGTGCGGCTCCCGCCGGTGTTGATCGTGAGTGTGCGATTGGCGCCGCTGTTGGTGAGGGTGCCACCTGCGCTGCCCAAGGTGATGTTGCTGTTGCCTGAAAGGGTGAGATTTTGACTGAGGGTGACCGCGTTGAAGGTCAGGTCGCCGGAGGCGGCGTTGAAGGTCTGAGCTGCGCTCGAAATCGTGACTGCGCTCGCAAATGTCTGGTTCAGGTTGTCGTTGTTGGTGACGCCTGTGGAGGTGATCGTGAGGGTGTTGTTACTCAGCGTGAAGGCCGAGTTCAGATTCGTGGCACCGAAAGTGACGCCAGTGATCGAACGATTTCCGCCCAGCGTGATGCTGAACTTGTTGTTCGCAGTATCGGCGTCGAAGATGACGTTATCGTTCGTTCCGGGAACGCCGTTTGAACTCCAGTTGTTGGCAGTTCCCCAAGAGCTGCCGCTGCCACCACCGTCCCAAGTTTTCGTCGCTGCGATTGTGGGACTGACAGACATCACACCTAAGGCGGATGCAACGATCAGTGCAGTGCACCTACAGAAAGCTGAAACGACGAGAGTTGATGGACGGGTGCGCACCGATGGAAGCAGCGGGAGAACTTCAACTTGTTCATCGGGGTGGAGTCAATGGATAAAATGGGGTGATAACCCTAGATCCATCGGATGGACGAAGAATTTACGAACCCAAGTTCGTCCGATATATGCGCGGAACGCGTTTTGTGACCGAGCATAGTGTCTCCCATGGGATTGAGTTAGCCCAGCCGCTAAACTCGCCGATGAGTGTCTCCGCCTGTTTTTGGCGTCCAACGAGGACAACCTCGTCGCCTCGCCTGACGTCCAGCACGTCCGTCACATCCACGATTGTTTGATCCATGGTGATGCGGCCCAAGACGGGGCAGCGTTGACCGCGGATGAGGACTTGGGCGCGGTTGCTCATGGAGCGGGGGATTCCGTCGGCGTAGCCGGCGCAGAGGATCGCGATACGGGTTTCGCGGGCGAGGATGTGGGTGCGGCCATAGCTGATGGTCTGGCCGGCGGGGAGCGTTTTCACCAGACCCACGCGTGTTCGAAAACTGAATACAGGCTCGGTGCGGACTTGAGCGAGGAGGGAATTCGGATGCGGGAGAATTCCGAATTGGAGCAGACCGATCCGCACGGCGTTGAAGGGGCTCGACCCGGGAAGCGTTTCGATTCCTTCGCTGTTGTCGGCGTGGACGAAGATGCGGTCGAGCGCGAGGCCGGGGCAGGCGGCGAGGGCGGCGAGGAAGCGGCGGCGTTGTTCGGCGGTGAAGGCGACGTCGTCGGGGGCGGCGAAGTGGGTAAACACTCCGGCGAGTTTCAGATGGGGCGCGGAGACGATGGCGGAATGGAGAGCGGGGGCGTTTTCGTGCCACACGCCGAGACGGCCCATGCCGGTGTCGATTTTCATGTGGACCGAGATCGGTCGTCCGGCGAGGCGACCGACTTCGTTGAAGCGTTTCACCTCGTCTTCGCACGAGACGGTCGGGGTGAGATCGTAGTCCGCGAGGTAGCGGTCTTCTTCGGGGAGGAGCGGACTGAGCAGAAGGATGGGCCAGCCGGGACCGAGTTCGCGCAAGGCGGCGGCTTCGGAGATGTTGGCGACGGCGAACAAGTCGGCGCCGGCGTGCATCAGGCGGGCGGCCGTCTGATGCAGGCCGTGGCCGTAGGCATCGGCTTTGATCACGGCGACGTAGCGCATGTGCGCGGGGAGCGTTGCGCGGATGAGGCGCAGGTTGCGCTCGAGGGCGGCGAGATCGATTTCGGCCCAGCAGCGCAGGGGCGGGGCGGCGTGATGTGGCATCATGGCGCGCGGTGGATTTGCGGCGTCCACGTCACATAGCTCGGCTCCTCGTGCAGAAACGCGTCGGGTGCTTCCACGGCGCGGAAAAGATCGGCGTCGATCGCGCGCGGAAGAAGTTCGCTGAGCGCGTAGGGAGTGAGACGAACGTGCGCGGGAAGTTGTGACCAGTGCCGGAAGTTTTCCGGCATCATGAGTTCGCCCGTGAGTTCCGCGGTGGGCACGCGGCGCAATTTTTGGTCGAGAGAAACGGAGTGCCAGGTGTCGCGGCGGGCGTCGGCGATGATCGTGAGTTCACGACGGCCGAGTGCGTGGGCGACGAGGCTGAGGCTGTGGAAAGCGAACGCGGGACGGGAATGAAGCACTTGCCAGCTGCGTAATGCGACTGCGGTGGTGCGGATGCCGAGAATGGATCCGGGACCGTCGCAAAAGACGAACGCGCCGGCCTCGGCCGGTTTCGCGTTGAGCGCTTCCAGTGCGTGAAACAGGCCGATCCCGGCTTCCTCGGCGCGGGATTCCCAACGGGAGGCAAAGCCGGTGGGATTATTCGGTTCGTGCTCGAGCCAGCCGACCTGGATGACCGCCGAAGCCGCATCGACGAGCACCAAGCGGTCATGCGTGGCGAGGAGTTCGCGAAGGCTGGCCATGTTTCGATTTCGGCAACCAAACGGTTCGCGCTTCGACCCTGCAAGCGCGCAGAAGGCGGAGTGCCTCTAGAATCCGGCATTGACCGGCTGCGGGCGCGACCTACCGTGGCCAATTCTCTGTCTTAACACCGCTCTTACACTTCCGTGAACGTTCAACTGAATAGCCTCTCCGACACCCGTAAAAGTCTCGTCGTCACGCTGGAATCCGGCGAAGTCGACACCGTTCATCAGGACGTCGTAAAGGAGTATGCCCAGCTCGCGCGGATTCCGGGGTTTCGTCCGGGCAAGGCGCCGGCCGCGGTGGTGGCGAAGCGTTTCGCGAAGGAAATTGGCGACGAGTTCAAGCAGAAGGTGGTGGCGAAAACGTATCGCGATGGGCTCGAGCAGCAGAAGCTCGACGTGTTGAACATCGTGAATGTCGAGCCCGGCGAAATCAAAACCGGCCAGCCGGTGACGGTGACGATCACTTTGGATGTGCGGCCGGAGTTCGCGTTGCCGGAGTATGTCGGTCTTCCGACGGAGGTGGCACCGAGCGATCCGACGGACGCTGACGTCGACCAAGTGATCGAAGGCATGCGGGCGGAGCGAGCGGAGTTCAAGGTGGCGGATCGGCCGGCGGTGAAGAGCGATTATGTGAAGCTGGCCTATGAAGGCACCATCGACGGCAAGCCGATCACGGAGCTCGCGCCGGATAAGCAGATTTACGGGAAAGTCCCGCAGACGTGGGAGGAAGTGGAAGGCGAAAACGAAGGCGTGATTCCGGGCCTCGGCACGCAGCTCGCCGGGTTGAAGCCGGGCGACAAGAAGGACGTGACGATTACGTTTCCGGCCGACTTCGCGGCGGTGCCCGCGCTGGCGGGCAAGACGGCCACTTACGCGGTCGAGGTGCAGGAGATTCGCGAGCGCGTGCTGCCGCCGCTCGACGACGCTTTCTTTCAAGCGAACCGGGTCGACAATCTGGATGCGTTGAAGAACGCGGTGCGCAATCAGCTGAAGATGCAGAAAGAGTCGCGCAATCGCGCGGAGCAGCGTCGCCAAGTTTCGGATGCGCTCGCGGCGAAGGTCGACTTCCCGGTGCCGGAGTCGCTCGTCGAGAGCGAAACGCAAGCGGTGCTGCGGCAGTTCATCGAAGAGAACATGCGTCGCGGTGTGCCGCAGGAAGAGTTTGAAAAAGGAAAGAAGGAGCTCTTCGAAGGCGCGCGCAAAGCGGCCGAAAAACGGATCAAGCTTCAGTTGATTTTGGCGAAGATCGCCGAAGCCGAGAAGATCCAGGTCGAGGAGCGCGACATCGATTCGTTCATCTATCGCGAGGCGATGCGCACGCAGCAAAAGCCGGACAAGCTCGTGAAGGCGTTGAGCAGCGATCGCGAACAGCTGCGCGCGGTGCAGCAATCGATCATTTTCGACAAGGCGATTGATTTCCTCGTCTCCAAGGCTACGGTGGCGACAGTTCAGCCGAAGGCTTAACTGCCGATATACCATCACCACTGTGAGCTACTACGTTCCTATCGTCTTGGAGAATACCGGCCGCGGAGAGCGGTCGATGGACATCTATTCGCGCCTCCTCAAGGACCGCATCATCTTCATCGGCACGCCGATCGATGACACGGTGGCGAATCTCGTGATTGCGCAGATGTTCTTCCTGCAGATGGAGGATCCCAAGAAGGACATTCAGCTCTACATCAACTCTCCGGGCGGCGTCGTGACGGGTGGCATGGCCATCTATGACACGATGAACTTCCTGCAATGCGATATCGTTACCTACTGCGTCGGCATGGCTGCCAGCATGAGCACGGTGCTCCTGGCGGCGGGGACGAAGGGAAAACGTTTCGCCCTGCCGAATAGCCGGGTGATGATTCACCAACCCAGTGGCGGTGCAGGCGGGCAGGCGGCCGATATTGCGATCGCGGCGCGAGAAATCCTCCGCTGGCGCAAGACATTGAACGAGACCATTGCGAAGCACACCGGCAAGGATGTGGCGCAGGTCGAAAAGGATTCTGACCGCGATTACTACCTGAGCGCCCATGAGGCGAAAGAGTATGGGATCGTCGACCACGTGGTTGAATCGACGCGTGAGGCTCAGGCGCTGGGCGTGACCGCCGCGGCCTGAAGAAGTGGTTAAAAAGGTCTAGACCCTCGACTCGCTCGCGCAGCCGAACATCTTGTTTCCATGGCCAAATCGTCCCGCATGACCCTTTGCTCGTTCTGCGGGAAATCGCAGGCCGAGGTGAAGAAGATCATCGCCGGTCCCGGTGTTTATATCTGCGATTCGTGCGTCAATGTCTGCAAGACGATCATCGATCGCGAAGTAAAGGCGCCGACCGCCGAGACGCGTCCGCCGGTGCGATTGGTGAAGCCGTCGGAGATCAAGCGCACGCTCGACGATTTCGTCATCGGTCAGGACCACGCGAAGAAGGTTCTCTCGGTCGCGGTCTATAACCATTACAAGCGGTTGATGTTCGACGCCGGGCAGTCGGGCAAGGAGTCGCTGGCGCTGTCGCCGGAGTTCAACGACGTCGACGTCGAGAAGAGCAACATCCTCCTCGTGGGGCCGACCGGGTCGGGCAAGACGCTGCTCGCGCGCACGCTGGCGAAGATCCTCGATGTGCCGTTTGCGATTTCGGATGCCACGACGCTGACCGAAGCCGGCTACGTCGGCGAAGATGTTGAGAACGTCGTCCTGCGTTTGCTGCAGAATGCGAACTACGACGTGAAGCGTGCGGAGTGCGGCATCATCTACATCGATGAGATCGACAAGATCGGGCGGAAGACGGAGAACGTTTCGATCACGCGTGACGTTTCTGGCGAAGGCGTCCAGCAGGCGCTGTTGAAGATTCTCGAAGGCACGACGTGCAACGTTCCCCCGCAAGGCGGGCGGAAGCATCCGAATCAGGAATACGTTCAGATCAACACGTCGAATATCCTCTTCATTTGCGGCGGCGCGTTCGTCGGCCTGGAGGGTTTGGTGCAACGGCGATTGGGCCAGCGCAGCCTCGGTTTTGCTTCGATTCGCGCGCAGGCGGAGCAGGCGCTCAAGCCGGAGGAGATGATGAAGGCGCTCGCGCCGGAGGATCTGATTCGCTTCGGCATGATTCCGGAATTCATCGGCCGTTTGCCGGTGGTCTCGGTGCTCGATCAGCTTTCCGTTGCGGACCTCGAAAAGGTTTTGCTGCGCACGAAGAACGCGATGGTGAAGCAGTATTCGAAGCTGTTCGCGATGGACGGCGTTCGGTTGCGGCTCACGACGGATGCAATCCGGGCGATTGCGCAACGAGCGATCGAACTGAAGACGGGAGCGCGCGCGCTGCGTTCGATTCTCGAGAATCTGATGCTCGAAGTGATGTATGACCTGCCGCAACGCGACGACGTCGCGGAGGTCGTGATCGACGCGGGCGTGGTGAATGGACGGAAGCGTCCGACGTTGCGCCGGATCGACAAAGGCGAGCCAAAGCAGGATGCGGCTTAATGCGGGGCGAGGCGCGGGTGCCATTTAGGATAGCCTCCGCTCATTTCGAATCAGCCGGTTCTTGTATTCGAGAAGGTTGTTTTCACCCGTCTTGCGCGGAGGTGGAATGGCTTGCGGGGCGGCGCGACGGTGGAAAGAAGAAGCTATGAAGGTTTTGATCTTCGTCGCGGCAGCGTTGGTTGGTGTTGCTACGTCAGCGGCCGGATCGAGCGCCGACGAGACCCATTGGCGGGAAACGCAGTGGAATGGCGAGCGGGCGTATGTGGCGACCGGCGGGGCTTATGAAGCGGTGGTGTCGGTGGATCGCGCGCGGCTGATTTTCTTCGGACGGTCGGGCAGCGATAACCTGCTTTATGTTCCGCCCGACTTGAGCAATCCGGCGGAGTGGGGCGGGCATCGTGTGTGGCTCGGTCCGCAATCGGAATGGAGCCGCAACTGGCCGCCGCCGGCGGCGTGGGAAGCGAGCGCGGCGGAGAAAGTGACGATCGAGGGCGCGCGTTTGGAGTTGTTGATGCCGAGCACGGGCGACGAGTGGCCGCGGTTGCGGCGCGTGTATTGGTGGGATGGTGACAAACTCCGTTGCGCCGCGCGCATCGATGGCGGGCGCCGGCCGGCGCAGATCATTCACGTGGTGCAGGTGCTGGCGCACGCGGAGGTGAGTGTGCGCGCGGAGCCGTCGAACGAAGAACCGCGCGGCTATGTGCAACTGCACCTTGGGAGGGGCGATCATCCGATCCGGACGTTTCCCGAGCCGCCGCATGTGCGAGCGGAAGGATCGGAACTCACGCTGCGACACGTGGGAAAGATGGAGAAACTCGGGTTTCGGCAGCAGCCTCTGACGGCGCGGATGGGCGCGGAGACGATTCGGGTGGAAGCGGGCGTGAGTTCGGGACGGGTCGATTCGACGCCGGATGACGGTTTCGTGACGCAGGTGTATCTCAGCGGTGCGCGTGCGCCGCTGATTGAGTTGGAACAACTCTCGCCGCTCTTTGCGCGCGACCAGCAGGCGGCTTTCGAAATCGTGATCGCGCCGGTGGTCGCGGAAAAGGGCGATTGATCACCAGTGGGCGTAGTCGCCTTTTTTCAAGGCGCGTGAGAATTCGACGAGGAGTTTCACGCAGCGTTCGACGTCCTCGAGATCGACGACCTCGCTCGGCGTGTGCATGTAGCGCAACGGGATGCTGAGGAGCCCGGTCGCGACGCCGCCGCGTCCCATCTGGATGGCGCGGGCGTCGGTGCCGGTGGGGCGCGGGTCGGCTTCGAGCTGGTAGGGAATGCCGGCTTTTTTCGCGGCGGCGACGAGCTTCTGGTAGATCTTTGGATTGATGTTGGCGCCGCGGCAGATGATCGGACCGCCGCCGAGTTTGGTTTCGCCGAAGCGGCGGTTGTCGCAATCGGGATGATCGGTCGCGTGTCCGACATCGATGGCGACGGCGAGGTGCGGATTGACGGAGTAGGCGGCGGTGGTGGCGCCGCGCACGCCGATTTCCTCCTGTGATGTCGCGACGGATACAATCTTCGCGGCGAGTTTTTTCTCTTTTGAAAGGCGACGGAGCGTTTCGCCGACGATGTAGGCGCCGACCTTGTTGTCGAAGGCGCGCGCGGCGCCGACGGAGCCGTTGATCATCTGCAACTCGTGATCGTAGGTGGCGACATCGCCGATCGCCACGCGTTCGAGGGCTTCTTTTTTCGAGCGGACGCCGATATCGATCCAGATCTCGTGCTTCTTCGGGACCTTCTTGCGGTCCTCTTCATCCATGAGGTGGATGGCGCGTTTGCCGGTGACGCCAACGACGGGGCCGTTTTCCGTTTGGATGATGACGCGGCGGCCGGAGATGACGCTGAGATCGTGTCCGCCGACGGTGTCGAAGTAGAGGAAGCCGTCTTTGTTGACGTAGGTGATGATGAGGCCGAGCTCGTCCATGTGGCCGGCGAGCATGAGGACGGGATCGCCGGTCGGGTTGAGCGTGGCGATGCGATTGCCGAGGGCGTCGTTGCGGTATTCGTCGGCGGAAGGTTTGACGTGGCGATCGAACACGGCCTGCGCTTCGGATTCGTAACCGGAAGGCGAGCGGGCGTGAAGCAGTTCGGCGAGAAAAGCGGGCACCTGATAATCGGGCATGGTTTTAGTCTCGCGCCGGTGAACGCGGGCGCAAAGCGTTTTTGCGAATGACGATTTATCCCGCGATCGATATCAAAGGCGGCCGCTGTGTGCGGCTGACGCAAGGACGCGCAGATCAGGAAACGGTCTATGCGGAAAACCCCGCGGACGTTGCGCAGCAGTTTCGCGCCGCGGGCAGCGAGTGGGTTCATGTGGTGGATCTCGACGGGGCGTTTGCAGGCGAGCCGCAGAATCTGGCGGCGGTGCAGGCGATCGCGGCGATCGGGATGAAGGTTCAACTCGGCGGTGGATTGCGGACGCGCGCGGCGGTGGAGCGGGCGCTGGGTTTTGGAGTGAGTCGGGTGGTGATCGGAACGCGTGCGGCGGAGAGCGAGGCGTTTGTCGGCGAGTTGGTGCAGGCGTTTGGAGAGAAGATCGCGGTGGGAATCGATGCGAAGGATGGTCAGGTGGCGGTGAAAGGCTGGGTGGCTACTTCCGACATGAGTGCGATCGGCCTCGCGAAGCGCATGGATGCGCTGGGCGTCGCGACGATCATCCACACGGATATTGGAACGGACGGAATGCTGACGGGGCCGAATTATCCGGCGCAGGAGGCGATGTTAAGTGCGGGGAAGTTTCGCGTGATCGCGAGTGGGGGAGTGAGCCGGCGTGAAGATGTGATCGAGTTGGCGAAGCTGGCGCAGCGTCACGTCCGGTTGGACGGAGTGATCGTGGGGAAGGCGCTCTACGAGCAGCGCGTGGAGTTGCGCGATCTGCTCGAGATCGCGGCGGCAAGAGGCGCGAGCTGAGGCGCCGCGCTACTTCTTGATCTGCTCGGCGATTTCTTCGAGCGGGTAGGTGACGATCTCGGCGAGCGTGGGATGATACCACGGAGCTCGGAGGAGATCGAAAACGGTGGCGCGCATGGCGAGCGGGCCGCTGAAAGCGTGGATGAGTTCGCCGGCGTCCTTGCCGACGATTTCGGCGCCGAGGATGCGGCCGCGGCGCGGCTCGGCGATGACCTTCACGTAGCCGTAGTTGGCGTCCATCAGGATGGACTTTCCGTGATCGTTAAATGGATACGAGGCGACGAGGTATTTGCGTTTCTTGCGCTGCAGGTCGCGTTCGAGAAGTCCGATGGTGGCAAGCTGTGGATCGGTGAAGACGACGTTGAGCAGAAGCGAGTAGTCGACGGGTTTGAGCTTCCGGAGACCGGCGGCGTGGCGGGCGACGAGTTCGCCCTGCTGAATGGCGACATGGACGATTTCGGCGGGGCCGGAGCAGTCGCCCGCGGCGTAGATGTGCGGTGTCGTGGTTTGATGCCAGCGGTTGATGACGATCTGGCCGGTGATGCGGGTTTTCACGCCGGCGGCGGAGAGGTTGAGCGCGTCGGTATTGGGGGTGCGGCCGAGGGCGTTGAAAAGATGTTCGGCCCGGCGGGTGACGATCTTGCCGTCGCAGAGAAATTTCACGGCGGCGCCGCGGGAGTCGCGCCACACTTTCTGCAGGTGCGTGCCCGAGAAGATCTCGATGCCCTCGTCGCGAAACGCCTGTTGCACGACGTTGGACGCGGCGGCGGAATGATCGCGGAGGATGTTGATGCTGCGTTGGACGAGGGTGACTCGCGAGCCGATGCGATTGAGAAATTGGGCGAGTTCGCAAGCGACGATACCGCCTCCGAGGACGAGGACGCTTTTCGGGACGAAATCGAGATCGAGGACATCGTCGCTGGTCCAGAACGGCGTTTCGGCGAGTCCGGGGACGGCGGGGATGGACGGTTTGGAACCGGTGGCGATCAGGATGTGTTTCGCGCGGATCGAGCGGCCGTCGGAGAGCTCGATGGTGTGTGGATCGACGAAGCGACCGTGGGCGCGGATGAGATTGAATTTTCCGTTCTCGAGCGCCTGGACGCGGTAGTCGGCGAAATCGGCGATGATGCGTTTTTTGCGCGCGTGGATCGCGCGCATGTCGGGTTCGGCGGAGGGAATTTTCAGGCCGAACGTGCGGCCCTTGCGCGCGAGGTGGAGCACGTCGGCGATGTAGAGCAGCGTTTTGGACGGCATGCAGCCGCGGAGAATGCAGAGGCCGCCGAGTTCGCGGGCACCGTCGACGATGGCGGTCTTGAGGCCGAGCGAAACGGCGAGGCGCGCGGCGTTGAAGCCGGCGCTGCCACCGCCGAGGACGAGGAAATCGTAGCGTTGCATGTTGGTAAGACGGGAGCGGGGAGTCCTGCCCCCAATACATGTGTTTTGCGCCTAGCGGGCAAACCGCTGCGGCATCTGCGTTACTCGGATTCGATAGGGAGCCGACGATACAGCGCGAGTCCGGCCACTTCCTCGTTGCGCACATAGCGTTCCAGAGAGCCTCCATCGTAGCGGCCGCGGGTGTCGGCGGGGAGAAGAAGTGAGGCGAAGTATCCTTGCTCGATGAGCCCGCCGATGCCGTTCGCCTCGAAGGGGCGGCCTCGCGCGCGATCGGCTTGGTAGTTGAAGCCGAGAACAAAGGCGGGCGAGGTGTCTCCGGGTTGAGGCATGTTGAGGCTGAGATCGGAGGAAAATCGCGGAGACGGCTGATCTTTCCACATGGCCCAGCGTTGCGCGAGGGCGCCGGCGTCATCGGCGAGGCTGGTGCGACCGGCGTAGCCGAGCAGCACGGCGAGCGGCAGTGCGAGCATCGCGAGTGCGGAAGGAAGGATGTAGCGTTCCTTGGTTGCCGCGGGGAGGGCGGCGCTCACAGCCAGCGAGAGCATGAGTGCGGGACTGAAGTAATAGTTGGTGGCGGCACCGACCTTGGAGGCAGATGGAGCGAAGATCGCGAGTCCGATGAACGTGCCGAGCAGCCCGACTTGAAGCGCGTCCTGGCGGAGTGAGCGGTTTTCGCGCGCAAGCAGGTCCACGCGCGCGGCGTGCCAAACCAAGGGCACCGCAAGCAGAAGCCAGAGCAGCTTCGAGGCGGCCGACACGGCATTCCCGCGGCCGATCGAAGCTTCGAAACCGGTTGCCGCGACGGTTTCAGAAAGCCCGAAGCGGTAAGACGGTCCCATCAGGAACATTGTGAGACCGACGGACGCGCCCATGATGCAGACGAGGACTGCCACATCCCGCCAGCTCCGATGAAACATGAGGAACAAACCGACGGCGGCGGGTCCGGCGACGAAGGTTTGTTTGAACGACCACGCTAGATAGAAGAGCACGGCGGCTCCGACGACGGCGCTCATCGGCGTGCGTCGATGCCACGCAAGAAACCAGACGACGCCGGCTGCTTCGAGCGCGAGGCCCCAGATGTCGGGACGCGCGGTAATCACCCACCAACCCGGTAGGGCTCCGAAGAACACCGACACTCCCATCGCCGCGGCGAGCGTAGCGCGTGAGCTACCGGCCGGGCGGTTGATGCATACAAGCAGTCCCGTGATTGCGAAGGTGCCAAACACGGCCCCAACTGCGGTGAACCGGCGGGCGACTCGATAGAGTTCGGCCGTGTCATCGACCGCGGCAAACGTGCGGGCGATTGCACCGTAGCTAGAGTAGAACAGCCAATTGAAATAGGCGCCGGCGAATGGCATGCGCGAGCTATCGCCGTAAACCGGCTGCCCTTGCGCGGCGCGCCAGATGTTAAAGGCGCTTTCGATTTCGCAACCGGACGTTTGGTGAACCGCCCCGCCGACGGCGGTCGCTTCCGCAGATTGCACGCGCAGCCAAGCGACCGCGACATTAGCGAGGATGGCGAGCACGGCGAGCGTAGTGACGAGCGCTTTCATGGTCAGCGGCCTTTGCCAAAGAGCATCACGTGAATCGTCTTCAGGATGATCGCGGCATCGAGGCGGAAGGAGAAGTGGCGGATGTAGTAGAGGTCGTATTCGAGTTTGCGCAGGGTGTCCTCGGTGCTGGCGCCGTAAGGATAGTTGATCTGCGCCCAGCCGGTGATGCCGGGTTTGACGAGATGGCGGAAGTGGTAGCAGGGGATTTCGCGCTGGTAGTTTTCGACGAGGCGGTCCCATTCGGCGCGAGGACCGATGAGGCTCATGTCACCGCGAAGGACGTTCCAAAGCTGGGGGAATTCGTCGATGCGCGTGGCGCGCAGGAAGCGGCCGACGCGGGTGACGCGCTGGTCGTCGGCCCGCGTATAGAGATCTCCCTTTTCTGAACCGACACGCATCGAGCGAAGTTTCCGGACGACGAACGGGACTTGGTTTCGACCGATGCGTTTCTGTTTGAAGAAAATGGGGCGGCCGCTTTCGAGCCAGACGGCGAGCGCGCCGAGGAGCACGATGGGCGCGGCCAGGGCGATGCCGACGGAGGCAAGCACGATGTCGGTAGCGCGTTTGAGGCGTTCGAAGACAGGTTCACGCGCGATCGGAAAGCCTTCCTGGAAGAGCCAGGTTTGGTTGAGACGGTAGAGCGGGATTTTTCGCCAGTAGACCTGGTGAAACAATTCCAAGGTGTAAGTGGGAAGGCCGTCGAAGTAGAGTTCGACGAGTTTGCGCGACACCTCGGGCTGGAGCTCGCGGGCGCTTTCGCGGAGGACGATGGCTTCGACGGGGATTTCGCCGGTGAGGGCGCCGTCGATCACGGTGGCAAAAGGGCGAGTGGCGGGCGAGGGGAGCGCGTCGGGCGGCGAAGCGACAGTGGCGTAGATGAGGGGTTGCACCATCTCGAGTCGCTCGCATTCGGCGCGGAAGGCTTCGTAGCTGGATTCGTCGCCGATGAAAACGATGCTGCGCGACGTGCGGACCCTTTCCATGCGTTGGCAGAGAATCCGGCGGTAGGTGAGGGTAAACGGAATGAGGACGACGTAGCTGAGCGCGATGACAACACGGCTGGATTGCAGCTCATAGCCGGCGGGGAAGATCACGAACGTCAGCAGGAGCGTGGCGAGCAAGGCGCTGAGCAGGGCGATCACGTGCTCGCTCGTGTAGTCGAGGCTCAGCATGTCCGTGCGCGAGCGGTAGCCGTCGATGAGGTAGATCGCGAAAGTAAGGATCAGATAAGGCACGATCAGCGCCGACACGATCAGCGGCCCCACGGAGACTCCGCGCGCGAAACTCACCAGATTGAAAACAACGAAGACCGACGCCGCATCGAGCAGGGCGAGCGCGAGAAAGACCTTTCGCGGCGTAGTCATCGAACGTGCCTAGAAGCGGGGCTAGGCATCGGCAAGCGCGGGAGTGGCCAGGAATTGGCGCCACTGTTGCAGCGCGTGTGCTTGTCCGTGCGGAGCGAAGGCGAGCGCCGCGGCGGAAAGTTGGGCGTGTTGATGCGGATCGGCGCGCAAGCGGGAAAGCCAGGCGGCGATTGCAGGCGCTTCGTCGCGAGTGAAGACGGCCCCCCATCGATGATCCATGATGTTGCGGGCGACGTCGGAATCGGGTGAGCCGATGAAGATCACCGGACAGCCGATTTGAGCGATGCCGTAGAGCTTGCTCGGAAACACGGCGCGCTCGGCGCCCGGTTTGAGCGTGACGAAATGAACATCGCCGACTCCGAGCGACACCGAGAGGTGGGCTCGAGGTTGGGCGGGGTGGAGATGAACGTTGGTGAGCCGGCGTTGTTGAATCGCGCGATGAAGCGGTTCGCGGCCGGCACCGCCTCCGATGAAAACGAGGGCGAAGGTCGGATCGTGCTGGAGCAGGGATGCAACCTCGATGAGCGGGGCGAGGTCGTGAACGCGGCCGAGGTTGCCCGAGTAAACGGCGACGAATTTGCCGGAGAGATTCCAGCGGGCGCGCAGTGCAGCGACGCTTTGGGCGTCGGGAGGCCGGAGGCCGGCCGGCGCCCAGTTCGGTGAGACGATGATCCGCGACGGAGGAACGCGGGCAGAATGAAGCGCGTTGGCCATCGTTTCGCCGGGAACGAAACATGCGCGCGCTGCACGCCAGGCGGCGTCGCGAGCGGGCAGAAACGTCAACAACCAGCGTTGGCGTGTCAGGAGGACGGCGATTTCGGGGTAGATGTCTTGAACCCAGTGAACGAGTTTGGCGCCGCGCAACTTCGCGACCGCGGCGGCGAGGATGCCGCTGAGCGGAGGGTCGGTCATGGAGACGAGAACATCTCCGCGTCTCACGCGTCGAAGAAGCAGCAGGAAGGCGCCCGGATAGAATGTCACCAGATCCAGGATACGAGAAAGGATGCCCGATGTCCGGACCCGGAGGGATCGCACGCGATGGACGCGGACCCGATTGCGTTCCTCGGAAACAGGGGAGTTGGCGGGGAGGCTCGTCACCACCGACACTTCGTGTCCGTCGGCGGCGAGGGCTTCGGCGAGATCGACGAGCAGTTGCGCGGTGGCCGGCTCGTCGGGCCAGTAGAAGCGGTTGAAGAAGACGAGACGCGCCATCAGGAACGCGGGACCGTGCGGCGGAGCTCGCTGGCCTTGGTGCAGTTCAGGAACTCGTAGAACCCCATGAGCCGGCAGAAGACGAAACCACGATAGCCGTCGAGGAAGCCGAGGCGGTAAATGTAGTGGTAGAAGAAGCGGAGAAGAGGGCGGAAGGGAAGGCGACGCGCGAGTTGCTTGAGGCGGCGTTTGCGAGCGAGAGCGGGAGTGAGCTGGCTGGCGTGGTGGACGGAGTCGTGTCCGCCGGAGGCGAGAAGACGTGCCTCCCAGTTGCTGTAGCGGTTGTGCTTTTCGACCCAGATGGAGATGGTTGGAAACGCGTAGTGCTCCATCTCGCCGCGGAGATGTGCGCTGCGTCCGCGAAGGATGACGTGTTCGTGCACTTCGTTGTCGCCCGAAGCGGTGTCGGCGGCGTGGGGGAATTCCTCGTAGCGACCCAGCGCATGGCGGAAGAAACGGAGATTCCAGCTGGGATAGTAGCCGCAATGGCGAAGCCAGCCGTCGATGAACCAGAAGCGACGGTTGACGTAGTAGCCGTCGGCGGAGGGCGAGGCGACGATCTGGCGGAGTTCGTCGGCGAGTTCGGGCGTGATGCGTTCGTCGGCGTCGAGAATGAAGACCCAGTCGTGGCGCCAGGGGACATGGGCGAGCGCCCAGTTTTTCTTTTTGGGGAAGCGGCCGTTCCACTGGAAATCGACGACGCGGGCGCCGAGCGATTCGGCGAGTTCGCGCGTGCCGTCGGTGCTGCCGGAGTCGACGACGACGATCTCGTCGGCGAAGGCGGCGGAGGCGATGCAGGCCTCGATGTTGGCGCGCTCGTTTTTCGCGGGGATGAGAATCGAGATGGGGCAGCGGTCGGTCATGTCGAAACCGGCTCGGCGGATGATGCGAGGGACGGAGCGGCGAGCCGTTCGCGAATTCGCGCGTATTGGAGGGCCGAGAAAACGGCGGCCCACCAGGCGCAGATGACGGCGCGGTTGCCGAACGGAAACTCCAGCCAGGCGTAGAGGACGATCAGGCTGCAACCGAAAAGTGGATACGCAACCAAGGGAGAAAGGCTCAACGCCCGGCGACAAGCGACGAGTGGAGCGAGCGCGCAGAGCCCGAGCAGGGCGGTGCCGACGAGCCCTACTTCGGCGGCGGACTGGAGCCAGTCGGAGTGCGCATCGTGAAAGTGGATCTCCAAGCCGTCGGGCGTGTAGCGCTGGGTGTTGCGCGTGTAGAAGACGGTTGGATACGAGCCCATGCCCCAGCCGAACCAGATCTTTTCGCGCGCCATGTTCCATGTGTCGCGGTAGAGGGCGACGCGAGAATTGACGGTGGTCTCCTGCCGGGCGTCCTCGATTT
This sequence comes from Verrucomicrobiota bacterium, assembly GCA_023426435.1. Lineage (GTDB taxonomy): Bacteria > Verrucomicrobiota > Verrucomicrobiia > Opitutales > Opitutaceae > Opitutus. Next base: position 37,123 of record JAFAAS010000082.1, on the reverse strand, counting down.
GTTCCAGGGTCTGGAGGAAGCGGTGTTCGATGACGGGCTGGGCGAGATAGAGTGCGAAGCCTACCACGACGACGGCGGCGAGGAGGCCGCCGGCGAGCGGGCCAGCCACGTTCGCGCGGGCGGCCCGGCGGGACTTCAGAATGTTGCGCAGGTAGTGGGCGAATCCGACGACGAGGATGACCGCCATGAGGATCGTGCTCGATCGGGATGCACTCAGCGGCGCCGTGGCGGCGAGAAAAAGCATGGCTACGACGCCGGCCAGGAGTGGCGAATGCCAGATGTTGCGAGCCTGTGAGCGGCGGGAGAAATGGAAGATGAGCCCGAGTGCGAGCGCCGACATCAACAACGTGAACGCGCCCCAGTGATTGTGATAGAGGAACGACGCAAAGAACTTCGGTTGGATCGGCGGACCCAGGCCGAAGAACGTGCTCGGGGCGCCCATGAGTTTTTGGAGGGTGCCGAGGACCGCGAGGACGAGGGCGTTGGCCACGAGCACGATGCAGAGACCGCGCAGAAAACGTCGCTGACGAACGAACACGAGCAGGTTGAAGGCGGAGAGATAGACGGCGGAGAAGAACCAGAGCGTGCGCAACGAGTGAAGGGGACGAGCGCTACTGGGCCATCCCGGGACGCTGGCCGATTCGACGTAGAGTGTTTGGTCGTCGTTCGCGATTTCGCGGAAGCTCGGATTGAACGCGCTCACCACGACGAGAGTGACGAACAGGGCGAATGGCCACAGCCAGCGGAACGGTTGAAGGTCGGGACGAAGGGAGCGTCGACGGACGATGCCGATGGCGGTCAGCAAAACGCCGACCGAGCCCCAGAGGGAGAGCGCGAGACGCGCGCTCAGCGAGTTTCCTCCGAGCCACCACGAAGCCAGGATCACGAGAAGAGCGACGTGCGCGACGACGATGAGCTCGAAGCGTTCGCGGTGCGCGGCGTTGCGGCTGGGAGCTGCACTGACGCCGCGTTCGTATTTCAGGTCGCGCATGGAGTGATTACTCGGCGTTGCGTTCGCGGAGCTCGCGATAGAATTGCAGCAACGCCGCGGCGGATTTGTGCCACGGAAAATCCCGGCGAACGTAGTCGCGACCCACGACGCCGCGTTGCGCGCGTTGATCGTCGGTCTCGGTCAGGGCGAGGCGCAGAGTGTCGGGAAACGATTCCCACGGGACGCACCAACCGCAGCCGAGTGAGTTGACGTGAGACCACGGCGTGGCGTCGGTGACGAGAACGGGCACGGCGTGGGCGAGCGACTCGGCGATCACCATGCCGAAGTTTTCGTTGTGCGACGGAAGGATGAAAAGCGAAGCGACGGAATACGGAGGGGGCGCACCCGTGCCATCGAAGGCGCGGACGCGTCCGGCGCCGGAGCGGCGGAGAGCGTAGGCCTCGAGTTGCGCAGGCGTATATTCTTCCGGCGTGCCGACGATGAGCAGGAGCCATGCGGGGGGCGCTTGGGCGAGCCAGAGGTCGATGAGTTCGAGAACGCGTTTCTTGCGATGCAGCCGTGAATAGAAAAGAGCGGTGGGGCGCTGGACGGTGTCGGGGCAGGCGTGGCGCCAGTGTGCGGCGGCGGCGGAGCAGTCGGCGGCGGTGGGGATCGTGACGCCATTGGGGGCGATGCAGATGGGCTGTTTGAAACCGTGGGAGCGAATGTCTTCGGCTTCTTCGGGGCTGGTCGCATGCCAGCCGTCGGCGGCTTCGAATGCGCCTGGGTGGACGAGATGGCGGACGAGTTGTTTGCGCCCGCCGTGATGTTGCCAAGCCCAAGGGCTCATCATGCCTCGAGGGGAAATCACGAAGGGAGCGCGCAGCGAGCGGGCGCGACGATGCGCGTAGTGAAGCGTGCGCAGCCAGAGCGAGTGATGATGAACGACGTCGAAAGGGTGTTCATCGAGGTGACGGCGCAGGCCGGAAGAAGGGCAGATCGCTCGCGGACGATCGCGTTGGAAAACGCGAACGTCGATCGAAGATGACGGCGCGCGTGCGAACGAATTCGGATGAGTGGAAAGCAGCGAAACCTGAGGACCGAGCGAGCCGAGCGCTTCGGAGAGGGCGAGGACGGATTTGCTGGGTCCGCCGTGTTTTTCCTCGAGGCTGGGGACGATTTCGCAGCAGCGCATTCAGGCGGGCGGAAGCCGGTCCTTGATGGGACGGCACGGGTGGCCGACGCAGATTTTGCGCGGCGGGAGATCGCGAACGACGACGGCGCGGGCGCCGACGACGCAAAGTTCGCCGATGGTGACGTGGGGGCCGACAAAAACGTCGGCGCCGATCCAGGCGTTTTCGCCGATCACGATGGGGCCGGTGACAAGCGGCATGTCCCAACGCATGAAGTCGTGCGTGCCTGCGCAGAGGTGGGTGTTCTGGCTGACGTTGGCGCCGCGGCGGAGTGTGATGTGACCGAGACTGTAGAGTGTGACGTGACGGCCGACCATGGAGCGTGGCTCGAGGCGGATGCGCCACGGGTAGGTGATGCGCGCGGTGGGGAAGACGACGACCTTGGAGGCGTCGGGGATGTCGGCGCCGAAAAGTTTCAGGAGGCGCGCGCGAAAACCGTGAAGCGGACGAGGGCTCCAGCGGAAGAGCGTGGCCTGGACGAACGCCCAGAGCCAACGGAGCAAAACCTCGCGCCGAGGGTCGGGCGTGACGCAGTTTTGTCCGAGGTAAGGAGGTTCAGCCGTCATACATTGGGTGTCAGCCGGAACGCTGCACGATGGCCAGAGCGGCCAGCGCGACGCTGGGAATTACAAGCAGAAGGGACCAACGCCATGAGCGTGAAGCTGGAAAGGTCTCGAACGCGGCGCAAGCGCCTGGCAGCCCCCAGACAAAGTAACGGTCGAAGGAGTGAAAACCCCAGTAGGGGCCGGTCGAGACGATGAGTGCGCTGTTGAGCACGAAGGACGCGATGAGGATCCACCGGGCACAGCTCCGGCTGTCATGCCAGCCTTTCGCAAGCGATTTGATGGCTGTGGGCAGGAGCAGAAGCAGAGCGGCGAGATGGGCGTAGACGTAGGCTGTTTTCCACAACGGAACGGTCACCCGCCACGGAGTCATCAGCACATGCTCGAAAGGCACGCCCCAATGACCCTTGGGTTGGCCGAGTGCCTGATAGCGGGCTGGATCGAGGTTGAGTGTGTCCAACGGCGCCGAATAGATGCGGACCTGCCGGAACAGTTCGCCGTAGAGCCACAAGTTTGTCGCGAAAAACGGAATGAAACCGGCGACGCAGCCGAGCGAGGTGCGGACGAGGGGCTGCCATTGGCGGCTTTGGAGGGACTGCCAGCCCGCCGCGCAAATCAGCGGAAATGCCCATGCGATGCCAAAAGGGCGTGTTGCGATCATCGCTCCGGCGGCGACACCGGCCCATCCGAATCGGCCGTGGACGACGCAAAGAACAAGTGTGACACCCAAGAGCAGGTAAACGGCCTCGCTCATTGGCACGATGCTCGAGAGCAGCCAGGCCGGTGGGCAGAGCGCGAGGATCAGGGCGCAAGTTGGTCGACCGCCGCTTCGCCAATACATCCATGGCAGAGCGAGGGTGAGGAGCAAAGTGGCGATCTGAATGCTGTGAGCCGACAGCCCAATCGCTAGCAGGAGGGATTCGCAAAGTGGCCAAAAAGGGAAGACTCGCGTGTCATAGAAGGTGAGCTCCGTTAGGAGCGATCGATCGATGATGGACGCCGCGACCTTCAGGAAGGAATCGGCATCGGAAAAACGCGGATCGGCGAACTGGCTGCCGGTCGCATGAGCGAACGCGATCAGAAGCAGCCGGACACTGAGGGCCGCCGCGAGAACCAACAGGATGGGAGTGAGCCCTCGCGAGGCAGGAGGCGCGGGATCGAGCACGCAAGGTTGAGGAATCTTGGAAGCGAGTGTCACGATTCGAGAAGCAACGAAGAGCGGGAGGGAAGAAGTCGATTGAGGGCCGCGACGAGTCCGGCGGTGGTCTGCGGGTAGGTGTATCCGGCGATTCGTGACGCGACGTTTCGACGGAAAGGCGCGAGGTCGGCGCGGAGGGCGGCGGCGAGGCGTTCCCGGAGGTGATCGGGGTCGTTGGCGCGGAAGACCCAGCCTGTTTCGCCATCGGTCACCAGATCGCGTTGGCAGCCGACGTGATTGCTGACGAGCGACGGGAGGCCCATGTGCATGGCCTCGTTCACGGCGAGGCCCCAGGTTTCGTAGAGCCCGCGAGAGGGAAGCGCGAAGATGTTGGCGGCGAGGTAGCGCGACGGCATCTCGGACTGGTTGGCGAACGGAAGGAAGAACACGCGATGGGAGCGGGCGGCACGGGCTCGCTCCTGCAGGGCGCTTTTTTCCGAGCCATCGCCGACAAACACCAGCGCGTGATCGTCGGCGGGGGAAGAAAGGTAGGCGTCGAGGAGTTCGAGCGGTTGCTTGGCGGGAAGGAGTTTGCCGGCGAAGAGGACGACTCGCGTGGAGGAGGCGAGGCCGAGAGATGAGCGGAGCTCGGCCGCGTCGTCGCGATAAGGTTTGAGCGAGGGATTGAAGCGAGTGTGATCGACGGAGTGGGGGGCGAAGAAGAGTTTCCGGGATGGAACGCCGAGCGTGGTGAAGTAGTTGAGGTTGGCGGCTCCGACGTAGGTGAAGGCGGCGAATTGGGCGTAGAGGAGGCGAAGCGCGGTGCGTGTGAGAAGCGGTGGACGTGGACGGCCGATGAAGTGAGAGTCGCCGCGGAAGACGAGCGGGATGCCCCGGCGGCGGGCCCAGAGGATGAGGCGGAGGTGAGCCGCGTGCGCGTAGCCGAAGAGGAGAATGGCGTTCGGCGAGAACGCGGAGAGTCGCGAAGTGAGCGTGGGGTTGCGCAGTCCGTTGAAGTGGTGGGTGCCGGGATCGCGTGAGACGTTGGGAACGAACTCGTGTTCGTAGCCGTTGAGAAGATCGACATCCCAGCGGAAGGTTTTCTGAAACTCGGGATCGCGTTGAGCGGTGACGCCGAATTCCCAGAGATAGAAGACCCGAAGCGTGAAGGGCGTTTGCTGGCGCAGCCAGCGGAACCACGGGCTGTAGTATTGAGTAGGGTGAGACAGGACGATCGCGAGGCGCGGGCGTTCGGCTGCGGTCGAGGAGGATGGAAGCGACGTCACGGCGTGTTCAGGCTGAAACGGCGCGTGAAGAACGACCCGATCACGGCAACGGGCAACACGGCTTGAAACGTCGAGGTGATGAGAACGCTGGAGACCATCTCGAATGAATTGGCGATCGAGACGAAGACGATGAAAGCGAGGAAGCCCTCGAGGGAGAGGAGAGGTTTGTTGCTGGATTTTTTTTCGAGAAGACCGAAGAGCCAGCCGATCACGGAGCCGACCAGAAGGCAGCCGACGAACGGTCCGAAGTTGCCATAGGCTTCAGCGAGGAGGCCCCAGGCGATGTAAGTGACAAAGGTGCTGTCGAGGGACTGGCGACCGAAGTGGACGTTGAGGAGCACCTGACCTTCGTGGGAGCGGGGTTTGCTCGGCCACAGGATGCGGGGAACGAGGAGGGCGGGGATGAGGGTGTAAGTTTTCCCGCGAAGGGGTTCGACCAGGTTCGAATCCATGCGGTCGATTACGTAGAGGATGTTCTGCAGGTTGTTGACGCGCATCAGGAGGCTTTGGCCCGGACTTTCCTCTGCGTCCTTCCGGATGTAGTTGGATTCCCACAAGTCGTTAGCGGTTTCCTCCGTGGCCGTCATGATCGTCCAACTGGCTTCGAACCATTGGAGGTAACGGTCGGGCATGTTGAAGAGCGTCGTGGGCTCGATTTGTTCGTCCTCGTTTTGCCAATACAGGCCACGCATTTCGAACTTGCCGAGGTTGAGGAAGGCGAGTGCGCAACCGACGCCGACGACAAAGCGCCACGGCATGCGACCGCTGCCCCAGAAAAGACCGATGGCGACGGAGAACAGGAGGATGCCGACGGAGGAAAGCAGGAAGCCGGAGGCGGAAATCAGCGCGTTAATGGTGAGTAGAATCCAGAATGAACTTTTCTGGGGAGGCGTGAGCACGCCTGACGAAAGCAAAACGCTGAGCAAAAATAGCCCGCATGATGTGACCGCGCTCACGAGAGCGAAAGCGATGGGAAAGGATCCGGCGGGCAATAGGGCGAACACGGCGCCGAGGAGGCCGACGGCAGAGAGCAGTTGGTAGGCGGTGCCGATGCCGAGCATAGCAAACCCCAGGCGGCGCAGGCCTGCCATGCCCTCCGTCACCATGATGTTGAGGAGCCGTGCCGTGGGGCGCGCTGGGGTGGCGTTGTGCACGGCGAACCACCATCCGGCGCTCATGGCTCCGAGGAAGCCCAGCAGCTCGATGCCGGCGCGCAGAGAGGTTTCGGCGGGGTAGGCTTGGACGACGGGGTGTCGCACAAGAATGGGCAATCCATAGGCGACCAAGTGTTGCGCGCACATCATCGGCAGCACCGGCAACCCGGTGCCGGCTTTACGCCACACGTTGAGGCCGATCAATACTCCGGCGGAAAGCAGGGCGAATGTCGGGGCCCCCGGCCGGTTGCTCACGAAGAGATATCCCGAGACGCAGGTGAGGATGACGGCGAAAATTGGAAAGACCTTTTTCAGCAGGGCACGCAGCTGCGTGGCGAGGTCGGACAGCCGTGTCTCGTAGCTGAACTGGAGTTTTGGCTGTTCCATTAGCGCGTGCTCAGGGCGTTTTCGAAGAACTGAGCGTGGCGGCGGGCGAGTTCGCGAGCTTCCATCGCGGCGAGCTGGTTTTCATCCGCGGGGCCGCGATGGGAGGGGTCGAGACGGCGGAAGAATTCCGCGATGACGTCGGGAGCGGCGTCGGACGCAGGGTCAACAATCCGGCCGCAGTCGCCTGCATGAGGGGAAAGCAGGGCGTGTAGAACTGTCCCGACGCGGGCGAGAGCGATCCATGGGCGGCGGGCAGCGAGGGTGAGCCAGATTTTTGAAGGTGCGTATCCAGAATCGTCGGACCCGAGGATGATGTTGGCGCCCGCCGATCGCAAAGAAGCAAGAGCGGCCAGATAAGGCATGCGGGAGGGATCCTCGGTGATCGCGGACGCTACGCCATACCGGGCGGCAGCGTTCGTGGCGGGTCCCTCTGCGGCGCGAGGGTCATAACTGCCGCCGCGAAACTCGCAGCGGAACTGGCGATCCGGAGCGTGGCGGTGCATGCGAGCGAAACCGTTGAGCAGCACGTCCAAGGACGAAAACATATCGGGGCCCAAGCGGCCGATGTAGCGAATCGCGTTATGATCGATTTTCTCTGCGCCAGCTCCTGTTAAAGCGGCGACGAAGTCTCTTTGGGACCAACCCATTGGGATGGTGACCCCGCGTGCGGAGTTCCACCACGCATAGCGGCGGGCGAGTGTTTCCAGATAAGTCGGGGAAACGGAAATGACGCCCGCGCACCGCCGCAGGGTCCAAGGTTCGAGGAGCCGTGCTTGGGCGGCGGCGAAGCGATATTTCCAGCCGCCGGGCGGACGAACGCTGGCCTCGAGCATGAAGTCGCTGCGCCAGGGATCCTGGAGATCGATGACAAAGGGGGTTCCGTGGCGACGTTGCCAGATGCGACCGAGAGGGAGGCAGGCGAATTGAGTGGTGGAAAAATAGACGAGATCGAAGCGTTGTTTGTTTAGGAGGCGGTCGCCTGCTCGGCGGAGCGAGAACCAGGCTCGCCAGGCGATATTGCCGAGCCCGACACGACGCGCGAGGCGTGTCGAAATTGCGGATACACGTGTGACCGGCAGGTCGTTCGGAAGCGTTCGCGAGAGATCGGGTTCGAGCGGAGCTTCTGCAGCAGCGGGATCCACGGTGAGGATGTGGGGTTCCCAGCCAAATTCGCGGAGGTGCGGCGCGAGGGTGCGTGCGCGCTGGCCGTCGGGCGCGTTGATCGGGGCAAAATGCGGGGCGACGATCAAGACACGTCTCATGTCACGCGTCCCAGTGCACTTCGATCTGATGAAAGTGGGCGGCCACGAGGGACGAGAAGGCGCCGCCTCCGAGCATATGCACCCGAGCATCGCCGCGATCCTGCAAGGCGCGGATGACGCGAACGGGGTCGCCGAAGCCGTTGAAACCGAGCGGATGGGCTTTGAGGACGAGAACCGAGCCTGGCAGCGGGGGCATGTGGCGAAGGGTGTCGGCCAGGACGGCCTCATAGCCTTCGATATCAATTTTCACGACGCACGGATCCGCGGCGTGTTGCTGTAGAACGTGGAGAAGTGGGGTGGCTGGAATCACGGCGCCGTTCGCCGAGACATGACCGGTGAAGGAGCCGGCGTCGGCGAAGGCGAGCTGCGTTTCGCCGTTGGAAACGGCACAGCTCTCGGTGCGCGCGCGGGCGTCGAGGCGGTTGCGTTGGATACTGCGACGCAGCAGGTCGATGGCGCGTGGGGCGGCGTCGATGGAGACGGTGCTGACGTGAGGGAGACGCAACAAAGCGGACAACGTCATGACGCCGATGCTGCTGCCAATGTCGACGAAGCGGGAGCGGGTGGCGAGGAGTTCGCAGAGGCGATCCTGCACGGGCCGTTCGAACGTCTCGAGCCAGCGGGTGCCGGTCCAAGCCCAGGAGTGCTCGACCGCGTCGAGGCAGATCACGCCGCCGTGGAACGACTGGGAAAGCGTTACGCCGGAGGCGACCTTGCGCGCGATCGCGCGGAGGAAGGGCGAGCGGTGCGCCAGGCGAGCAGTCGAATGCAGTAATTCGTTCACGAGCGCGACCGTTGAATCCGGGAGAAAAGTCCAAGGTAGGACTGGGCGACTGCGGTGCTGGTGAAACGCTCCTCGACGCGGTGGCGGCAGGCGCGGCGATCAATGAGCGGAAGGCGGGCGACGGCGGCGACTCCTTCTTCGACGGATCGAATCAGGAATCCGGTTTCGCCGGGCGTGACGATTTCGGGCAACGCGCCGCGGGGTGACGAGATCACCGGCGTGCCGCAGGCGAGCGCTTCGGCGAAGACGATGCCGAAGGGCTCGTCCCAGCGGATGGGAACGAGGAGCGCGGCGGCTTGGCCGAGCAGGTTGTTTTTGGCGACGTCGTCGACCTCGCCGATCCATTCGATGCCGTCGCGGCCGAGGTGGGGTGCGACTTCGCGATCGAAGAACTCCCGTTGGGGGCCGGACTCGTCGCGGTTGCCTGCGAGGATCAGACGGCGTTTGGCGGCGCGGGCGATGGCGATGGCGAGATCGGGGGCTTTGACGTCGTCGAGGCGGCTGAGGAAGACAAGTGGAGCGTCCGGTTCGACCTGCGGGACGAAAGTGAACTTCGAAAGTTCGACGAAGTTCGGGATGGGGTGCCATTCCCCGCCGGCGCGCCGGCCCATTCGGCAGATGAATTCGCTGCAACCGGTGAATCGGAGCGTGTGTCCGCCGAGACGCGCCGCCCACGTGACTTGTGGACCGCCGGTGTGGCGTTGGTAGGACATGACCACGCGCTGTCGTGACGGCAGGATCGGGAGGAGGTAGGCGAGACGGGAAAAGCTGTGGATGATGTCGGGGCGGAACCGGCGCGCGGCGCGTCGGAGCGCGAGAGCATTGCGAACGGTCTTCGCCGCGGGCGCGGGCCAGGCGAAACGGGCGTCGGCCGGTGCGGTCGAGGCGGGATGCGCGAGCAGGGCAACGTCGTGGCCGGCGGAGCGGTATTCGCGAAGCAGGCTGTCGACGATGCGCTCGATGCCACCGTAGCCGACGGGCGGGACAGGAATCATGGGGTCCGCGGTGAGCAGGATACGCATGTCGGTGGGTTAAGTCGCAGGGGCCGCGGCGAGAAATTCCTGCCACGCGACAATATCGATCTCGGTATGTCCACGCTGCCGATCGGGTATTCGACCCTCGGATACCTTTTCGAGGAGTTGCGGCAGGAGCGCGAGGAAGGCGGGAGGTTTGCTGTTGGGGTGAAGGATCCACGCGCGCTCGTCGGCGAGGTTGAGGCGTTTCAAGCCGCGACGACCGAGCGCGCGGAAGAGCAAGGTTTCCGGGCCGGGAGGGTAACCGCGATCGAGGAAGCGACGGAGGCGGTATTCCCATGCCAGCGGGCCGCGCATCAGAGGGAGGTGCGGCGCGAGGCGTTCGCGGTCCACGAGAAAACAACGCGTGCTGAACCAATCGTTGAGCCAGCCGTCGGCAACGCGTTGGAAAGGGCGACCCTCGTGGAGCGAAGGAGCATCGGTTTCGGGTGTGCTCGCAAATCCTGGCGGGCTGGTGCGCGGGGTAGCGAAGACCGCGTGCGGATATTGCTCCCAAACGCGCAGCGCTTCGAGGGCCCAGTCGAAACCGTCGGCTAGGTGCAGGCAGATGTCGGCGTCGTAATGAACGACAAAGCGCGTATTGGGCGCGTCGATGCCGGCCCAGTAGGCCATATTCGCGCAGCCGCCGTAATCGTGGGTCTCGGTCATGCCGGCAGCGGTGTAGCGAGCGGCGAGGGGAGCGAAGCGGGGAGATCGGGGTTCGAGAAATACGATCTCGTCGAAGAGACTCTGTGAACGAAAGTGCTCAGCGAGTTTTCGAATACGTTGAACACGCGCGGAAAAGTGAGGCTCGGGGAGACGAGTATCCGGATTAAAAATACGCGTCCGTTGGGGGCGGCAGAGATCGACGACTGCGACGCGATGTTGCACGGAACGATGCGCGCGGACCAGTCGCGGCACGGTCATTTCCGCATAGGCGAGATCGCCCGGAGAGAGGTTGATCTGGAGTGTGAGGTCGGAAGGTAGCAAAGGAGAGGCAGAAGTCCGGCCGATCGGGGGAGAGACGGGGTTAATGCGGTTCGAGGTGCCCGGCGAGGATCTTGAAATCTTTTCCTTCCCACGAGATCTCGGTGACGCGGAACCTGTCATGCTGCAAAGGAGACGGCAGCTGCCCATCGCGAGGAACTAGAACATACATCGACACGCGGTTGGAAGCGGACCATTTCAGATCCGACGGCACGCCGTGATAGCTGTGTTGCAGGTCTTCGCCGACATTGCGTCCGGCGAAGCTCCAGATGGCGCGTCCTGGCCATAGCAAAGTCATCTCAGGATCGGAAACGACGAGCACGGCGGAAGGATCGGCGCGATGAAGCGCTTCGAGTTTCGGAATCAACGAAGCATCGCGTGGGAGGCTCCAGAGTGCGAGCGCGTGCGGGGACCGGGTGGCGTTGTCCTGCTGCCGGAGCTTCGCGGCGACGTAACAGAACCCGAACGCGAGCGGGGCCGCGACGTAAACGAGACCGGCCGCGGCAAGCAAGGATCGGACGAATCGCAGGCGGGCGGAATTCCATACGGCGCACGCTTCGACGAGCGCGATGGGGAGGGCGGCGAGGGAGACTTGCGCGACGTGGCGCGGCATGTGGTCGACGTCGGCGAAGATCCACAGTGCGACGAGCAGGAGCGTCATGCCTGCGAGGGAGACTGCCGCGAGAAACACTTCGGCGGAGGCGGGGCGGCGACGCACGGCGCGGGCGAGCAGCGCGATGAGTATGATGCCTCCGGGGAGCCCGAACCACGCGATTGTCGAGAGGGAATTTCCGCCGAGGCTGAGCACGCCGGGGTGGACGAAGGCGAAGAAGAATGGGCCGAACGCGTCGGCCAGGGAGAGCGCCGGGTTGGCGATCGCGAAGAGCAGATGTTCCCAGGACCAGCCGAGCGCGTGCGGCGCGCCGAGCGGGGTGACGCCGCCGTGCTGGCGATCGAAGAGCTGCCAGGCGAGGGGGGCGAAAACGAGGCAGGCGCCGAAGAGCGTGAACGTTCTTAGGTCAGCGAGTCGGCTGGCGGCTGATGAGAGCTGGCGCACGCGCCAGAGGAAGAGTGCGACCGCGGCGGCGAGGACGGTGAGAAAAAGGCTGAACTTGAGCCAGTAGGTGAAGCCAAGCAGGACGCCGAGAACGGCGAGAGGCAGCGGGCGATATCCATCGGTGCGAGCGAAGCGCGAGATGAGCGCGTTGAAGGCCCATGGAGCGGCGGCGAAGGCAAGGACCTCGGCGGAGTAGCGAAATAGACTAGAGCTGTCGTAACGCATCCACGGAATGGAGACAGCGAAGCCGAAGAGGAAGAGGCGTGGCAGCGGTTGGCGGGCGAACCAGTATGTCCAACCGAGGCTGCCAACGAGGATGGCGGCGAGCGCCAAGGCGCGCAGCAAATGACCGGGGGCAAAGCCGGCGGTGAAGCCAGGCAGGAGCAGCAACGAAGTGCCGGGCGACCACCAGCCGAGCCACTCCTCTCGGTCGCGTGCGAGGTCGGCGGGATCGACACGAATAAGCGTGTTCCAGTTGGGGGAGAGGCCATCCTGCCACTGAAGCATTGCGCGGAGCGGAAGCACGGGGTCGAAGAAGTGAAGACCCTGCGGGGCAGCGAGCGTGAGCACCGCAAGCACGAACCAGGAGGCTAACGCGCATTGAAGGGCGCGGTGGCGGACAGCGCGGGGCGGGGCGGAAATCATCGACGCAAGAGCGGATCGACGAGCTGGAGCAGGGTGATCTGCTCGACGTCCCAGCAGTAACGTGCCCTCGCGAGGCGCCAGGCGGTTTCACGCGATTGTATCAGTTTTTTGGAGTCGGCGAGGAATTCGTCGAGCGCGTGCGCGGTGTTGTCCGCTTGGGCGAGATCGCCGAGCAGCGCCGCGCCGCCGAGGGCCTGGGCGAAGGCGGTTTGGGCGCGGGTGGTCGAGAGCCACTGGGGAACGCCGGCGAGGAGGTAGGTGAAGATCTTGTTGGTAAGGCAGAGATCGCGGTTGAGCGGCTGCGATTCCTCGGTGGAAAGGCCGAGGTCGGCGGTGGCGGCCAATGGAATCATCTCCGCCGGCGCGGCGGGAGGAAGGAACTGGAGTGGTGTGGGGAGTTTCGCGTCGCTCGCGAGCAGGCGAAGGCGGGCGGCGTAGTCGTCGGAAACGAAACCGCGCAGGTGCAGTTCGACGGGCGTGCGCATTTTGCCGAGGATCGCGATGGTGGCTTCGAGGCCGCGACCGGGACCGATGGTTTGGGAAAACCAGTAGAGGCGAGCGGGACGCGCGGCGGAAATCGGCGGAGGCGTGAACGGCGTCGGGGGAGCTTCGGCCAGCGGGAAGACGTTGAGGAGTGTGGTGGGATGGATGCCGTAGGAATCGCGGTAACGCTCGGCGATCAGCGGCGAGGCAGCGGTGACAAAGGAGCAGGCGGGGAGGAATTTTGCCTGGATGATCTGCCGCGCCCGAAGTTCGTGAGGTTCGGAGATCTCCTCGCCGTCGTGATAATCCTCCGCGTCGAAGGCGCAGGGAACGCCGCGTGCGCGCGCAGCCAGCGCAGCGGCGGGCAGGCCGGCGAGGCAGTGGCCGATGTAGAGTTGAGCGGGAACGCGGGCGGCGGCTTGGGCGAGATGAAAGATTTCAGCGTGGTGCGCGCGGGCGGCGAGAGAGACGGAGACGGGGAGGTTCAGTTGAAGGCAACGTCTCGAGACGCGACGCAGGAGCTTACGTGCGAGGGTCCGAGGGCCGCCGCGAGCGTCCACGCGGGTGTGCGTCCACGCGGCGCGCGAGAGAAGGGATTCGTCGAGGGGATCGACGGGCGGGAAGTGCCGGCCGGCGATGACGTGAACGCGATAGCCGGCGGCGGCGAGCGCATCGGCGTTTTTCACGAGGCGTGGGGTCGAGGCGACATGGCCTGGCGTGATGAGACAGACGAGCGGAGCGGGGCGGCTCATGCGGGCGGAACGAAAAAGCGGTGGCCACGCAGGATGGTGGCGAGAGAGCGGCGGTAGTCGGACCACTGCCAGGAGGCGGCGGTGGCGAGAGCGGACTCGCGCATGGCGGCGAGTTCGCCGCGGTGGTCGATGCACCAGTGAACCGTGTCCGCGATGGCGCTGACGTTGCCGGCGGGAATGAGCAGACCATTTTCGCGCGGTTTCAAGAGGTCGGCGGCGCCGGCGGCAGGCGTGGTGATGACGGGAAGTCCGCGAGACCACGCTTCGGTGACGACCATGCCGAAACCGTCGCAGAGGGTCGGGAAGATCAAGGCGTCGGCTCGTTGATATTCGTTGAGCAGGTGCGCGCGCGGAATCGAACCATGAAGTGAAATGCCGGCGGGCAATTGGCGAAGAATGCGATCGGGGAGATCGATCGTTCCGAAGATTTCCAGTTGGGCATAACGGCCGAGGTCGGCGGAACGCCAGGCTTCGAGAAGGTAGTGAGCGCCCTTGCGGACGCTGAAGGTGCCGGCCCAGAGAAGTGTCAGCGGGGCGGATACATCGCGAGGTGCGAGGGCTTCGTCACGAGACGCGGGTTCGGGTGCGCCGTAGGGCACGACGTGGACTTTCGAGACGTCGAGACCGCGGTCGGCGTAGCTGCGTTTGGTGAATTCGGATGCGGCGATTACGAGATGGGCGGCGTCCCATTCCGCTCGGCGACGAGCCAGGCGGCGATGTTCGCGGGCCGCGGTGTGGCGGCGGTAAGGCGTGCGAAGTTCGGGAAAACATTCGAGTTCGCGATCGAGGATATGGTGCGTGAACTCGGAATCGGGGGCGGGGACATCGTAGGCGACGCGGAGGCCGAGTTCGCGGGCGCGCTGGAACGTGGCGAGGGAGCTGTGCTCGAAACCGTAGATGCCGGTGAGCGAGCGGTCGAGGGAGCGGCTGACGGCGTGATCAAACGCGTGTTCGGTTTTTTCCCAGACGAAATCGGTGGCGCGACCGTCGCGATCGATGGCGCCGACGGCGAGGCGGGCGTATTCACCCCATGGATGCGAGCGGACGAGATCAGGCGGGATTTCGGTGACGGCGCGGCGGCGAAATTGCGGGGCGAGGTCGCGACCTGCGAGACGCGCGACACCGACGAGCAATTTTTGGGACCAGCGGGATGGTTCGTCGTGGAGCGCGGTTTCGAAGCGGGCGAGCTGTCCGGCCTCGTGAAGCGCGCGTGCGGCCTGCTGGACGAAGGGTGCGACGCTGGGATGAAAAACGGCGAAGCTCACGGTGCGGTGAGTCGGCGGGCGAGGCGCCAGCCGAGGAAACGAGCGGCAAGTTGAAATCGCCCGCTGCCGGGGAACGGGCGGCGGCTGCCGCCGAGTTGACGCGAGTGTTTTTCGGCGCGGCGCGAGAGCTCGGGAGTGCCCGGATAGAGCTCGAATGCGATCCATTTCCAAGCGTGAGCGGCGGCCGCGAGCGTGCGGGGAGAACGATCGGCGGCGAGCAGCGCGGCGAGGGTGAGATCGATGGAGCGGTAGAGCGATTCGAGGGCGCGGCGGTCTTTTCGGCTGCTGAGGCTGCCGGGGATATTGGAGCGGTAGTAGGTTCGAGCGGCGGGGCAGAAGAGGATGCTTTCGGCGGCGAGCATGGCGCGCGCGAAGTATTCGCCGTCGTCGTTGAGAGAGAGGGATTCGTTCCACGGGCCGGCGCGATCGAGCAGGGTGCGTGGCGCGAGCCAGGCGGCGGGCTGCATCATGCCGCCGGTTTCGAAGTGCAGTTGAAGAAACTCTACTCCGGTCAAGTCTCGCCAGTTGGGCATCGGTTGCGCGACCGAGCGGGTGGGGTCGGAATCGAAGCGCGCCCATGTGCTTGAGCTGAGACGAGAGCGATTGCCGTCGACGAAGAGCGGAAGTTGTTGGGCGATCTTGTCGGGGGCGAGAAGGTCGTCGGAGTCGAGAAACTGGATGAATTCGCCCCGAGCGGCGGAGAGGCCGGTATTGCGCGCGGCGGCGGCGCCACGATTGGGCTGTGTCAGGATGCGCAGCTCGCGCGGTTCGTAGCGATGGGCAATGGCAAGGGAGTCGTCGGTGGAGCCGTCGTCGACGAGGATGATTTCCTTGTTGGGCCAGGTCTGGGCGAAGGCGGAGTCGAGCGTCTCGCCGAGCCAGCGGGCGGCGTTGTAGCACGGGATGATGATGCTGACGAGTGGGACGCTCACGAAACAGAGGCGAGGGCGTGGCGCCAGTTGCGTTGAAAATACCAGCGCTTCGAATCGGCGACGTAGTGATGCATAACGGCGCGGCAGGCGAGGGCTTCGGGAGGCTGGGGTAACGTCACGTAGTCAGCGCGGGGAGCGACAGTGCACGAGCGCCCCGCGACAAGCATGGCGACGAGCGCTTGCTCGAGGTAGTAATGGGTGCCTTCGGTGCGAATGAGAGTATCGCACCAGTGCTCGATTTTTTCCCAATCGAGTTCCGAACTGTTCAAGCCGCAGAGACCGACGTTGACCAATTCCGCGAGTGGAGCACCGGCGAGCTGGTCGAGGGTTTCGCGACGGTAGCCGTAGGACGTTTCGGAATCGACGGCGTGCAAGGGCGTCGCGGGCGTGTCGAGCCATTCGAGGAGAAGGGTCGGCCGTCGGAAGAAAAGCAGGTCGGAATCGATGACCAGCTTCCAGCCGCGCGACGCGAGGTGGGGATCGATGAGTTTACGAATGTTCGGATAGCGGAGCCATCGATCGCGCAAGGTCGGGAAGCGGGTGGCAGGGAGGTGTTGGTTGAGCTTTGCGAAGGCTTCCTTTCGCGTCACGCAGCGAAGAGCGGGGAAGAGCTGGCGAAGGGGACGCAGCACGGATTCAGAGAGAGTGCCGTCGTCGTAGAGAACGGGCGCGAGTGGACGGCGCGTGTGTCGCGCAAAGGTCCAGAGACAAAACGCCGTTTGATACCAGAAGCGTTCGCCGGTGAGCAGATGAAGCTCGAGCGGTGGTAGCGTGCTCGCGGGCGGGACGGGCAGCGATCGTGCAGCGGCGGCCATGCTGGCACGCCCGCGGGCGGTGCGCCACTGTTCGAGGGGGCCGCCGGCGGCGAGGCTGCGGCGGATTTCGCCAACCGGCCAGTGCCAGGCGTAGTAGCAGAGGCGTCCGAGACCCAGCCGGCGCGACCACGGGGCGGAGGAAAGTTGCTCAGGCGTCATGGTTCTCCCAAGCATCGAACTGCACGCTGCT
Organism: Verrucomicrobiota bacterium; assembly: GCA_023426435.1. Classification (GTDB taxonomy): domain Bacteria; phylum Verrucomicrobiota; class Verrucomicrobiia; order Opitutales; family Opitutaceae; genus Opitutus. The sequence continues at coordinate 20,286 of JAFAAS010000082.1, read as the reverse complement.
CAGGCCGCGTTGCGCGGGAGGATATGTTCCGCGGACGGTGACGTGCTCGAGCAACTTGGGTAGCAGGCGGAGGAATTGCGCTGGTTTGGTGTCGGGGTGGATGAACCAGGCTTCCGGATTCGCGAGATAGAGGCAGGAGAGGCCGCGGCGTTGCGCGTGTTCATGGAGGAGCACTTCGGGTGGAAGCGGAAATGGCGGAACACCGCGGACGAGGCGGCGCGCGAGCCGCGAACGATCCGGGCCGGTGAGCGTGCGGAGGTCGTAGAGTGAGCGCAGCCAGCGATCGACTGCGGCGGCGCGGCGATCGCGTGTGGGATTGCCGAGCGGCAGCACGCGGGTGAGTCGCTCGCGATCGATGAGATGACAGCGTGTGCTGAACCAGGAACTGATCCAGCCGTGCTGGTGGCGATGGAGCGGCCAATCCGGCGACCAGCACTCGGGGGGGTGTTGGGGAGCGAGCAGGGTGTCGGTCGCTGGCGGCGGAGCGATGCGGGGGCTGACGGCGAGCAGGGTTTCGTTGCGCTGCAAGGCGTCGATGGCCGCGGCGATCCAGGAGAAGCCGGGGGCCTGCCAGAGAAGAATGTCGGCGTCAAAATGCGCGACGTAGCGGGTGCGTGCGCACTCCCAGCCGGAAAAGTAGGCGGAGAAGGCGTGGCCGAGATGATCGTGGGAGCGCGACGTGGCGACGCCGGCGTAGCGGAGGTTGAGCGCGGTGAGTGAGGTGGCGTCGGGGGCGACGAAGACGATGCGGTCGACGGTGCGGCTGCCTTCGAGCGCGGCGCAGAGTTCGCGTAGGCGTTGAAGGCGGTTGGAGAACTCGTGGAGAGGCAGACGGCTCGCGGCGTGGAAGTCGCGCGCGGACGTGGGGCGGCAGAGATCGGCAACGAGCACGACTTCGGAGACGTCGTTGCGATGGGTGCGAACAAGGGTCGGGACCATCTGCGCGGCGTAGGCGAGATCACCCGCGGAGAGATTGATCTGCAGCGTGACGTCGGATGCTGAGCGGTCGCTCATGCGTTCGGATGAGGCACGCTGGCCCGTTTTTACTGTTTCCACCATTGGCCGGGGTTGGCGTTGGCAGGATCGGCGGGCGGCTTGAGCGCGAGTTGGAGGGCGCGGCCGAACCACCTGCACGCGGATAGGAGCCAGGCTTTACGTCCGCAGAAACCCTGAAGAACGCCCAAGGAGGGCACGTAGGCGCGGGGGCCCATGATTTCGTTCACCTGTCGTTCGATGAGTTCGTAATTTCCCCGGCCGTGAATGAGGCGGACGCGCCAGAGTGCGGCGTTGGGGAAGTTGGAAATAAAATGAAACTCGCTGGGGAGCGGGGCGATGCGCAGCTTTGAATGGTAGAGTGCGTAGCGGAACGCGGGCTGGTCGGCGTTGAGATTGAGGTGCGGCTGCTGCTGCTGGAGCCGCTCGTAGTCGCTGCGCCAGCGGTTGAAAAACTCGAGGACGGCGGAGGATTTCTTGAAGGCGAGGACGCCCGTATTGAATTCGGTGAAGCATGCGGGAACGCCGGGCAGTTCGTAGTCCCAACCGCGGTTCACGTCCTGCAGCGCAGCCAGGTCGAAGTGGTCGAGAACGTCAAAGATTGGCGTGAGGTCGCCGAAGCTCCGGGTATCCGAATCGAGGAAGATCACCCGATGGAAGGGGCAGTGGATCGCGAGGAGTTTGTCGATGGGTTTGCGCAGGACGTCATCACGCACCATGACAGACGTGAATGGTGAACCCGGAGCGAGGCCGCGGTCGGTGATCAAGCAGATCGGATATCCTGGATGGAGGCGGGCCAGCGAGCGGGCCGAGTGCATCGCTTCCTCGACGTAGCCTGCGCCCGTGGCGACGTAGACGAAACCGCGTTCGGGAGTGAGAGACGTTGCGGGCATCAGACGCGGGATCAACCGAGTAACGGACGGATCCGAGCGAAGCGGTCGGCAAACCGCGAGGCCCGGGGGAGGGCGAGGAAGTTGTAGTAAGTGGAGTCGGACCAAAGCTCGGCGGAAGTGAACGGCCGGAGGCGTCCCTCACCATGCTGGTGGTGGAGTTCCTTCGGCAGAAGCCAGCGGTCGAAAGCGCCGGCCGGAAAGCGCTCGGCAATCTCGCCGGGTGAGCGGTGAAAGGTTTTGAGCGCGGTGGGGTTGATCTCGACGAGCCAGAGCGGGCCGTCGGCGGCGAGCCAGGCCTGCGGGGCGGCGTCGAGGGCATCGCCTTCCGCGCCTTCGATGTCGAGTTTGACGGCGGCGGGCATGACCGGAAGGTGTCGCTCAGCGAGCGTGCGAAGCGAGAGCAGCGCGACGGTGCGTTCGCGAAAGACGGAGCCGGCGGGGCGAGTTGGATTCAACGATTGGATGAACGAGGTGCCTTCGCTCATGCCTTCGAAGAACGTGGTCGTGCCTTCGGCGGCGCCGACTGCGCATGACACGGTCTCGAGGTGGGAATGGCCGAGCCGGCGGGCGGCGTCGGTCAGCATTTGCGAAACCGTTTCGCCAGCGTCGACGGCGACCACTCTTCCGTGCGGACCGACGAACTGTGCGGCGGCGAACGCGTAAGTGCCGAGATTGGCTCCTACATCAAGAAACGCGTCACCGGGAGCGAGCCACTTGCGCAGGAGATTCAGCTCGATCGCGTCGGTGAAATCGCTGGAGGCGACGATGCGCGAATCAGGATTGTCGGGGAAGCACACGTAGCGGATGCCGTCGCGGCGGTAGGTGAAGGGCCGGCCGCGATGGAACCAGATGCGGAAGAGGAGTTGGTTATAGCGGAGGCGTCCTCGAAGATGGCCGCTGCGGCCGTCGACGACCATGCGAGCGACGGTGCGGATCTTGCGAAGGAGCGAGGTCATGGCTGGGATCGTGGGCGCGGGGTGGGTGTCGGGGTTCCTTGGCCGAGGGAAGTCTGGCCTTCCTGGTTCAGGCTGAATGCGCCGCGACCTTCGAAATGGCCGCAGGCGCCTTGCCAGCGGATGTGGGCGGCCGGGCTGCTCCAGGCGCGATAGGTGAACCAAGCTTTGGCTTGGCGGAGTGGAAAGGATCGCGGGGAAATCGAGGGCCAGGGATTCGCGTCGTGTTTTTCGAGCACGTGTATCCAGGATTTCGCGATGGCGCGGTTGAGGCGGGCGAGATAGCGAGGCTGGATGCGGCCGGCGGGGATCAGATGCGTGAGCACGAGATCGGGGAAGTAACCAACCTGCCAGCCGGCGCGGAGGAGGGTGAAGACGATGTCGTTGTCGCCACCCGAGGTGAGTTCTTGACCGCGGCGATCGGGTGTTCGGCGGCTCTGCGGATCATCGAGCCACGGTTGCAGGGCGGCTCGACGAACGGCCATTCCGGCGCCGATGGGTGCGCAGTGAGGGTAGAGGCGGCGGCCGTTTTGCGGATCGCTAGCGTCCGTAGCGAACAGCGGTTCGCTGCCGAGGTCGCGGCAGGCGATGAGGCCGTCGAATTCCGGCTCCCACCAAGATGGAGTCGGCTGCTCGAACTCGGGGAGGCTTTTGCCGCCGATCGCCCCGAGCTGAGGGTTGGCTTCGAAATGGGCGAGCACGCGCGCGAGATAGTCGGGAGCGAGAACGTTGTCGTCGTCGACGAAGACGAGGTAATCGCCCCTGCTGGCGAGGATTCCGGTGCGTCGCGCAATGGTGAGTCCCGCGGGTGTGGCGCGAACGATCGAGAAGTGGGAGGCGGAGAAGGGAAAATCGACGGAAACGGCGGGGATCGAGACGTTGTCCACAATCAACAATTCCCAAGACTCGTAGGGCAGCGATTGGGCGCGAAGTGCATCGAGCGCGCGGGCGAGTCGACCGGGGTGGGGATTGTGGGTCGGGATGATGACCGAAAGGATCGGCATTATTGCGCGCTTTTCCTAAAACCTCTCACCACGGCGGGAACGCCCAAAGCAATAGCGCCGGCGGGCAGGTCCTTGGAAACGACCGTTCCGGCACCGACGATGCAGCCGTCGCCGATGGTGACACCGCCTAGGATGGTCACGCCGGCGCCTAGCCACACATCGCGACCGATGCGCGTGGGAAGGAGCACGTCGGGTTGAGAGCGGATGTCGGTGCTGAGCGGCGGGATAGCGTGGTTCGACGACACGATGCGGCTGTGCATGGAGATCAGAGTATTGTCGCCAATGGTTACACCGCCGTGTCCGTAGATTACAGTGTAGGGGCCCACGAAGGTGTGGTGGCCGAGGGTGATTTCACCGCCCCAAGCATCGAGGAGAGCGCCGGATTCGAGTTCGCAATCGAGGCCGATGTGGATCCGGCCTTTCGAGCCGTTGCGGACACCCGGACGGAGATCGACTTGTGGCGCCGTGCGGCAGGTCCCCGCGAATTGGACGCCGCGCAGCCGGAACCGGTGATGCCGAAGAGCGGCGAGGAACAGGGAGATGGCACTCACGGGTGAAGCGGCAGACGGGAGTTCGGCTATGAACTTACCGGCGCGAGCGAGGGGACGCGGAACGGTTCGAGAAAGATCGATTCCGGGGCGGGTGTCAGTCTTGCGCGAATCCGAGCGTGCGCCGCACGTCCCATTTGGGGCCACTGCGACGCGGACTGAATCGCTTGGGTGATCGAGTGCGCGATCAGCTCTGGTTCCGCTGCCGGGCAAACGAAGCCGGTTTCGTTGGGAATGATCCATTCGTCGCATCCGCCGTAGGGCGTGCGGAGCACAGGTCGACCGCAGGCCATTGCTTCCAGCATTGCCACGCCGAGACCCTCGTAGCGGGAGACGAGCAGGAGCAAGTGGCAGCGCTGCCAGATGGCGGGAATGTCGTTGGTTGCCGGATGGAAGTTGACCCGCGAGTCGAGTCCCAGCCACGCCGCAAGGCCACGCAGGTATTCTTCGTCGGGGCCGTAGCCGTAGACGTCGAGCGTCCAGGACAGAGCATCGGCGGGGAGCAAGGCGAGAGCCTGAAGCAGAACGTCGAGGCCCTTGTGGTGGCAATCTAGCCGGCTCACAGACGCCAGCCGCAGCGTGTCGCCTGCGGGCCAGGGCAACGGCTGATCATGAGGGAAGCGGACGAGAAGAGGAAAGTAGCCGGCGTTGGGAAGGCGGTGGAGCAGTTGCAGCTCGGTGAGTTCACGCGTCCACTTCGAGTTAAAGAGCGTGCGACGGGCGCCGAGCAGGAAGCGGAGCGCCCGATGACGCTGCTCAGACGTGAACGGGGCTCCGTAGTTATTGGAGTGAAACAGGACGTCGTAGGACGCCGACCGCGAGGCGATGGCGGAGCGCAGGAATTCTTCCTCGAGGAAGTCGTAGGAGCCGGATTGCTCCACGAAAAAATGGGGAGCGGGCGTCTGCTCCAAGGCGCGGCGCAGTGATCGCGAGGGCATGGCGAGCCTCTTCCAGAATCGTTTTAACTCTGAGACTCGGCCGCGGCCATAGACTAACGGAGGCAGAGGAAACAAGCAGGCGCCGCGCTCGGCGAGTTGCCGGATATGTGGATGGTCCCAGATCTGAGGACGAACAACCGCAATGACGGGGATGTCGGCTGCAAGAAGTTCATTCGCGGCGCGCGGCCAGATATAGTCGGGTGCTCCCCAATTCCAATTGCGGATGGTGGAGAAGAAGACGGCGCTGCGCGGAGGGGATGAAGGTGCGGTGCTCACGCGGGACGAAAAGCGGTGGTGTCCGGGCCCCAGGTGCCGAACTCGTAGCCGAGCTGGCGAAGCCGATTGAGGAATGCCCACCATTCCGTCGGCGCGACACAGGCGTGTTCGAAATGGAGCACTCGCGGAGTGCATCCTTCGTCAAGGAGCGCGCCGGCGAGTTGGATATCGAGGCCTTCGGTATCGATCACGATCACGGACGGATCGACCGCGTGCTGGAGGAGATCGCGCGGGGTGATGAGAGGAATCGATTGGGCGACGAGTGCGTCGGGTCCGAGTCCGAGCGATCGAGCAGCCTCGACGGCGCGAGCGTGATCGAGTGTGGCAAGGCCGCTGGCCCAAGAAGGAAGGTTTTGCCGGGCAGGATCGATTCGATACAGGCGAGGGTCTCCGGGCGTGATCGCAACGGCTGCCTCGACGATTTGGATCTGTGGACGCTGCTGGTGCAACTCGCGCAGCCGCGCGGCAAAGTCAGGCATGGGTTCGACCATGCACCCGCTCCACGCACAGTCCCGAATCCAGTGGTAGAGCGGATCGTTGCGCACGCCGTCGTTGGCCCCGATCTGAAGGAAAGTGACGCCGCGAAGGTCGCGAAAAACCTGGAGAAGGACGTGGTCGAGCAGCGTGCCCGGAACGTGATCAACATAGCGGGCGCCTGGGTGGTTGGACCGGATCACGTTGAGCCCGCAGGAGCGGAGGAAACGTTGGATGAGGCGTTTCAAAGGAGATTGGTTAGAGGACGGTCCAGCTTGATGGAATGGCGCTGCGCCAGCTGTTGGGATCCTGGCTACGCCACGATTTCGGCGCTATCACGAGTTTTGTGGGCGACGGGTTCAGCCAGGCGCTCCACCAGGCGAACGTGCTGTTGGAGATGATCGCGTGCTGGCAGAGGCTCATGAGGCGGATCTTGTCGAACGCGTGCCAGGGCTGGGTGGCGCGGACAAATACGTGCGGGCCGGGCGGGCGGAATTCGCGTTCGATGCCGTCGATGTCGTCGGAAAAAATGTAGAGCGTGGCGTTGGGTTCGCGTTGGCGAACGAGCGCAATGGCACGGTCGTAGTAGTCGAGCGGGAGAACGCCGATGCTCTGGTTGAAAGTGGGGTTGCGGACGTAATCCCCGCGGCGGAAATGCACGGCGACGGACGGGCCGGCGGTGCGGATGCGCTCCGCCATGGCGCAGACGCTCGGTTGTGGCGGGTAGCGGAAGCTGAAGTGAAGGCGGAGGAAATTCGCGACGGGGGCGAAGTAATCTTCCGACTGCCACATGCCATAGAGATAGGTGTTGTCGGGCTGGTCGTAGAAGGCCGGGGAAAACCCCGCGGAGTCCTCGTAGTGAGTATTTGCCGGCGCGGCGTGGCGGCGGGCGTAGCGGTAGAAGTGCAGGCGTTCGGCGAGCGCGATGGACCCGCGTTCGACGCGGGTGAGTTTCACGCCGGCGACGCGGTCGATTTCCTCCTGCGTGGCGAACTGCTCGGTGATGTTGAAGCAGGAAAGGGCGTAGCGGTTGTGAGCCTCGTATTCGGCGTATTCGCGAAACCAGGACACGTCGAGTTTAAGGACGGTGCGACGATGTTCCGCGAGCGCGAGGCCGGCGGCGTATTGGAACATCTGGTTGCCGAGGCCGCCTTGAAGTCGGGTGATGATCATCGGATGAGGCGGGCTTTGATCTTTCCTCCAACTTGCCGGCATTTCGCGAACGCACGACGAAGCTGGTTGAAGCCGAGATACCGGCGACTGCGGAAGAAGCGGCGGTTGACGTAGAATTGGTCACCTTCGATTTCGCGGCGCTCCTCGAAAGCGAGGGAGAAGCCGTGGCGGCGAAGCAGGTCCTCGATGTCGCCGCGGAGGCGCTGGCCGCGATACAGTTCGCGGTCGGAGACCTCCAGCCAGAGCGAGGCGGTCCGCGGAAGCATGCTCGTGGCGCCGGCGAGCACGAGATGTTCGGCGCCTTGCACATCGAGATGCATGAAGTCGATCCGTTCGATTCCGCGGTCGGCGCAGAGGCGATCGAGGGTGTCGGTGCGCACGACAATAGCTTCCTTGAATTCTATCCAGCCATACATCGGAGCCGGATCGGCGGGAGGCAGGAGCGAGCTGGATTTGTTGCCATAGTTCCAGTCGGCGCCGGAAAACTCGTGAGGCGGACGACCCGAGGAAACGTGGAAGCTCGCCTCGCCAATCCGGTCTGATAGCGCGACCGGAACGAGTTCGGCGTTGCTCACGCCGTAGCGTTCGAAGTTCGCGCGGATGAGTTGTTGGTTGGCCGGGAGCGGCTCGAACGTGAAGATGCGCGCGCGCGGAAAAAGTCGCGCGTAGCGAATCGACTCTTCGCCCTCGCAGGCGCCGACGTCGAAGATCACGGGAGAAGCGCGACGGGAGAAAAGTCGCTGCAGTTCGCGCTCAACGGGGCTCCGCGTTGCGAGGTAGGTCGTGAGATCGGACGGCTTCATTCGCCCGCGGCGCGACGGCGTTCGTCGACGAACAGCGTGTTCAGGTGGGTATCGGCGTGAGATCGATAGCCGACCGACTCCAGAAAGGTCGCGATTTCGGGCAGCTTGCGACCCTGGCCGCGGGTGGAGAACGTGAGGCTTTCCACGCAAATCAGCGCCGGTCGGTAGCGGTCGAAATCGAAGCTCTGCAGAATGGTGAGGTCATGACCTTCGGTGTCGACGCTGACGAAATCGGGGACGTAGCCGGCGCGGGCAAGGATTGCATCCGGAGTTTCGATACGGACGGGCAGTTGCGCGACGATCGGAATGCCTTCCTCTGTGGCCACGCGGTGGGCTTCTTCGGCCGAGAAGGTGTTGAGGGTTGGATTGGCCATCCGGAAAAATGTCATTTCGCCAGGAACGGGTCCGACACCGACGTTGAGGTTGAGGTCGTGGGGACGGTGTCGGGTGAAGGCTTCGAAGAGAACGGGATCGGGTTCGATGTTGATGCCGTGAGAACCGAGAAGGTGAAACAATGCGGTGTTGCTGAGTTCGAAGGGGTGGTGAGCGCCGATGTCGAGATAGCGAGGCTGGGGGATTCCCAGTGAGAGCAGTATTTGGCGCGCCAGGAGATCTTCGCCGCTCTGAGCGAAACTGATCTTGAGGGCGCTGGATCGGGACGAGCGCAGAGCGCTGGCGAGGCGGAGGAGAAGGCGGAGCTTCCGGATGCGGCGCTGCCAAGGACCTAGCTCGTGGGGAAGAGGCGGGCGTTTCATGTGCGCCGCTGGACCAAAGTTTGCATCGAGTTCAGGACTGCGCCGACGCCGGAGGTGCGGGGGAAGAAACCGCGGGAGCCTTCGCTGACCACTTCGATGCGGACGGCGTCGAATTGTTGGAACGTGTGATCGTCGCTCGAGAGTCCGACCAGGAAACGATAGGTGCCGGCCTCGATTGTGACGCGGTCCTGCGTAAAGATCGCTTCGTAGTCGCCGGGCGCGAGATCACGTGGCGGCGCCCAAGCGGTTTGGATGGAAGTGCCGTCGATGGATTGGATGCCGATGGCGGCGACGAAGGCAGATTGTGGTTGGACGATGCGGAAGCCGACCCGCACGCGGAAAGGTTCGCCTACGGGCCAGATGAGGCGGGGTGTTCCTTCGAGGTCCTCGACATCGACGCTGGTAGCGTAGGCGCGGTGGAGCAGATCATCCGAAGGTTTCGGGACGGACGTGAGCGGGGCGCCTGCCAGACCGAGTTGATACGCCGCAAGAACCTTGTGGCACGGGCCCGACGCTTGGATCGTTCCTTGGTTCAGCAAGATCGCGGTCGAGCAGAGTTCGCGGATCGAGGCGAGATTGTGGCTGACGAAGAGGACGGCGCGGCCCCCGGCGCGGGAGACCTCCTGCATCTTGCCGAGGCATTTTTTTTGGAAGGCGATGTCGCCGACGGCGAGGACCTCGTCGACGATGAGGATCTCGGGCTCGAGGTGGGCGGCGACGGCGAAGGCGAGGCGGACATACATGCCGCTGCTGTAGCGCTTCACCGGCGTATCGAGGAACCGCTCCACTTCGGCGAAGGCGACGATCTCGTCGAATTTTTTCCGAATCTCCGCGCGGCTCATGCCGAGGATCGCGCCGTTCAGAAAGATGTTCTCCCGGCCGGTGAGCTCGGGATGGAAACCGGTGCCGACTTCGAGGAGCGAGGCGACGCGGCCGCGGAGTTTTACTTTGCCGGAGGTCGGTTCGGTGATGCGGGAAAGAACTTTCAGGAGCGTGGATTTGCCGGCGCCGTTGCGGCCGATGATGCCGACGACTTCGCCCGGCTGGACGGTGAAGCTGACGTCGCGCAGAGCCCAGAATTCTTCGGTGCTGAAACCAGTGCCCCAGCGGAGACGCCGCCAGAGCTTGCGGGCGGTGTGATGAAGGGTGTCGCGGAGATTGTCGTGACGTGACTCGTGTTGAATCACGTAGCGCTTGCTCAGGCCGGAGACTTCGATGGCGGGGAGGCTCATGTCAGGCGGCTAGGTTTGGGAACGAACCACGAATGGACACGAAGGGGCACGAAGCGGGCGAAGCGCGAGAGGTGTCATCAGATCACGTCGGCGAACTGGCGCTCCATGCGGCGGAAATACCAGAGGCCGCCGAGGAGGAGGAGGAGGGCGGCGGCGACGGAGAAGATCAGGCTGGTGGGATCGAGTTGTTGCCGTCCGCCGAGCAGGCACCAGCGGAATCCGTCGATGACGCCGGTCAGCGGGTTGAGAGCGAGGAGGTCGCGCCAGTTGGGCAGGTTATCGGTGCGGTAACCGACGGGAGAAACGAAGAGTCCGACCTGCATGAGGAACGGGACGATGAATCGAAAATCCCGATACTTCACGGTCAGGCTCGTGAGCCACAGACCCGCGCCGAGGGCGATGACGAGCGCGTTGGCGATGAAGAGAGGAAGCAACAGCCAGTGCCAGGTGGGGATCGCGCCGAACCAGAGAGAGACGACGACGAAAAGCGCGAGGACGATAACGAAGTCGATGAGCGCGACGCCGAGCGAAGAAATCGGAACGATCAGACGCGGGAAATAGACTTTGGAAATCAGGTGTGAGTTGCCCACGACGCTGTTGCTCGCGCCGCTGAGTGCGGTGGAGAACAATTGCCACGGCAGAAGTCCGGCGAGGACGAGCAGGGGGTAGGGCACGCCGCCGGCGGGCATGTTGGCGAGACGTCCGAAGACGAAGGTGAAGATCGCCATCGTGATCAGCGGTTGGATGAGCGCCCAGCCGGCGCCGAGGACGGCTTGTTTGTAGCGGACCTTGATGTCGCGCCAGGCGAGGAAACCGAGGAGCTCGCGGTAGCGCCAGAGGTCGCGCCAGTAGTTGGCGTCGGAGTGGCCGGCTTCGAGGGTGATCTCGTGCGGGATGGCGGGTTCGGAGGACAAAGTGGGATGGACTATCGGCTGCGGGCGAGGGTGAGGAACTCGTCGTAGTCGCGGATGTAGTCGGATTCTTTGAAGCGATCGCTGGCGAGGACGAGGATCACGCAATCGTAGGAGAACGAGGACATCGTGTGCCAGAGCATTGGGCCAAGGAGGATGCCGCGGGCGGGATCGTTGAGGTGGATGCGCTGCTTGGTTTTGCCGTCGTCGAGGTGAAGCGTGAAGGAGCCGTTGATGCAGAAGATGGCTTGCTGGAGTTTGCGGTGGGCGTGTTTTCCGCGGACGGCTTTGGGGTTGGCGAGCGTGTTGATGAAGTAAACGCGCTTGATTGAAAACGGAACGTGCTCGCGAGCCTCGGCGATGAAGAGGTTGCCGTCGGGAAGATCCTTGAAGCACTTGAGCGCGAGCAGGCCGGAGTTTTGCACGCGCAGGGTGAGGCTTTTGTTCATCGATGTTGGCTGGAGGCCGCGGGCGCGAGACCGCACGTGGGCGTCGCCCTGGATTCTTCGCTTCGCTCAGAATGACAAGGGTGGGTTCGAGGGGTGACTTGCCGGCAGAGCCTCACAGCGCGAGGAGCGAAGCGAGGCGGTCCTTGAAATGCGAATACGAAAACTCGCGGGCGCGGTCGAGGATTGCGGCTTCGTTCCATTCGCGGCGGAGGGCGGCGATGGCGGCGTCGGCGATGGCGGGCACGTCGGCGTAGGGGACGAGGACGCCGGTTTCGGGAGTGATGACTTCGGGCACGCCGCCGGCGCGCGCGCCGAGGCAGGGGCGGCCGTTGGCCATGGCTTCGAGATAAACGAGACCGAAACCTTCGCGTTCGCTGGGCAGAGCGAAGAGTGTGCACGAGCGGAGTTCGTCGGCCATGCGGCGGTCGTCGATGTAGCCCAGAAATTCGATCGCGTGGCGGAGACGGAGTTTGTCGCGCAGCTGTTGCAGGCGCGGAAGATCGTCGCCGCGTCCGACGATGCGGAGGGTGGCGTCGGGAATAGCGGCGCGGATCGCGGCCATCGCCTGGATCATGTGTTCGACGCCCTTGTAGCGGTCGGAATAGGTGAGGCGCGTGACGACGAGAACGGTGGGGGCGCGGCCGTTGCGGGGAAGCCCCGGGGCGATCTTGAAGTAAGGATCGAGGGCGTTGGGGAGGACGACGGTTTTTTCGGGCGCGAGCGGGCAGCGGCGGAGGAGCTCGCGGCGAGTGTAATCGCTGACGCAGAGGATGCGCTCGGCGCGGCGGAGCGCGAGGCGTTCGAGTGCGGTGTAGTCGCGCCAGACCTCGATGCCGTGGGCGACGAGGTAGTAGCGAAGACGTGGATACCGGAGCTTCGCGGCGAAGGCGACGGGGAGTTGCGCGAGATGGCCGCAGATCAGGCGATCGGCGCCGCGGGAAAGCGCGAGGGTGTCGCGAACGAAGCGGGATTTGCTGCGGCCGGCGACGCGCCATTCGGAAAGGCGGTCGTTGGAGGAGCGGCGGAGATCGCGCGAGTCGACCATGTGATCGTTCAAAGCGACGAGGCGCACGGCGTCGTTGGGGCCGGAGAGATCGCAGAGCGCCTTGAGGTAGATTTGGAGAATGCGCGGGATGCCGCCTTCGGAGGCGAAGATTTCAGGGGTGAGGAGAAGCGTGCGCTGTTTCGCGGCCCGAATGCGGGCGGTGGAACGGTTTGTGACGATGTGGGGGGCGGGAATCGCGGCGGCTTGCGGCTCGATGGGCCAGGGGCGCGGGCGGAGCGGTGTGGGCGCGGGGCGGTTGGCGAAATCGATGAGAACGGCGAGGCTCCAGACGCGGGACCAATCGCGGGTGTCGTTGGCGGTGAGAAACGATTGCCAGCGGTGTTGCACGGACGTCCGGGAAAAAAATCCGGAGCGATCGATGGAGGTGTCGGCGAAGGTGGCTTCGAGGAAAGGCCGGAGCTCGGATTTCATCCACGAAGCGAAAGGAAACGTGAAGCCTTGCTTTCGGCGTTGGGCGAGGTCGGGCGGGAGGATGTCGCGGAGTGAGCGGGCGAGCGCGGCTTTGGGTTCGCGGTGGGCGAACTTGAAAGCGGCGGGTTGGCGCCAGAGCCATTCGGCGAGCGGGCGGTCGACGAAGGGCACGCGCAGTTCGAGCGAGTGACGCATGCTCATGACGTCGCTGTCGCGCAGGAGCACGTCGGCCATGTAGGTGCGGAGCTCCCACGCGCTGATCGCGTCGAGCGAAGGAGCGGTGGCCAGGTCGGCGGCGAGGGCGGTGAGCTCGGGATGGAAAGGCGGAGTGCTAGCGGCGAGGCGGCGGAGATCGGGCGAGAGAAGTTCGCGGCGGCGGTCTTCGGAGAACACGCGGCGCTGCATGGCGTTGAGCTCGTGAAACGAGTGCGCGTGCTCGAGCATGTCGGCGAGTTTGCGGGAACGCGTGGCGCCGCGACGGAGACGCGCGAGTGCACGACGTCGGAGCGGCGGCGGGACGAGTTGCCAGAACGGGAGAAGGCGGGAGAGACGCGGGATGTCGCGAAAAGATGGATACCCGCCGAAAAGTTCGTCACCGCCGAGGCCGGAGAGGGCGACCGTGACGCCGCCCTGGCGGGCGGTTTGGCTGACGTAGTAGGTGTTGATGCCATCGCCGGTGGGTTGGTCCATGGCGGCGAGAACGTGCGGGAGGTCGCGGGCGACTTCGGCGCCGTTTAGGATGCGCGTGTGATGGTCGCAACCGAAGTGGCGGGCGGTGGTTTCGGCGGCGGATGATTCGTCGAAGCCGGCTTCGCCGAAGCCGATGGTGAAGGTTTTCAGACGCGTGCCGCTGGTGCGCGACATGAGCCCGGCGACGACGGCGGAATCGAGGCCGCCGGAGAGAAAAGCGCCGACGGGAACGTCGGCGACGGCGTGCGCGCGAACGCTGTCCTCGAGACGGGCGCGCAGCTCGCGTTCGAAATCGGAGCGGGATCGACAGGGCGATTCGGTGGTTGGAATCGAGCGGAAGGACCACGCGGCGCGGATCGAGAGTTCGTTGTGGCGGAACGTGGCGCATTCGCCCGGGCGGAGACTGAAGATGCCGCGGTAGATGGTGCGTGGGGCGGGGACGGCGAGCCACGCGAGGTATTCGGAAAGAGAAGTCGGATCGATTTCGGTCGAGAACACGCCGGAGGCGAGGAGGGCGTTGAGCTCGGACGCGAAGAGCAGGCGCGGGCCGTCGTGGCGGTAGTAGAGCGGTTTGATGCCGAAAGGATCGCGGGCGAGAAAGAGGGACTCGTCATGGGAATCCCAAATGGCGAAAGCGAACATGCCGCGAAGGCGTTCGAGGCAGCGTTCGCCCCAATGAGCGTAGGCGGCGAGGAGAACCTCGGTGTCGCAAGAGGTGCGGAAGGTGAAACCGGCGGCGGAGAGTTCGTCGCGGAGGTGACGGAAATTGTAGATGGCGCCGTTGAAGACGAGGTGAAGGCGGCCGTCCGGTGTGCTCATCGGCTGCCGGCCGTTGGCGGGATCGAAGATCGCGAGCCGGCGCATGCCGACGGTTACGTGCGCGGAGGAATGGAGGGCGCCATCGTCGGGGCCGCGGTGAACCATGCGCTGACACATGCGGGCGACCGCGTCGTGGCGCATGTCGGTGTCGCTACCGACCTCAACGAATCCGGTTATCCCGCACATCGTGTAAAAGCGGGCAGGCTTCGCCCCGTCGCTTCCGGAGAAAAAGCGGGGGAAAGCGGCTCGACGACGGTCGGGGCCATGGGACGCGGCTAGGGAATAACCCCCAGTTTTGTAGTCAATTCAACACCTTGGCCAAATTGGCGGGCGGAAGAGAAGGGCGGGCCTAAAACGGGGCGGGTTCGCGGATGGAACGAGTTGAGCGAACCGCAAATGCACACGAATCGACGCGAAGAAAGTGGGAACGTTTAGGGGTGGTAAAAGAAGCGGGGGCGTAGAAATGGAACCGCGAAGGACGCGAAGATACGCGAAGTTGGTGGGGAATGGCCGGGATCGCGCAGACGCTGTTCACTCCTTTTGGTGAGTGGTTTCTACCGGCGCAGAAACGTCTTTTCTCCTTCGTGTCGCTTGGCGTCCTTCGCGGTTCAATCGCATGGATTCGGTTCAGGCGCAGATGGAGGCGGCGATCTCGCGGGATTTTTCGGGGGTGAAAAGGAGTTCGATCAGGCGAAGGCCGAAGTCGAGGGCGGTGCCGGCGCCGCGGGAGGTGAGGATGTTTCCGTCGAGGACGACGCGTTCGTGGGCGAGGATGTGGGGCAACTCGTTGGCGACGGACGGGTGGGCGGTGTAGCGGCGGTGGGAGAGCAGGCCGGCGTCGTGGAGGACGGTCGGTGCGGCGCAAATGGCGGTTACGAGACGTCCGGCGGCGTGGTGACGGAGGATGAGGGCGCGGACGCGGGGGGCGGCGCGGAGATGTTTTGTGCCGGGCCCGCCGGGGAGAAAGATTGCGTCGAAGTCGTTCGATTCGACGGCGGCGAGGGTGGTGTCGGCGTGGAGGATGAGATTCGCGCGGCCGCCGGCGACGTGAATGGTGTCGCCGAGGGCGGCGACGGTGACATCGGCGCCGGCGCGGCGCAGGAGATCGATGGGGGTGACGGCCTCGATTTCCTCAAAACCCTCCGCGAGGATTGCGAGAACGGTTGGCATGGGAAGAGTTGAACAAGCATGTCCGGCTTTGCCTACGGAAATTTTGCAGGGAAACGCCTCATTGTATTCGGATGCGGATACGTGGGCGGCGCGGTGGCGCGGCAGGCGATGGCGCGCGGGATGAAAGTGACGGCGTTGACGCGAAATGCGACGACGGCGGCGGAGCTGCATCGCGAGGGGGCGCAAGTGGTGGTGGCGGAGCTGGCGTCGGACGCGTGGCACGCCGACGTGGCGGGCGGGGCGGAGTATGTGTTGAATGCGGTGAGTTCGGGCGGCGGCGGTTTGGAAGGGTATCGGCGAAGTTATTTGGAAGGGATGAAATCGATTGTGGCGTGGGCGCGGGAGCGGCCGGCGAATGGGACGGTGGTTTATACGAGCAGCACGTCGGTGTATCCGCAGGGTGGAGGTGTGGTGGTGGACGAGGAAGAGAGCACGGAAGGGGCGAGTGAGCGCGGGGCGATTTTGCGGGAGGCGGAGCAGGTGTTGTTGGAGGCGGGTGGGGGAGACGGAGCGCGTGGGTTTGAGCGGTGTTTTGTGCTGCGGTTGGCGGGGATTTATGGGCCGGGGCGGCGGCATTTGGTCGAGCAGGTGCGCAACGGAGAAGTGGCGGGACGAGGGGAGCACCGGTTGAATTTGGTGCATCGTGACGATGTGTGCGGCGCGATTTGGGCGGCGTGGGCGGCGGGAGTGGAAGTGAAGGGAGGGATTTTCAACGTGGCGGACGATGGAGCGGCGCCGAAGGCGGAAGTGGTGGCGTGGCTCGCGCGGAAGCTGGGGGTGGGCGAGCCGCGGTTCACCGGTGTGCCGGCGGGCGGTCGGCGGGCGGTGACGCCGGATCGGGTGATTTCGAATGCGAAGGCGAAGCGGGAACTTGGGTGGGCGCCGCGGTATCCGAGTTTTCGCGAAGGCTACGAAAATGTGTTCGCCGCGGACGCGGTTTAGCCGTTTACCGGCACGCTCAACTCTAACGACAAACCCAAATCATCCCATGGCTGGCGTAGGCAAACTTCTCAAACAGGCGCAGAAAATGCAGCGTGGCATCGAGGCGCTGCAGGCGGAACTCGAGGCGAAGGTGATCGATGTCACGAGCGGCGGCGGCGCGGTGAAGATCAAGATCAACGGCGCGGGCAAGTTTCTCGCGCTGGAACTGGATCCGGAATTCTTGAAGGAAGATGCGAAGCTCGTGTCGGACACGGTGCTGGCGGCGGTGCAGGACGCGGCGAAGCAGGCGAAGGACTACAACGACGCGGAGATGCAGAAAGTGACGTCGGCGTTTCAGATGCCGGGGTTCATGTGATTTTCGAGTTTCGAATTTCGATTTTCGATTTCGCAGGCGTTTGTTGCCGATGAGTCGGGAATCGAAAATCGGAAATCGAAGTTCGAAAATTTCCAATGCCGTCAGCGTTTGAGAAACTGCAGCAGCATTTGAAGCAGCTGCCGGGGGTGGGGTTTCGGTCTTCGGAGCGGATTGCGTTGCACCTGCTGGTGGAGAAACCGGAGCGGTTGCCGGCGCTGGTGAATGCGTTGGAGGAGGCGGCGCGGACGGTGCGGCGGTGTTCGCGATGCGGCAATATCGCGGAAGGCGAACTCTGCGCGATTTGTGCGGACGATCGGCGCGATCAGTCGGTGGTGTGCGTGGTGGAGCAAGTGCCGGATCTGGTGGCGTTGGAGCGGAGCGGGGCGTATCGCGGCGTGTATCATGTGTTGCACGGCAAGTTGTCGCCGCTGCAGGGCGTGGCGCCGAAGGATCTGAACTTTGCGGCGTTGTTCGCGCGCGTGGAGACGGGAGGGATTGGGGAGTTGATTTTGGCGTTGTCGAATGACGTCGAAGGCGAGGCGACGTGTCATTATCTGACGGAGCAACTCGCGGCGCAGGGGCGCGAGGTGAAAGTGACGCGGATTGGTTTCGGGCTGCCGAGTGGTGGCGGAGTGCTTTACGCGGACTCGGTGACGTTGAAGAGCGCGTTGGAGGCGCGGCGGACGTATTCGTGAGCGAAGGCTGCGAGAGATTCGGGATTGCGGTCGCGAGGTTTGTCCCTTTTTTTCGCGAACGTTTTTTGCGGGCGTAGTATATCGGCTATTATGTGGGCTTCCCAAGCCTGAGAGGAGGGTTCGACTCCCTCCGCCCGCACCAAAAAATCAACCCGACGGGGACGTCGGGTTCCACCATTGGTGGTTCGGGGGACGTTTTACGTGCGACGGACGAAACGCTCACGCGTTCCGCTACGGATGGCGGACGACGCGGAGGGTGTGGAAGGCGACGGCGAGGACGCGGGAGTCGGGAGCGGGTTGAGGGTAGCCTTGGGCGTAGGTGAGCCGGAGGCGGTGGCGGCCGGGTGAGGCGGGGAGATCGACGACGTGGGACTGGGCGTCGGAAACGCGTTGCACGGGGAAGCGGGCGAGCTCGCGGTCATCGAGGGAAACCGTGACGGCTTGCTCGACGTGCGGGCATTGAAACTTGAGCTCGAATTCGGCGTGTTGGCCGGGAGGAATCGTGAACGTAAGTTCGGTAAAAGGAGCGAGTCCCCAACGCAGGATGGGGAGCATGATGAGTGGGAAAGGACCTTCGGGATGGCCGAGGCCGGTGACGTCGTCGAAACCTTCGAAGCCGGGTTCGACGCGGCGGCAGTTGGGATCGGGTGGGATGGGAAGCTGTTCGTTGGCTTCCAGGAGTTCGGCGTCCCACTGGTGGCAAGCGCGGAAGTAGGACGGTGACGCGAGCGTGAGAAGATCGGCGGGAGCGCGGCGCGTGTAGATGAGGAATTTATGCGCGGGCTTGGGACCGTGAAAGTGGAGGATCGCGGCGTGGGGATGGTCGGGCCAGTAGGTTTTCCAGTTCAGCTCGAGCGGGAGGCGATCGATGCGGCCGGCGAAATGGCGTTGGAGGAGCGCCTGGTCGTAAGGTGGAGAAAGCGCTTCGTCCATGTGGGCGCGAAACGTGTCGGTGAGGGCGGGCAACTCGGCTTCCCAGGCGGGGACGTTGATGAGCATCACGCCGCTGTTGAAGCGGTCGAAGTCGTCGCGGTTGTGTTCGGGCGCGACGGCGAGGAAGCGCGGGCAGAGCGAGTCGAGGAGCGGTGCGACGTCGCGGAGAAACATGACGTCGCAGTCGGTGTAGAGCACGAAAGGGTCGGTCCAGCCCTGCTCGCGGCAGATGGCGGGAATTTCGAGCCGGAGATAGGCGCCGCGCGCGATGGGTGAAAAATGGACGGTGATGACGCCGAGGAACGTGCTGCGGCGGAGGACGGTGACGCCGGCCTGGCGGAGCCAGACGGTGATCGCGTTTTCTTCGCCGTCGTAGATGCAGACGGGGATGAGCGAGGTGTGTTTGCGCGCGGTGTGGACGGCGACCTGGATCAGGTGGGCGTAGTCCCAGAAGCCGGGGGAATTTTCGTTGAGCGCGAAGAACCAACGCATCGCGGGAGGAAAGACGGGGGAGCGGAGGGGCGTCAACCTGCTGCAAACAACGGTTGCAGGGCGGAAGGCGAAGGATAGTTTTCCGGCGAACCCCGATTAAAAAATGAAACTCCCCAAATTATTCGTCAGTGTGGTTGTTGCTTTGTTGCTCAGCGCGGGCCTGGCGCTTGCAGCGAATGACGCGCCGAAAACGGCGGAAGCGAAGAAGGCCGGTTGCTGTGTGAAAGCCGAGAAGGAAGGCAAGGCGTGCGGGCACGCGTGCTGTGTTGAGGCGATGGAAGCTGGGAAGAATTGCGAGCGGTGCGGCGGAGCGGGGATGGCGGAGAAGAAGTGAGGTAGGCTGAAGCGGAGTGAAAGACTCCGCTGGCGGAATCGACGCGTGAGCGATTTTGCTCACGCGTTTTTTTTTGGGCGCGTCGACGGCTCGCCGGGGACGGTTCGCCCTACCTTCGAATAAAGCCCGGCGAGGACGCCGGGCTAGACGTTGGTGGCGACGTGTTCGGCGCTGAGGTGGCGCCAGCGGTCGAGGACGCGGCGATACATGTCGTCGGGCGCGAGACCGTAGGCGGCGCGGAGGATTTCGACGCTGCTGCCGTGTTCGACAAATTTGTCGGGCCAGCCGATGCGTTCGACGGCGGTGGGGCAGTTCGCTTCCTGGAGTGCTTCGAGGACGGCGCTGCCGAAGCCGCCGGTGGCGACGTGATCCTCGAGCGTAACGATGAGCGGGATACACGCGGCGTGGCTGAGGAGGAGGGTGCGATCCAGCGGCTTGACGAAGCGGGCGTTCACGACGCCGACGGAAAGGTTTTCCTCGGCCTCGAGGCGGGCGGCGAGTTTGAGGGCGTCCTGCACCATCGGACCGAGGGCCCAGAGCATGATGTTCGAACCCTGCCGGAGAACTTCGGCCTGGCCGACGGGAAGCGGGGCGGGTTGTGGTTTTATGGATACGCCGGTGCCGGCGCCGCGCGGGTAGCGAACGAAGGCGGGCGAGCCGAGGTGGAGGCTGGTGTGCAGCATGTCGACGAGCTCGTCCTCGTCCTTGGGCTGCATGATCGTGGCGTTGGGGACGCAGCGGAGATAAGCGAGATCGAAGAGGCCGTGGTGGGTTGGGCCGTCGTTGGCGGAGAGACCGGCGCGGTCCATGCAGAATGTGACGGGCAGGTTCTGCAGTGCGACGTCGTGGATGATCTGGTCGTAGGCGCGCTGGAGGAACGTCGAATAGATCGCGCAGACGGGTTTGATGCCCTTGGTGGCGAGGCCGGCGGCGAACAGGACGGCGTGTTCCTCGGCGATGCCGACGTCGAAGAATTG
>JAFAAS010000072.1 GCA_023426435.1 Verrucomicrobiota bacterium | reverse complement strand
ACCCCACGCGCCCCGCCAACATCCCCAACGCTCCATCCAGCGCCGCCTCCAACTCCGCCGACACCGCCCCGCCCAACTCCATCCGCCCGCGGTAGTCTTCTCCTTTCTCCGAACTCGCGATCGCCAGCGAAAACGTCCCCGCCGGCAACTCCAGCCCGCCATACGTCGGCAACGCCAAACTCCCCGACACCTCAATCGTCGCCACGCCATGTGATGCCGTCTGCGTCAATCGCACCGTCCCCGCACTCCGCACCTTGTTCTCCGGCCCGAGCGGCAACAACGCCGAGTTCACCGCGATCTCATACGCAAACTCCCCCGGCGTCGTCGCCGACAACCCGCCCCCTTCAATCCGAAACTCGCCCACCACCACCGCCGCGTCGCCGTCGCGCACCGCGATCTCTCCTTCGAGCTTCACCTCGTCGATCATCCACGGGAGCGGCGACTGCAACAAACTCAGCACGCCCGTAAACGGCGCCGACTCGCTCGCGGCCAGCTCCGACGGCGTGATCGTCACCCGCACTTTCTGCGCCTCCACGCGCTCGATCTGCAGTTCGCGCTTCGTCAACAACCGCCCGGGCGCGATCCGCACAATCAACGGCTCCACCTGCGCCACCACGCCCGGCATCGCAAACTCCAGCCCGCGCGCCTCCACGCCACTCGGCGCCGCGCCAAATCGCTCGAAACTCACCCGCCACCCCGGCTGCATTCCCACCGCCTTCCGCAACACCCAGCCTTGCACCGGCGGCGCCAACAACAACCCCGCGACGCCCGCTGCACCCACGACACACCCTGCGAGAAACATCCCCACCTTCCGCGCCCGCGTCCTCCGCGGCACGCGCTGATCTTGTGAAGCCGGCAAGCTCACGCGCCCGCCAAGCTGCCCATTCGCCGCGGGCCGCCAAGCGCAAACCCGCCCCACCGCGTCACGTCTCCAACAACCGCGCGCACACCGCCATCAATCTTTCCCTCAACGGCTCCCCGCGCGCCGAAAACTCCCGCTGCCGCCGCTCATACTCCGCCCGCCCCGCCGGCGTCTCGATCGCGATCGGTTCGAACCCCAGCGCCCGCAAATCATACGGACTCGCCCGCATATCCATTTCCCGGATATCCCGCGCCAGCTCGAAACAATCCGCGATCAGCTCACTCGGCGTCCACGGCGCCAGTTTGAACGCCCACTTATACAAATCCATGTTCGCGTGCAGACACCCGCGCTGCTCGTTCCGCAACATCCCGTCGCGCGTCAGCTCCGCCCGGTTCAACGGCCGCGCCGCGTCCGTGAAAAATCGATACGCATCAAAATGCGAACAACACACCGCACTGCCTTCGACGATCCGCGCCAGCTCCTCCGGCGGAAATCGCAGCGGCCACGCATTGTGCCGCACCTGCTCCGGCGTCTGCCGATACACCATCGCCCACTCATGCAGCCCGAAACACCCGAAGAATGCCGGCCGCTCCCGCATCGCCTCCAACAACGTCTTCAACCACCCCACAAACGCCCGCCGGCGCTCCGGCAACGGCCCCACGGCCACGCCGTCTCCAATTTCCCGATACTCCTCCCACCGCAAAAACTCCCGCGCCCCTTCGCCCGCCAACACCACTTCCGGACCCGGATGCCACCGCCGCAAGCACGCCGGCCGAAACGCATAATAACTAAACAAGAAATCATACACCGGGTGCTTCTCACCCCGCGCCGCCCGCTCCTGATGCGGATCCGTCCAAACCCGCACCCGCGCCTCATGCGCCTGCATCCGCTCGCGCCATTTCTTTTCTTCTACAACCACCTTCATTCCATCTCTTTTTGCGCCTTCTGCGCCTCTTTGCGGCCATCCCTCATTGATCCTTTGCCCCTCGCTGCCGCACCGCCTCGAATAACGTGATGATCGTCGCCATCGCCACGTTCAACGAATCCGCCTGCCCCGCCATCGGTATCCGCACCGGCACGTCGCACTCCTTCAGCCAAAACTCGCTCAACCCATACTGCTCGCTGCCCATCACCACCGCGAGCGCCCCCCGCAGATCCACGTCCGAGTAAATCTTCTCCGCCGCCGGCGTCGTCGCCACCGTTCGGATACGCCGCTCCTTCAACCACGCCAGCACCCGCGCGCTTTCCTCCACCACCAGCGGCACCGAAAACAGCACGCCGGTCGAAGCCCGCACGACATTCGGATTGAAGATATCCGTCACCGCATCGCACACGATCACCGCATCGCACCCCGCCGCATCCGCACTCCGCAAAATCGTCCCGAGATTCCCCGGCTTCTCGATCGCCTCCACGACCAAAAGAAACGGCTCCTCCTTTAACGCCACATCCTCCAACGCCCGCTTCCATTGCGGCGCCACCGCCAGCAAACCATCCGGCCGCTCCCGATACGCCACCTTCGCAAAGGCCTCCTTCGACAACTCCACCACCTGCGCCCCCGCCGCCCGCGCCTGCTCGATCAACGCCGGCTCGTTTTCCCCCAGAAACCACTCCCGCGAGAAATACAACTCCGCCAGCGCCACGCCTTTCTCCAACGCCCGCCGGATCTCGCGATAACCTTCCACCAAAAACACCCCCGCCTCATCGCGCGGACGCCGGTCGCGCAGCTTCACCAACTGCTTCACCCGCGGATTCTGCAAACTCGTGATCTTTTCCTCAGCCATTTCGAAATCAGTTAAACCACAGAGACACAGAGCACACGGAGAATACCAACCGGAATTTCGACTTCCTCTTCCTTCTTCTCTGTGTCCTCTGTGCCCCTGTGGTTAAGAAAAGGAAGAAATTCAACGACCAGCCGTTCGCCTATCACCAGGAAATCGAGCTCGAGATCGCCACGCTCACCAACCTCGGCTCCGGCCTCGGCCGCGTCCCACTGCCTAACGACCCCGCATCCCGCTGGGTCGTGATGGTCCCTTTCACGCTCCCCGGCGAACGCGTCCGCGCCCGCGTCTTCCGCAACCACAAAAACTTCTCCGAAGCCGACCTCGTCGCCGTCCTCACGCCTTCGCCCCACCGCGTCCAACCCGGCTGCCCGCTCTTCGGCCGCTGCGGCGGCTGCCAGTATCAACATCTCGACTACACCCAACAACTTCACTGGAAACGCCAGCAGGTCGCCGAGCTCCTCCAACACATGGCCGGCGTCACCTTCGACGTCGCCGCCGTCATCGCCTCGCCCCGCGCCTACGGCTACCGCTCCAAAATCACCCCGCACTTCAACCCGGGTAGGGCGAGGCCTCCGGCCGAGCCGTCCGCCCCATCCGACCCCACCATCGCCTCCCAGGAAACCACCATCCCCGCCGCGATTTCCTCAACGCCGACCCCCGAACTCCCAACTCCGAACCCGTCCACGACTTTCCCCATCGGCTTCCTTCGTCAAGGCACGCGCTTCGACATCATCGACGTCCCGCGCTGCCCCATCGCCACCGACGCCATCAACACCCGCCTCACCGAGGTCCGCGCCCGCGTTCACGCGCAACGCGACACCTACACCCGCGGCGCCACGCTCCTCCTCCGCGACGCCTCCGGCACCGTCACCACCGACTACGACGCCATCATCACCGAGGAAATCGCCCTTCCAGCCCATTCCCCTTCTCAAATCTCATATCTCAAATCTGAAATCCCCGCCGCGCCGCTCCGCCTCCACTTCCTCGCCCGCGACTTCTTCCAAAACAACCCCTTCATTCTTCCCGCCTTCGTCGCCTACGTCCGCGACCAGGCCGCCGCCACCGGCGCCCGCTTCCTCGTCGACGCCTATTGCGGCAGCGGCCTCTTCGCCCTCGCATCCGCGCCCGCCTTCGAACGCGTCGCCGGCGTCGAGATCAGCGAAACCTCGATCAAGTTCGCCCGCGAAAACGCCACCGCCAACCACATCGCCAACGCCACCTTCCTCGCCGGCGACGCCTCCGCGATCTTCGCCGGCCTCACATTCCCGCCCGACGACTCCGTCGTCATCATCGACCCGCCGCGCAAGGGCTGCGATCAGGTCTTCCTCCAACAACTTTTCGCCTTCGGCCCGCGCGCCGTCGTTTACGTTTCCTGCGACCCCGCCACGCAAATGCGCGATCTCCGCGACTTCCTCGCCGCCGGCTACAAGCTCACCGCCGTCCAACCCTTCGACCTCTTCCCGCAAACGCGCCACCTCGAGTGCGTGATCACCCTAAAGAAAGGGTAGGGCGACGCGTCCCCGCCGCCCCTCACCGAAACTCCATCCACTCCGTCGACGAATACTCCTCCGTCAGCCCACTGACTTCGTCCTCGTTCAACTCCGGCCACGGCACCGACTCCGCCGTCCCACCCAGCTTCTGCGCGAGCAGCTCCGCAAACTCTCCGCGCAACATCTCGTCATCGATCGTCTTCCGCACCGACGGCCGCCACAGCGAGCCCTGCATCAGCAACCCGTGCTTGTTCCGCTTCTGCGCCGCCCCCGCGATCTTCTCGCCCGTCTCCGTATTCACGACGTCATACAGCTCCGCCCGCTGAAAACACACGCCCGGCCCCAACGGCCCGTTCGCATGCGGCGGATCCGGCTGCTGCTTCGTCGCCGCCGGCACATCCTGACGCCGCAGCGCCTCCGCCAAACACTCGTGCACCTCGCGATAACTCTGCGTCGCCCGCACGTCCTCCAGCGGATGCCCGCGCGGAATCACCAGCGAAAACGTCCAGTCGTCGCGATGATCCACCACGCCACCCCCCGTCGGCCTCCGGCATAGATCGAACCGCTCCTCCGGCGGCAGCTGCTCGCGCACAAACGCGATCTTCTGGCTGTATCCAAAAGTGAACGACGGCTGCCTCCACCCGTAATGCCGAAACCGCGGCACCGCGCGCGGATACCGCTGCAACAGCAGGAAATCCAACGCCATATTCTCCGCCGCACCGCCGACCCGCGTCGGCAAAACATCCAGATTCATCCTTCGTGTCTATTCGTGTCCATTCGTGGTTCCACCGAATTGTTCCTCACCGCGTCAGCCATTCCCACAACGTCACCACCCCCTCCACGCCCAGCGTCCCCACGATCGCGAAATACGCCACGCCCACCAAAAACGCGAAATATCCCGCCACGATAAACCGCCCGTCCCGCTCCAACAGCCCCGCCGCCAGCAGCAAAATACTGAACGCCGGCACCACATTGCTCATCGGCACCGGCAAGGGCAGCAAGAGCATCAACGCATTCAGCAAAATCGGCACCGCATGCAGCTGCTGCATCCCGCCCGATCCCGTCAGCCACAACATCCGCGGCCGCAGAAAATACTCGAAGCCCCGCAATATCCGCCGCGCCGCCGCAAACACCTTCGCGAAAAACTTCGGCGACAACCGCGTATCCAACAACTTCGCCGGCAGCCACGGCTTCTGCCCCAACGCCAGCCGCGCCCCGATCATCGCGATCACCAACCCAAAGGGCGTCGACAATCCCGGCAGCGGAATCGGCGTCGAGAAGGGGAGGGCAAGCAACATCACGAGCAGCACATAGCCGCGCCCATGCATCACCGCCAGCACCTCGCGCAGCGTCACGTCCTCCACCTCGAACTCCCGCAGGATCAACCCCAAGTCATCCGATAACTTCCGCGGCACCGCCCGTCCGACCAACACACCTTGCCCGCTGAGCCGCGCGCTCGCCAGCGCTTCCGCCGTCGTCTGGGAATCAGGTGCCTCGGGTGTTGCCATAGAGTTCGATATGCAGCCGGTGCGCATACCGATAGCCTCGCGCCTTGCACAGTTCCCCCAACCAACCCGCCCGCCCGCGAATCGCCTCCAGCGTCGTCCCTTCCGGCATCAGAAACACCCGGCTCCGCGGAATATCCCGCCCCAACGACGCCAGCATTCCCTCCATCTCCGCCACATCCTCCGGCCGCGAAATCACGAACTTGAACTGATACGTGTAACGATCCACCCACGCCCGCACCACGTCCGGCTGCCAACGCAACTGCTCGTGCTTCCTCCGCCACGCCGTGCTCAACCGCTCATCCGGCGCCGAATTCAACAACTTCGGCGACAACGACGCCAAATCGCACGCAATCCCGCCCGGCGCCACCGTCGCCGCCGTTTCAATCGTGATGTGATGCCCGAGCTTCTTGATCTCATCCGCCAGGATCCGGATGTCCTTCGCAATCATCGGCTCGCCCCCCGTCAGCACCACATGCCGCGCCGCCGGATGACTTTTAATCTCCCCTAAAATCTGCGCGACCGTCCGCTTCTCGCCTTCCGGATTCCACGACGCATACGGCGTATCGCACCAGTTGCACCGCAGATTGCACCCGCTCGAGCGCACAAACACCGACGGCACGCCCGTCAGCGCCCCTTCGCCCTGCAACGAATAAAATATCTCCGAGACCAACATTCGCTCCCTCCGCGAATCGCCCCAAACCGCCCCGACCTCAAACCCAATCTCGTCGAAGCCGACATCCCAAAACCATTCCGGCCACGGTCGGAGCATCCGCGCTCCCACCGTGGCCGGGTTGATCTCCCGCAGGTTAAAACCTTCTTAACGCTTCAAGGGCCGATCGATATCCTCCGTCAACGCCCCCGTCATCTGCTCCGTCTGCGCATGCCCTTCCGGCTTCGGCGGCGCCAACACCGGCTCACCGCCCACCGGCGCACCCTGCACAAACGAAAACACTCCCTTCCCATCGACCGACGGCCCCGTCGTCCAACGATGCCCCGGATCTTCCGCCGGCTCCCGCTGCGTCGACACAAACGCATACGCCACATCGTTCTTCTGCAGCTCCTCCGGAAACGAATTCGGAATCGGCAGCACCTTGTCCAAGCCGCCCAAATCCTCGATCACCGCGAGCCACTGATTCTGATGCATCGTGTCGCGCGCGATCAGAAACGACAGCATGTCCTTCATCCCCGGATCGTCCGTCATCTCATAAAGCCGCGTCGCCAGCACGCGTCCCGTCGCCTCCGCCATGACGTTTGCATACATGTCCGCCGCGAGATTGCCGCTCGCCACAACCCACGAGCCATTGAACGGCACGCCATTCGCATCCGCCGCCATCGCCGCCAATCCCGTCGATAACACATGCCGCGGATCCATTCCGCCGAGCACCGCATTCACCACCGGATGCAACGCCGCATTCGACTTCGTCTCCGTCGGCGCGCCTTCGAGATTCAACGCCACCGCCGTCGCCAGCATCTCGATGTGGCTGATCTCCTCCGTGCCGGTTTCCAAGAGCATGTCGCGATACTTCACCGGGCCGCGACAGCCCCACGCCTGAAACAAATACTGCAAACACACGCGCATCTCGCCCTCGATGCCGCCGATGGCCTGCTGGAGCATTTTGGCGAAGTGCGGATTCGGCTTATCGACGCGCACGCGATACTGAAGTTTTCGATCGTGATAAAACATGGAGAATAGGAACTGAGGTGTAAAACGACGGCCTCTGCCGGACCCGCGACCGATGATCCGCACCATAGCCACCCCGCCGCCGCACGATAGGGGTGCACTCCTTCAAGCCGCCGTGGGGCCTCGCGCGCCCGCGCCATGGGGCTGTTTTCAACCCCGCCGCGGAAAATGTTCGACCGCCTTCGCGGGCCCGCTTCCGCGCTCCGCCCCCGGCGCTCGCCGGATAGCTAGTCCTGAAAAAGCGGATACGTTTCACCGTCCGGCAGACGTTAACCTTTCCCCCTCGGACTCATGCGCCCCGCCTCCCATTTCGAAATCGCCCCCGGACTCACCGGGTTCCGCACGTTGATGGTAAACTTCTTCTTCGTCAGCCAGGTCGACACCCCCAACCAATGGGTGCTGATCGACGCCGGCCTTCGCGGCGCAGGTCCGCGTATCGCTCGCGAAGCCGCCCGCCGCTTCGGCCCGAATCCGCCTCAAGCCATCATCCTCACCCACGGCCACTTCGACCACATCGGCGCGCTGCCCTGGCTCCTCAACCATTGGACCGTTCCCATCTACGCGCACACCGCCGAACTGCCCTTCCTCAACCAACAAGCCCGCTATCCCGCGCCCGATCCCACCGTCGGCGGCGGCCTCATGGCCGCGAGTTCGCCGCTCTACCCGCGCCGTCCTCCGCATTTTCCCACCCCCGTTCACGCGCTC
Organism: Verrucomicrobiota bacterium; assembly: GCA_023426435.1. Lineage (GTDB taxonomy): Bacteria > Verrucomicrobiota > Verrucomicrobiia > Opitutales > Opitutaceae > Opitutus. Next base: position 22,214 of record JAFAAS010000072.1, on the reverse strand, counting down.
CCCGCCGATGGCAGCATTCCCGGTCTGCCCGATTGGAAATGGATCCACACGCCGGGCCACACGCCCGGCCACGTGTCGCTCTGGCGCGAAACCGATCGCGTGCTGATCACCGGCGACGCGCTCGTCAGCACGCGTCAGGAATCCGCCCTGGCCGTCTGGCGCCAAACCATGGAAGTTCGCCCGCCTCCTGCCTATTACACGCCCGACTGGCGCGCCGCCTTCGAATCCATGCGCCGCCTCCGCGCGCTGAATCCCGCGATCGCCGCCACCGGCCACGGCCTGCCGCTCCGCCGCGACAACTGGCTCCAAGAACTGGATATACTCCTCTCCGACTTCGACCACCGCGGCCTCCCCCGCCACGGCCGCTACGTCGCCCAAACCTGGCCCCGCCCCGCACTCGCCTAACCAAAACCGCACCCCATCACTAGTAATACATTATACTACATCTTTCCGACCCGCATTCCGTAAATACCTCCGCATAACCAGACCTAGCCCTTCGGGTTTGTAATACATTATATTACAGCCACCCGACTCGTCTCCGTTCGCTTCGCTCTCCGTGTCGGCTTCCAGCACTTGGTCCGCCCGCCTCGCCATCGCCCAAGGCGCGTTCTATTTCCTCACTGGAACTTGGCCGCTGCTCCACCTCGCCAGCTTCGAAGCGATCACCGGCCCCAAAACCGACGACTGGCTCGTTCAAACCGTCGGAGCGCTCCTCGCCACCTTTGGCGCCGTTCTCGCCCTCGCCGGGCTCCGCTCCCGCATCACCTCGGAATGGCGTCTCCTCGCCGCCAGCTTCGCCTTCGTTCTCGCGGTCGTGGACATCACCTTCGTTCTCCGCGACGTCATCTCCCCGATCTACCTGGCCGACGCCGCCGTGGAGCTGCCGCTCGTCATGGCTTGGATCTGGGCCGCCCGAGCCGATCGCCGCCACGATTCACAGAACGCGTCATGCGCGGAACTTTCTTAGCACATCGCCCTTCCGCCGCTGACTAACATCTCCGCCGGACAAGCGCTTCGCTGGCCCGGCACCCAATCAGCACGCCCCCCGTGTTTCCCGCCGCGCCGACCTCGCGTGTCCGCTTATCCGGTCTCCTCGCCGGCATCGCAGGCTTGCTGTTGATCTCGATCGCCGACGCCGCCAACCCGCTCGAACCTCCGTTCTCCGCGGGCGAGCTCAAGACGATGAGTCTCGACGACCTCCTCGAGATCCAGGTCATCTCCGTCTCCCGTTCGCTCGAAGACTGGCGCACCGCTCCGACCGCCATCAGCGTGCTCACCCGCGACGACATCCGCCGCTCCGGCGCCGTGCGGCTTCCCGAAATCCTCCGGCTCGCGCCGGGCATCCACGTCGGCCGCGACGCCGGCAGCGGCTACGCGATCAACACCCGCGGTTTCAGCAGCGCCGTCGGCAACAAAATGGAAGTTCTCCTCGACGGCCGCAGTCTCTACACGCCGCTGTTCGCCGGCGTCTCCTGGAACATCCAGGACACATTCCTCCTCGATCTCGATCGCGTCGAAACCGTTCGCGGGCCCGGCGCCGTCCTCTGGGGCGCCAACGCCGTCAACGGCGTCATTAACATCGTCAGCAAATCCGCCGACGAAACCCAAGGCCTCCTCGTTTCCGGCGGCAGCGGCACCGAGGAACGCGGCTTCACCGGCATCCGCTACGGCGACAAGCTCGGCCTCGACAGCTACTACCGCGTTTACTTCAAGCACGTCGAACGCGACGAAATCGTCTTCGGCGATGGCCAACCCGCCGGCGACTCGCTCCGCCAAAGCCAGGGAGGCTTCCGCCTCGACTCCTTCGTCTCCCCCGCCGACCGCTTCACCCTGCAGGGCGACCTCTACTTCAATCGCACCCACCGCCGCATCGGCACCCCGGCTCGCTACGAAGGAGGCAATCTCCTCGGCCGCTGGGAACACAGCTTCCCCGACGACTCTCGCCTCGAGGTCCAAACCTACTACGAGCGCAACATCAGTAATGTCCCCACCGACTTCTACGAAAACCGCCACACCGCCGAACTCGAGTTCATCTACCGCTTGCGCCGCATCGATCGGCATCAGCTCGTCGCCGGCATTCTCTATCGCCACTCCGCCGACGACACCCGCGACGGTCGCTCCTACGTCTTCGTCCCCCGATCGCGCACCATCCGGCTTCTAGGCGGCTTCATCCAGGACGAGATCACGCTATGGCCCGAACGCCTGACCCTCACCTTCGGCTCCAAATTCGAGAACAACGACTTCACCGGCTTCGAGCTGCAGCCCAGCGTGCGCCTCGCCTTCCGACCGACCTCGCGCCAAACCCTCTGGACGTCCCTCTCCCGCGCCGTCCGCACCCCGACCCGAGCCGAACACGACGCCGCGTTCCGCCCCGACTTCCCGAACCCTTTCGTTCTTTTCCGTGGCGACCGTTCGTTCGATTCCGAGACGCTCGTCGCGTTCGAGGCCGGCTACCGCGTGCAGCCCAACGACAATCTCTTCGTCGACCTCGCGCTCTTCCTCAACCGCTACGACAACCTCCGCACGTTCTCCCAGGAACCCTCCAGCGAATCGCTGATCCTCCGCAACGCGCGCGAAGGCGACACCGCCGGCGCCGAGCTCATGATCACTTGGCAAGCCACCCCGTGGTGGCGCCTCACCGGCAGCTATTCCTACTTCCACGAGGACCTTCGCTTCAAACCCGGGATCGTCGATCCCACCGCCGGTTTCCTCGAGACCAACGACGCTCCTCACATCGCCAAGTTCAATTCCGCCATCAACCTCCCGCACAATATCGAACTCGATCTCGCCTTCCGCTACGTCGATCGCCTGCCCATGCCCTACGTGCCCAGCTACCTCGCGCTCGACGTGCGTCTCGGCTGGCGGCCCACGCCCGCGCTCGAGCTCTCCGTCGTCGGCCGCAATCTCCTCGATAGCAGTCACCCCGAATTCGCCGCCTCCGCCTTGCTCGCGGAAATCCAACGCAGCGGCTACGTTCAAGTCACGTGGCACTACTGACCGCCGCCAGCGAAAAGGACGCGCTTTCCCCGGCGAACCATTGCCTCAGCCAATCGTCCGCGCTAATCCGTTCGAATGACCTTCGAACATTTCGCGTTGAACGTCCCCGACGCCCGCACCCACGCCCGCTGGTATGTCGATCACCTCGGTTTCACCATCGTCCGCCACCGTGAGGACGCGCCGTTCACTCACTTCCTCGCCGACGACACCGGTCGCGTGATCGTCGAACTCTATACCAATCCAGCCGCCGCCATACCCGACTACGCCGCCGCCCACCCGCTCTGTTTCCACGTGGCCTTCATTTCCAAAAACGCCTCCGCCGATCGCGCCCGCCTCGAATCCGCCGGCGCCACGTTCGCATCCGAAGACGCGCTCCCCGACGGCTCCCAACTCGTCATGCTCCGCGATCCATGGGGCGTGCCCATTCAACTCTGCCAGCGCGCCACGCCGCTCGTGCCCGCTCGCTCGTAGCGGAGCGCGTGAGCGGTTCGTCCCGTTGCCGTATCCAGGTTTTGGGCACAACCTCGCTCCGCCCGCGCCCATCCACCACCGTCTTCAACAACGCCGCAAACATCGGCGTGAGCTGCTCCGCGCCAAAGGTCGTCAGGTGCTGGTAATCGTAATACAAGGGCCGTCCGTCGACCTCCGCCACGCAGCGCTCCGCCCGCGATAAATACGGGATCGGGTCCAGCACCAACAATCCCGCCACCGCCGCCTCCACGCGATCGATCATCTCGTTCGATCGCTGCGTGACCTTCTCGTGCAACGCCACCGGCACGCCAACCTCTTCGACGTCGCCGCCGAGCAGCTCCGCCCGCGCCAGCGCTTTGGGAATGTCCTTCTGCTGCGAAGCCACCTGGCGCATCACCGATACGGATACGCCCAACCGCCGGATCCGCTCCACCGTCCCCCGCAGGCTCGCCTCATCTTCTTCCGTGCGGAGCGCCTTTTCCCACCGCGACGCCAGCACCACCACCGTTGGCCTGGTCCGCTCGATCCAACGAAACACTGCCTCGTTGTAGTGCCGCACCTCCGCACCGCCCCAATCGAGGAGCGCCGGCGTCTCCGACCGGCTCGCCCGATAACCGCGAATGCCCAGCTGCCGGCACATCGCCTCGACCGCCGGCGACACGACGCGCGCATGACTGTCGCCCCACAACAAAACCGTCGGCCCGCTCCTCACGCCGCCATCGCCCAACATCGGCAACGCTCCCGCTTCCGCCGCCTCGGTCGTTAAATCCGCTTCCTCCACCTGCGGCCGGTCGTCATACGCCGACGCATACTCGACGATCTCCGGCGGAAAGCGCCCCGGCCATCCGTTCCCCGCCGCAATCGCCGCCCCCACGCCCAACGTCGCCACGCTCGCCGCCACCGCCCCGTGCACGAGCTTCTGCACCGACACCCGCACCCGCCGCGTGCGGAAAGGCATCTCGACATAACGCCACGACAGCCACGCCAACCCAAAGCTGACCACCACCACGCCCAACCGCATCGCCAGCGGACTGTGCAATCCCGTGAACCAATAATGCGAAAACACCTTCACCGGCCAGTGCCACAAATAGAGCGAATACGAAATCAGCCCCACCCACACCAACGGACGCGCCGACAACACCCGCGCCAGCGTCGACCCCTCCGCCGCCGTCCCCCAAATCACCAGCAACGCCCCCAGACACGGCGGCACCGCCAGCAGTCCGGGAAAGGGCGTGTCCGCATCATAGATCGCCACCGGCGCCAACATCATCACGAGCCCCGCCCACGCGATCGGCCCGCGCCCGCGCTCCGACAGCGGCAAACGCCCGCCGCTCAACGCCAGCAACGCCCCCAGCGCCAACTCCCACGCGCGCGTCGGCAGCAAATAAAACGTCCCCTGCGGAAACGCCCACACGCCCACCACACTCAGCGCAAACGACACCGCCGCGACGCCGCCCACCACCGCCAGCTTCACGCGGGCCGACCATCGTTGCAGCGCCAGCAAGACCAGCGGAAACACGAGATAAAACTGCTCCTCCACCGCCAGCGACCAGAAGTGCAGCAGCGGCTTCGTATCCGCCGGCCGCTCGAAATAACCCGTCGTCTGATGGAAGTAGATGTTCGCCGACAACAACGCCTGCGCGATCGCCGACTCGCCCAACGCTTCGAAATCCGCCGGCAGCATCAGGAAGAATCCCAACACCAACGACACCGCCACCGTCACCGTCGCCGCCGGCATGATTCGTCGGATCCGCCGCTCCCAAAAATCGCGCAGCGAAAACGTTCCCGCCGCCATCTCCGCCCCGATCAACGCGGTGATCAAATATCCCGAAATAACGAAGAATACGTCCACGCCGACGTATCCACCGTAAAACTTCAACTCGCTGTGAAAGAGGACGACCGGCAGCACCGCCAGCGCGCGCAAACCATCGATCTCCGGTCGATAACCTATCCGTGACATGAGCGTGCGTGTGACAACCCGCCGGGCCTGTCGGCCCCCCGAGCTCCTCACCAGATACCCATGGTGAGAATCGCCCAGCCCATCCGGCCGTCGCGCTCGCCGCTCGGGGCAACCCTCCTTCCGGTCACCTCAGGTAAACACTGAGCGACTGATAAAACCGTCACGCCCGCCGACTCCCGTGTCCGCCCACGGCCAGCATCTCGACCCCGAACTGCGCCATCGCGAGCGGCAGCCACCCCCCCGCCGCCCGGCCCGCCGCGCCCAATCGTCGCACAAACTCCCGCGGATTTCTCCGCTTCAGCTCCAGCGCCGCATGCGACAACCACGCGCAACCGGTCGCCACCGCCACTTTTCGCTTCCATCCACCCACTTCGTCTGGCGGCCGATACCGAACGGCAATCGCACTCACCAGCCGCTCCACCTCCTCCCAATCCAAACTGCCGTCATCGAATCGCAGCCAGAAATCCCGCAGCGCCACCATCTGCTCACGCGACAACTCCAGCCCGCACGTGCGCGCAATCTCCTCCTGACACGCCCGCAAGCTCCACTCCGCATAGCGAAACGTGTTCTGTTTCGTGACCGAGTTGGGATTCGCCGCGCGCCAAAGATAAAGCGGCTCCGGCACCACCCCGCACTTCGCCACCCGCATCATTCGAATCCAAAGATCCGTCGCCTCGCTCAGGTGATACTCCTCGCGATAACCGCCCACCTCGCGGACGCGCTGCGCCGAATACAACACCTGCCCATGCGCGTTGAGCCGGTTGTAGAACAACAGGAAGAACGGCAGCAGCTCCTGCTGAAAACAAATCCCGCGCCACCCGGGCCGGCGGCGTTCCTGCGCATCGATCACATCGAACGGCGAGGTCACCAGGCTCACGCCCGGATCTTCCCGCACGACCGCCAGCTGCCGCTCGAAACGCGTGGGCAGCGAAATATCGTCGGCATCCATGCGCGCGACCCACTCGGCCCGCGCCAGCGAGAGCGCGCGGTTCAACGTCTTCACCACGCCGAGATTCCGCTCATTCGGACAACTCCGGATCCGCCGGTCGCGCGCCGCATACTGCTCGATGATCGCCCGCGTGCCGTCCGTGGACCCGTCGTCGATGATGATGAACTCGAAATCCCGCCACGTCTGGTTCAACACGCTCTCGATCGCCGCCGCCACGAACCGCTCCGCGTTATACGCCGGCATGATCACCGACAGCGCCGGCGTCTCCGGATTTCGAATACCGCACAATCTCGCGCTGGGTTTTTCTCCGCCACCGCGCCGGCCTGGCCCATGCCTCATCGCGGTCAGCTTTGCGCGCACCCTCCACGCATTTCGCTGCACGTGGTGCGCATAGAGCGTGCGGCCGCATTGCCGCAGCGAAAACGGCTGCTTTCCGACGAAGCGCACGTTCGGCAAATGCGCGAGGCTGTGCTCGTAGATCGCCTCGTTCTTGAAATACGCATTCCGATAAAACCACACCTCCCGCCCCATCATCGCTCCCGTTATCGCCGCATGCGTGCGATCCGTGTGAATCACCGCATGCCGCGCGACAAAATCCAGCAACACCTCCGGCTGCGTGTCGGGTCCGCGCGAGACATCCAGCGCCCCTGCAATCCGCGGCCGTCGATCGAAGACCGCCTCCGCATCGCGGCGAAACACCGCGCCGGTTCCCGCATGCGATCGCTCCGTCCATTCTCGCAAATCCGCCCAGAACGCCAGATCGTGCGAAAGCAGCACCCGGCGCGCGCGCGTGTTCGCCGCCGTCACCGCCGCGAAACTCCGCCGCTCCCGGCAAAACACCACGAAACGCTCGTCCCAGGTCCCCACGAACTCCCTCACCGGTTTCGCCGAAAGATCGAAGGACGACGGCAGGATCACGATTTCGCGCACCTGCGGCGAATAACGTTCCACCACCTCCACCAGCGAATGCGTGCCGCGACAAAACGCGCCGCACCCAAAGACCAACAGCACGTCGCCCTGAATCCGGGCAGGCGCCTCCGCTTCGCGCACCTCCGTGCATTCCAGACCCAGCGCCGCGAACAGCCGCCGGCCGCCAAGATGGATCACCCCATCGCCGCGATTACCGCGGTTGAACAACGCGACGACGCGCCGGCCGCGCAGCGCGCGGAGCACGCCGACGAGCGCGTCGTCCGCCGGCACGACGGCCGGCGTGATGTCGATTGCGGCACTTGCCGGCGTTTGGGCCGGAAACGCCGACACAGGTCGGTGATTCGATTCGCTTGGATGCATTCGGAGGCGAGCGCACCCAACGAAAGTTGGGCACGTTAGGAACCGGACGTGCCCCCTTTATCCTGGCGCCAGGGTGGGGACATCCAAAGCGGTCAATCGCGTTTCCATCAGAGGTAAGGCAGCCATCCCTCTCAACGCGACCAACAAGCTTTTAGCCCGCGGCTTAGTGCACATGGCGAATTGAACGTTCCGCGATTTTCCAAACTCGGGAAAAGCCGCACTCGTTTTTCAGGGCCGCGAACAAAAGCTTTCGATTTTTTTTAACGGATCCGCCCCATCGGCCCTCGAAACTTTTGATTGCGCCCGCTCGCCGATCCCGGAGCCTCGCCGCCCGCAGATGTTTCCCGCAACCGTCACGCCACCGTAAAGAGTGTCCTTCGCCGCTTCGGCGAAGCCAGGCGTGAGCATCCCCCGGACGCCTCCCGCGCGTCCTGCCGCTTCGGATACGTTCCGATCGATCTGCACCTTCCTCTCGTTTCATCCATGACCAAGTCGGTCTATCTTCAGCAATGGCTGCTCAACCCGCGCCGCGACATCATCGCCGGCGCGGTCGTGGCACTCGCCCTCATCCCGGAGGCCATCGCGTTCTCTCTCATCGCCGGCGTCGATCCCCAAGTCGGGCTCTACGCGTCGTTCTGCATCGCCGTCACGATCGCCATCGTCGGCGCGCGTCCGGGCATGATCTCCGCCGCCACGGGCGCCATGGCGCTGCTCATGGTCGATCTCGTGAAGGAACACGGACTGCACTACCTGCTCGCCGCCACCTTGCTCACCGGCGTCCTGCAGATCGTCGCCGGTCTGTGCCGACTCGGCGAATGGATGAAGTTCGTTTCGCGCTCCGTCGTCACCGGCTTCGTCAACGCCCTCGCAATCCTCATTTTCATGGCGCAATTGCCCGAGTTCAAAGGGCAGGGGATCACGATGTATGCGATGGTCGCCGCCGGGCTCGCCATCATCTATCTCCTGCCGCGCTTCACCAAAGCCGTGCCTTCGCCGCTCATCTGCATCGTTTCGCTCACGGCTGTATCCATTTTTCTCGGACTCGATCTGCGCACCGTCGGCGACATGGGCACGCTGCCGTCGACGATTCCCACGTTCTTCCTTCCCGATGTGCCGCTCAACTGGGAAACGCTGCGCATCATCCTCCCGTATTCGATTCCGCTGGCGATCGTGGGACTCCTCGAATCGCTGATGACCGCCACCATCGTCGACGATCTCACCGACACCACGAGCAACAAGAGCCGCGAGTGCACCGGTCAGGGCATCGCCAACCTCGTGGCCGGCTGCTTCGGCGGCATGGCCGGTTGCGCGATGATCGGCCAGTCCGTCATCAACGTGAAATCCGGCGGCCGCGGCCGGCTGTCGGCCTTCTCCGCGGGCGTGCTTCTTCTCATTCTCATTGTGCTGCTCGGCGACTGGGTGAAACAAATTCCCATGGCCGCGCTCGTCGCCGTGATGATCATGGTTTCAATCGGCACCTTCAGCTGGGCCTCGTTCCGGAATTTCCGCGTTCACCCCAAATCCTCGAGCATCGTCATGGTCGCCACCGTGGCCGTCGTCGTCGCCACTCACAACCTCGCGCTCGGCGTCGGCGTGGGCGTGCTCCTCAGTGCGCTCTTCTTCGCCCGCAAAGTGTCCCAGCTCCTCGCCATCACCAGCGAACTTTCCGCCGACGGCAACGAGCGCACCTATGTCGTGCGCGGACAACTGTTCTTCGTTTCGGCCAACACCTTCGCCGACGCCTTCAACTTCCGTGAAGTCCTGGAGCGCGTGCGCATCGACGTCTCGCACGCGCATTTCTGGGATCTCACCTCGATCAACGCCCTCGACAAGGTCGTCCTCAAATTCCGTCGCGAAGGCACGACCGTCGAAATCGTCGGCCTCAACGAAGCCAGTCGCACCATCGTGGATCGGCTCGCCCTCCACGACAAACCGGGTGCGATGGACAAAGTCGCCGCCCACTAACCCCGCATCCCAAAACAATGTCCACGATTCTCTCCTGCACCGACGGCTCGCTCTACGCCGCCAGCGTTTACGATCACACCGCTTGGGCCGCCCAACGGATGGGCGCCGGCGTGCACGTGTTGCACATGCTCGAGCTCCCGACGCAAGTCGCGCCCGCCGACATCTCCGGCGCCATCGGTTTCGACGCTTCCTCCGAACTCCTGGCGCAGATGGTGGATCTCGCGGAAACCCAGGCTCGGATCGCCCAAGCCAAAGCGCGCGTGATTCTCGCGGAGGCGCGTCGCCACTTCGAAACTGCCGGCGTCTCGCCGATTGTCCTCGAGAAACAACACGGCGCGCTCGTCGATTCCATCGAACGATTCGACGCCGCCGCCGATTTGATCGTGATCGGCAAACGCGGCGAGCACGCCGACTTCGCGAAGCTCCATCTCGGCAGCAATCTCGAACGCGTGATCCGCAGCAGCCGCCATCCCGTGCTCGTCGCCTCGCGCGCCTTTCGGCCCATTGAGCGATTCATGATCGCCTTCGACGGCGGCCCCAGCTCACGCAAAGCCGTCGCCTACGCCGCCTCGCAACCCCTGCTGCGCGGACTTTCCTGTCATCTCATCAGCGTCGGCCACAAGCAGCCTCAACTCGCGCAGGACCTCGAATCCGCGCGCCGCGAACTCGTCGCTGCGGGCTACACCGTGACGGCCGAACTCCTCGAAGGCGCGCCGGAAACCGTTCTCGCCGACGCGGTGCGGCGATTGAACATCCACCTGCTCGTGATGGGCGCGTATGGACATTCGCGAATCCGCCAATTCATCGTGGGCAGCACCACGACCACAATGATCCGCACGGTGCAGATCCCGGTGCTGATGTTCCGGTAGAGCGTCTCCAATAAACGACAGCCTCAGATCTGTCATTCTGAGCGAAGCGAAGTCTGAACCACGAAGGCACCAAGCACGCAGAGGAGGCCACGGGATTTCTCCGTGCCTTTGTGCCTCTGTGGTTCGCCTGAAGGGCTATAGTTTTTCTGGAAACGCTCTGCCCGCAGGCTGGTGCGACATCCAGGGGGACAATCGCAAGCGGGCGCACACGTGGATACTTCGCTACGCTCAGAATGCCAGAATGGCGTGGCTATCGTTAATCGAAAAACCACTCGCATTCTCGGCCGGCCAAAAAAACAGCGCGGCCGTGAAGCCGCGCTGGAAGAGAGAGGGCGAATGAAAATCGTCCGCGCTTAAGCCTCGATCTGCGGGCGGGTCGGCTCGGGCCAGTCGACGTGGAAGAACTTCCCACGCGGCTGGTCGACGCGCTCGTAGGTGTGCGCGCCGAAGTAATCGCGTTGCGCCTGCAGCAGGTTCGCCGGCAGACGCGCCGAGCGATAGCTGTCGTAGTAGGCGAGGGCGGACGCAAACGTCGGCGCCGGCACGCCGCACTCGGCGGCGAGCGACACGACCTTGCGCCAGTTTTCCTGCGCCTTCTTCACGGTCTTGTTGAAATACGGATCGAGCAGCAGGTTCGCGAGATTCGGATTCCGCGCGTAAGCCTCGGTGATCTTTTGCAGGAACGCCGCACGGATGATGCAACCACCGCGCCAGATCTGCGCGATCTGACCGAAGTCGAGCTTCCAATTGTATTCCTTCTGCGCGGTGCGCATCAGTTGGAAACCCTGCGCATACGAGCAGATCTTCGAGCAGTAGAGCGCGTCGTGGATCGCGGCGATGAGCGCCTTCTTCGAGCCGCGGTATTTCTTGCCCGGGCCTTTGAGGATCTTCGAAGCGGCGACGCGCTCTTCCTTGATGGCGGAAATGCAGCGCGCGAACACGGCCTCGGCGATCGTCGGGGCGGGGACGCCCATATCGAGCGCGTTGGTCGAGGTCCACTTGCCCGTGCCCTTCTGGCCGGCGGTGTCGAGGACGACGTCGACGAACGCCTTCTTCTTCGTCTTCGGATCCTTCTGCTTGAGGATGTCGGCGGTGATCTCGATCAGGAAGCTGTCGAGCGCGCCTTCGTTCCACTCCGAGAAGATCGCGCCCATTTCTTCGGGCTTCAGGCCGAGCAAGCCCGACATCAGATGATACGCCTCACAGATCATCTGCATGTCGCCATACTCGATGCCGTTGTGGATCATCTTCACGTAGTGACCCGCACCGTTCTCGCCGATGTAGGTCGCGCACGGCACGCCGCCTTTGACGGGTTTGCCGGGCGTCGCGCCGGTGAGCGGCTTGCCGGTCTTCGCGTCGACCTTCGCGGCGATCGCATTCCAGATCGGTTGGAGTTCCTTGTAAGCTTTCTTGTCGCCGCCGGGCATCAGCGAGGGACCGAAACGCGCGCCCTCTTCGCCGCCGGAAACGCCCGAGCCGATGAAGCGCAGACCTTTTTCGCGCAGCGTTTTTTCGCGGCGAATGGTGTCGGTCCATAGCGCGTTGCCGCCATCGATCACGATGTCGCCCTCTTCGAGCAGCGGCACGAGGCCATCGATGACCGCGTCAGTGCCCTTGCCCGCTTGGACGAGGATGACGATCTTGCGTGGCTTCGCGAGCGACGCGACGAACTCCTCGAGGGTTTTCGTGCCGACGACGCCACCGGGCGTGTTGGGGTTTTCGGCGACGAATTTCTCCGTCTTTTCCGTCGTGCGGTTATAAACCGAGATTTGGAAGCCGTGGTCGGCGATGTTGAGAGCCAGATTCTGGCCCATCACCGCGAGACCGATGAGGCCGATGTCTGAATGGGATTTGGGCATAAACAAAAGGAAAGACGTAATTACGCCGCGATCGGGCTAAAAACCACCCCGATTTTGCCCAACAGTCATAATTTCCACGCTCGTCGTTGCGCGTGGAGCGCCGTGACCGGGGGCGACTACTTCGTTTGTTTAGCGTTGTAGGCGCCCTTGCTGGGGAAGATCTGCGCGAGTTTCTCGACCACGGGCGTGGCCCAGGCGGGCTCGTTGCGCTCGTAGATCCAGTTGAAGCCGATCGCGCTCGCGACGATCAACACCACGGCGGCGAGCACGACTTTGTTCACCTGGGCGAGCTTGCGCAGGACGACCACGACGACGATCACGGCCAAAATAGCGATGCCGACCTTCAGCCAGAAGGCGGGCGGCACGTCTTTCAACCGATCGAGAGCGGACTTGGTCGTGTCAGCAGCGGCCAACAACAGCATGGGCCGGACGTTGCGAAAACAAGGCTGGCGAGACCAGCCGGATTCTTCGGGCGTCGTGCGATTGACGCATTTTTCAGTGGCTGAAGACGTTCAGCACCACCGAGGGAAAGATTCCCAAGACGAGTAAAAGCAGGGCCGTCATTATCAGCGTGAACGCTGCGCCGACCGGGACCGCGATGCGGCCGGCGCGCGTGGCGGCGGGCGAAACGACGAGCGCTTGTTTCAACACCACGAGGTAATAATAAAGCGCGACCGCGCTCAGCAGGATCGCCGCGACGGCGAGAACGCCGGCTGCAGAGCCGATGCCACCCGCCTGCAACGCGCCGGCAAACACCACGAATTTGCCAAAGAACCCGGCGAGCGGTGGCACGCCCGCGAGCGACAGGAAGAACACCAGGAGGCACAACGCGAGCACGGGCGAGCGACGATGCAGACCGGCCAGATCGGCGATTTTCTGGCAACCGCCGCCCTGCGATTCGACCACCGCGATCACGCCAAACGCGCCCACGGTCGCGAGACCGTAGGTTGCGGCGTAATAAAACAGCGGGCCGATGCCGACTCCCACCCGGCCGGCGATCATCACGCCCAGCAGCATCACGCCCGCGTGTCCAATCGCTGAATACGCGAGCAAGCGGCGCACGTTCGTCTGCGCAAGGGCGACGAGATTGCCGAGCAACAGCGACGCGCCCGCCGCGAGCGCCACGATCGTCAGCCAACCCGGTTGCGCGAAGAGCGCGAAGAAATCGCCCGACGCGCCGGCGAGGCCGGGCCAGAGCAGCCGCGCGAAGACGACCACGCCGGCGAGCTTCGAGGCGGATGCAATGAGGGCCGCGGAGGCGGGCGGCGCGCCTTCGTAAACATCCGGCGCCCAAAGATGAAAGGGCGCGGCGGCGGCTTTGAAGCCGAAGGCCACGACGATCATCGCGAGCGCCACGAGCAGCAGAGGACCGTCGCTGTTTCCGGCGTGCAGCGCGCGCGCGATCGCGGGGAGCTCGATCGAACCGGTCAGCCCGTAAAGTAGGCTGAACCCGAAGAGCAGAAACGCGGCGGACATCCCGCCGAAGAGAAAATATTTCAATCCGGCTTCGGCGGACTCGGGACGCGTTTTGTCAAAGCCCGCGAGAATGTAGAGCGAGAGGCTCGCGAGTTCGATCGCGAGGAAGACGAGCAGCAGTTGTTGCGACACCGCCATCAACGTGAACCCGCAGGTGGCGAAAAGAACCACGGCAACGAACTCCGCCGGATGCCGCACGCGGGCGACGCCCGGCGTGGTCGATAATGCCAGCAGCGCGAGCAAAAGGACGCCGAGCCGGGTCATCAAGCCGAGGGGATCGAGATTGAACGTGGCGCCGAAGAGTGTCCCGGGCGTGCCGACGTGCGCGGTGTTCCACGCGGCGGCGATGAGGGCGAGCGAACCGAGAAGGACGGACGCTTGCAGACGCGCGTCGAGCGGACGGTTGCGTCCGCGGATAAGGTCGAAACCGAGCACGAGCAAGGCGCCGATGACGAGCGAGGTTTCCGGCAGAAGCGCGCGGGCGAGTTCGAGATAGCTGGAGTTCATGCGCCTCCTTTCAAAACCGCCTGAAACAGCGGCGATTGCAGCGCGGGTTCGATCCACGCGAGCAACACGTCGGGACGAAGCCCGATGTAAACCGTCGCGGCGAGGAGGAGGAGCGCGCCGGCTTTTTCAGGAAACGTGATCGGTTGTTTCGCGTGCGCTGCGTGAACGAGCCCGACGGGGACGTCGGGGTCCACCTTGCCGAAGAAGGAGGTGTGGATCGCGCGTAAGGTGAACGCGGCGGCGACCACGACGCCGAGGGCGGCGGCGAGTGTCCACAAAGGTGATACGCTCCACGTGCCGATCAGGATCGTGAGCTCGGCGGGGAAGCCGGAAAATCCGGGCATGCCCATCGACGCGAGCCCGGCGAGGACGAAGGTCACGGCGGCGAAAGGCATCAGCCGGAAAAGCGGCAGCGCGCGAAGATCGGCGAGGCGGCGCGTGTGCGTGCGTTCGTAAACCATCCGACCGACAACGGCGAACAGCAGGCCGGCGATCACGCCGTGTGAGAACATCTGCAGCACCGCGCCGCTCACCGCGCGCGGTGTCGCGGCGGCGAGACCGAGGAGGACAAAGCCCATGTGGCTGACGCTCGAGTAAGCGATGACGAACTTGAAATCCTCCTGCACGAGCGCGACGAAGCCCGCGTAAAGGATTCCGGCGATCGCGAGCCAGGCGATGGCGGGTTGATAGAAGGCGAGCGCCTCGGGAAAGAGCGGCATCGCGATGCGCAGGCAGCCGTAGGCGCCGAGTTTCATCACGACGCCGGCGAGCAGCATCGACGCGGCGGTCGGCGCGGCGACGTGGCCCGTCGGCGCCCAGGAGTGTAGCGGAAACAGGCCGGCGAGCGTGGCGAAGCCGAGAAAGACCAGAGCGAAGAGGCCGAGCTGTTGTGCATGCGAAATTTGCGGCGCGGCCGCGATGAGATCGGCGAGTGCGAAGCTTTCGGCGCCGCTGGCGGCAAAGGTCCAAAGCAAGCCGGCGAGCACGAGCGCGCTGCCGGCGAAGGAGTAGAGCACGAGCTTCATCGCGCCATATTCGCGATTCGTGGAGCCCCAGTTCGCGATCAGGAAGTATTTCGGAACGATCGCGATCTCGTAGAACACGAAGAACGTGAAGGCATCGGTGCTGAGGAAAACACCGTAAACGCCGCCGATGAGCGCGAGGTAAAGCGCGAAGAATTCGCCGACGCGCTCGGTGATGTTCCAGGAGAACAGAATCCCGGCGGTCGCCGCGAGACCGGTGAGGATCGCGAGCGTGAGGCTGATGCCGTCGGCACCGAGTTGGTAGCGAATCCCGAGCTGCGGTATCCAGGAAATGTCGACGAGCGGCTGGACGGCGGCGGCCGGCGTGAAATCGAATGCCGCGAAGAAGGTGAGTGCCGAAGCGAAGAGGGCGGAGATCAGCGCGGTCCAGCGCGCGGCGTGGGCGGAACGCGTTCCTGCGGCCAGCGCGAGCAGCGCGCCGAGGAAGGAAACGTAGATTGTGCAGGGCAGCGCGTTCATGGTCGAAGGCATGGCCGCAAAGAGGCGCAGAACGCGCAAAAATGATGGAGAGTTCTTTGCGACTCTTTGCGCGTTTTTGCAGCCATTCTTGATTTCTTCACGGCAGCGAGGACGCCCATTGCGTGATGAGTGGGTTGAAGAGGCGGATGACGAGCTGCGGGTAGAGGCCGAGCAGGAACATCAGCGCGATGGCAGGGAGGAGAACGGCAATCTCGCGTTTGGAGAGATCGCGGAAGGCGGCGGTCGAAGACGTGGCTGGGCCGTGGAAGACACGTTGCCAGAAAGTGAGCAGGAAGAGCGCGGTGGCGAAGAGGCCGAGCGTCGCAATGGCGGCGGCCCAGGGAGCGAAACCCCACACGCCGCGGAAGATGAGGAACTCGCCGATGAAGCCGTTGAGGCCGGGCAGGCCGAGCGACGAAAACATCGCGATCCCGCAGAGCCCGGCGAAGACGGGCATCGCGGTGCGCACACCGCCGAAATCGTTCAAACCGCGCCGGCCTCCGCTGCGCGTCTCGAGAATTCCGATACAGAAGAAGAGGGCCGCGGCGGAAAGGCCGTGGTTGAACATTTGGAGCAGCGTGCCGCTGAAGGCGGACGCTGCGGCGGCGGGCGCAGGTTGCGCGGCGGAGGCGACGGCGAACAGCGCGAGCAGGCAGTAGCTCAGGTGGTTGACCGACGAATACGCGATCATGCGTTTCAAGTCGGTTTGTCGCAGCGCGGCGAACGCGCCGAGCACCACGCCGCCGAGGGCGAGCCAGAGAAGTGGCGTGGCGATGGCATGAAGCTCGGCGGGAAACAGCGGCCAGAGGATGCGAAGGAAACCGTAGAGGCCCATCTTCGACATCACCGCGGTGAGAAACATCGATACCCCGGTGGGCGCTTCGGCGTAGGTCGAGGGGAGCCAGGTGTGGAAGGGAAAGAGCGGGACTTTGACGGCGAGACCGAGCAACACGCCGGCGAAGATGATCCAGGCCCAGGTTTCGGAGAGTTGAGTCGCGAGCGTGCCGTCGGCGCGGAGGGCGGCGAGTTGCGTGAAGTCGAGCGTGCCGCTGACGGCGAAGAGGGCGGCGAAACCGGCGAGCATGAACGCGCTGCCGCCGATGGTGTAGAGGACAAACTGATACGCGGCGCGGGTGGCGGCGGCGTGACCGCTCTGATTTGAACCGCCGCCCCAGAGTTTGATGAGGAAGAAGGCGGGGATCAGGCTGAGCTCCCAGAAGATGAACCAGTGGAAGAAATCGAGCGCGAGGAAGACACCGAGCGCGGCGCCTTGAAGGAGAAGAAAGAGAATGTGAAACGCGCGGGTGTCGCGGGCTTCGTTGCGCGAGGCGAGCAGCGCCATCGGTGCGATGATGCCGGTGAGCAAGACGAGGAGGAGGCTGAGTCCGTCCAAGCCGAGATGATACGTGATGTTGAGCGATGGAATCCATGCATGGCGCTCCACGAATTGGAGGCCGGTCGCGGAAGATTCGAAGGAAGAGAGCAGGGCGACGGAGAGAAGGAGCGTGGTGAGGCTGAAAGCGACGGCGACGTTGCGGGCGGCGTTGGGAGAGAAACGAAACAACGCGAGCACGGCGGCCCCGAGCCAGGGCGCGAAAATCGTGAAGGAGAGGAGAGGGAGCGAGTTCATCGCGCACCTCCGATCACGAGGACGAGCGCGAGCACGGCGAACGCGACGGCGAGCGTGAGCAGGTAGCCGTGGGCGGCGCCGGTTTGACGGCGGGAGTAGCCGTGGGCGCTGGCGCGGAGTTTTTCGCTGGTGGTATCGAAGCCGGCGTTGATCGCGTTTTCCTCGGCCTGCTGGTTCATGAGCCCGAAAACTCGGGCGAAGGCGGAGATCGCGCGGATGACGCCGTCGAAAACAAAGCGATCGAGAAAGTCGGCCACGCGCGCGAGCGCGACGGTCAGACGTCCGAACGTGGCGGCGTAGAGTTCGTCGAAGTAGAGTCGGTTCGCGAGGGTGATGAAGATGCGCGGAGCGACGGAGGCGAGCGGGTCGCGGGCGTCGGCGGAGGTGCGTTGGGCGGATTTGCGAGCGTAGAGGAATGCGCCGAGGGCGAGTCCGACGCCGACGAGCGCGATCGAGAGGAGCATCAGGCCTGGGCTTTCCCAGAGCGCGTGCCAGTCGAAGAGGATCGGCGCGTTGGGGACGACGCGCCCTGCCTCGGACGCGCTGAGCTTCGCCTGCAGCCAGGGCCACGCGGGCGTGCCTAGAAAGCCGAGCAGGATTGCGCACGCGGCGAGAAGGACGAGCGGCACGGTCATCACGGCGGAGTTTTCGTGCGCGTGATCGGCGGAAGGAGAGCGAGGTTTGCCGAGGAAAACTTCGGCAAGGAGGCGCGTCATGTAGAACGCGGTGAGCACGACAGCGACGAGGCCGACGTAGAAAGGCAGGTGGGAGACGGGCCAGGCGTGCGCGGCGTGGAGGATGGCTTCCTTGCTCCAAAAACCGGAGAAGAGGAACGGCACGCCGGCGAGCGCCATCATGCCGATGGCGAAGGTGGCGAACGTGAGTTTCATCTTCGGCGCGAGCCCGCCGAGTCGGCGGATGTCCTGTTCGTGATGCGCAGCGTGGATGACGGAACCCGCGCCGAGGAAGAGGAGGGCTTTGAAGAACGCGTGGGTGAGAAGATGGAAGATCGCGGCGGTCCATGCGCCGACGCCGATCGCGAGCATCATGTAGCCGAGTTGGGAGACAGTGGAGTAGGCGAGGATGCGCTTGAGGTCGTTTTGCGCGACGGCGAGGCAGGCGCCGAGAAGCGCGGTGGTGGCGCCGACGAACGCAATGACGTTGAGCGTGTCGGGCGTGAGCAGCGGGAAGACGCGCGCCATGAGCAACACGCCGGCGGCGACCATCGTGGCGGCGTGAATGAGCGCGGAGACGGGTGTCGGGCCTTCCATGGCGTCGGGGAGCCAGACGTGAAGGGGGAATTGCCCGGATTTTCCGACGGCGCCGCAGAACAGGAGGAGTCCTATGCCAGTGGATACGGCGAGTCCGCCGAGAACGGTCTGGGTTGAAAGCGAGGCGAGGGTAGTTGTTTCCAGGATACCGGCGCCTCCGTCGTAGAAGAGAAGCGAGCCGGAGGCGTCGTAGAGCCAGAGGAGGCCGAGGAGAAAACCGAGATCGCCGATACGCGTGGTGATGAAGGCCTTTTTCGCGGCGGCGGCAGCGGCGGGCTTGTGGAACCAGAAACCGATGAGGAGATAGGAGGCGAGGCCGACGAGCTCCCAGGAGATGAAGAGGAGCAGCAGGCTGTTGGCGACGAGGATGCCGAGCATCGCGGCGGCGAAGAGACTGAGGAAGCAGAAGAAACGCGTGAAGTTCGCGTCGTCCTTCATGTAGCCGAGGCTGAAGATGAAGATCAGCGTGCTGACGAACGTGACCATCACGCCCATGAAGGCGGTGAGCGGATCGAGGAGAAAGCCGAGGCGAAGCGGCGCGGGGCCGAGATCGAACCAGGTGAAGTTGAAGGTGTGGTGGGCGGCGGGATCGCGGAGGGCCGCAAGAAGAGCGAGGAGCGAAACGAAGAAGGAGGCGGAGATTCCGACGATGGAAATCGAGGCGGCAAACGTGCGTTTGTTTCGGGGCAACAAAGCACCGATTACTGCCGCGAAGAGAGGGAGAGCGGGAATGAGCCAGAGATGTTGGGCGCTGAAGCTCATGAGGATTGGCCGCAAAGAGGCGCAAAATCTCCTTCTGCGAATGTTGCGCGCGAGGCGCCTATAGGCGCGCGGGCGACGCTTGCCGGTAGAGAAGACGAATCTTTGTGCCTTTTCGCGGCCATGGCCTGCTTAGCCCTTGAGGCGGTTCGCCTCTTGAAGGCGGATGTTTTTTTGGTGGCGGTAAATCGCGATCACCAGGGCGAGGCCGACGGCGGCTTCGGCGGCGGCGATGGCGATGGAGAAGAGGACGAAGATGATTCCTGTCGCAGGTGCGGGCGACGGGCCGAAGCGCCAGAAGGCGATGAAGTTCAGGTTGGCGGCGTTGAGCATCAGTTCGACGCCGAGGAGGACGAGGATGCTGTTGCTGCGCGTGAGCGCGGCGACGAGGCCGAGCGTGAAGAGCGCGGCGGAGAACAGGAGGCAGAGGTGGAGCGGAGAAACAGTGCTCATGCGGAGGGGTGGTCCGATGGAGCCGAAGTAGCACGGTCAATCTGACCGTGCTCATCTGGCCGAGCCGCGGTCAGATTGACCGCGCTACTTTCAGTCGCAGCGATGATCGTGGCGCCGATGAGTGCGACGGTGAGGAGCACGCCGGCGACGAGGAGCGAGGGGGCGTGAGGGCCCATCAGTTGGAAGCCGAGCTGACGGACTTCGGCGATGGGAGCGCGATCGGGAGGTGGAGCGAAGTTCGTCTGCGTGATGGCGAAAGCGAGCAGGCCGAAGATTGCGCCGCCGGCGATCACGGCGAGAAAAGCGCGGCGGTGGGAAGAGGCGTCGATCGGGGCGTCGACGAGCGTGCGTTTGGTGAGCAGCACGGCGAAGAGGACGATCATCGAGACCGCGCCGACGTAGATGAGGATTTGCGCGAAGGCGATGAACTCGGCGCCGGCCCAGAGATAGAACGCCGCGAGGCCGGCCCAGGTGAAGATGAGAAGGAGGGCGGCGTGGATGAGATTGCGGCGCGTCATCGCGAGCGCGGCGCTGGCGAGCGTGAGGGCGGCGATGATGGCGAGGGCGATCATTTTGGATTTTCGATTTTGGATTTTCGAATTTTCCAAACCGTCGCGGTTTCCGCTCGGTGGTGTGTCGGGCGGGAAATCGAAAATCGAAATTCGAGATTCGAAAATTTCATCACGCGTAGCGGTAGGTTCGTGGCGCGAGGCCGGTGCTCAGGCGGCGGCCGATGAGCACGAGGGGGATGACGACGAGCGCGATCGAGACGAGCCAGCGCGCGAGTTGGAGGACGGGCGGGAGATCGGCGGTGAGCGACCAGAAAGCGGCGTTGCCGAGATTAATCAGCGCGAGCGGGACGAGGAATTTCCACGAGAGACGCGTGAGCTGGTCGATGCGGAGGCGGAGGAGCGTTCCCCGGATCCAGATCAGCACGAGGATGAGCGCGAAGAGTTTCAGGCCGAACCAGACGTAGGACGGGATGAACTCGAGGAAGGCGAACGGCGCCTGCCAGCCGCCGAGGAAGAGCGTGACGCCGAGGCCGCAGAGAGCGGTCATGCCGAAGTATTCGGCCATGAAGAAAAGCGCGTATTTGAAGCCTGAATACTCGGTGAGATGGCCGGCGATGAGTTCGCTTTCGGCTTCGGGAAGGTCGAACGGCGAGCGGTTGGTTTCGGCGAGCGCGGCGATGAGGAAGATGAGGAAGGCGCAGGCGCCCCACGGGGTGAAGATGTGCCAATGAGGAAGGACGCCGAAGGTCCAGCCGCCCTGGGCGAGCACGATGTTTTGGGTAGAGAGCGTGCCGGAGAGCATGATGACGGGCACGACGGCGAGGAGGAGCGGGAGCTCGTAGCTGATGAGCTGGGCGAGCGCGCGCATGGCGGCGAGGAGCGAGTATTTGTTTCGGCTGGACCAGCCGGCCATGAAGATGGCGAGCTCGGTGGCGGCGCCGGCGGCGAAGAAGTAGAGGACGGCGGCGTCGAGTTCGACCGGGATGAGTTCGCGGCCGAACGGGAGGACGGCGAAGGTCATCAAGGCGAACGTGCAGACGACGACGGGTGCGAGGAAGTGGAGGAGTTTGTCGGCGGAGGACGGAACGATGTCTTCCTTGGTGAGCGCTTTGATCGCGTCGGCGAACGGTTGGAGGAAGCCGAAGGGGCCGGTGCGGTTGGGGCCGAGGCGGTTTTGGATGCGGCCGAGGAGCTTGCGTTCGACGATGGTAAGGAAGGCGAAGAAGAGGCCGAAGACGGCGAGGACGGCGACGATGGTGATGAGGTGGTGGACGAGCCACTGCAGCGGTGGTGGAAAAATGGATACGAGCCAGTCGCGGGCGGCGAGCGGGGCGTGTTCGAGGCAGGAGGCGGTTGTAGCTGCGAGCGTGAGCGAGTGGACGGGCGCGAGGTTTAGCCACTCGCTCACGCTCGTAGCTACGGAGGGGCAGAAAGATCCGGTCATGCGGCGGGCGGAGGCTTGGGGGCGTCCGCGCTCGGCGCGTCGGCGGGTTGGGCGGGCGGTGGGTTTTTTGCGGCGGCGGCTTTGGCAGCGGCGGCGGCGGCGGCGGCTTTGGCTTTTTCGGCGGCGGCCTGGCGTTCGGCGGCGAGGCGGGTGTCGACTTCGGCGGCTTCGGTGGGGCGGATTTGGTGGAAGTAGGTGTTGGGTTTGGCGAGTTGTTCGCGGCGGAGAAGCAGGGCGTCGAAGCGATCGGCGGGCGCGATTTCGAAGACCTGGTCCATCTTGATCGCGTCGAACGGGCAG
>JAFAAS010000048.1 GCA_023426435.1 Verrucomicrobiota bacterium | reverse complement strand
CGCTCTACCCAGAGCGCCTGCAAAGCGAACAGCGGAATCTCGATCAGCCCGCGCCCAAAGGCTACCAAAGCGATCTGCTTGCGCCGTTCCAGCTCGCGAGCGTCAAAGTGGAGAACGGCATGCTGATCCTGCCGTCGGGCCAATCCTACCAAGTGCTGCTGATGCCGGACCGATGGACGACCAGCCTCGACACGCTACAGCAACTCGCGCGGCTCAAGAGAGCCGGCGCAAAATTCCTCGGCCCCGCGCCTTTCGCGCCGCAGGGCTTGCTCGATCTCACGACCAGTCTCGCCGATTGGAACGAACTCGTCGCCGAAATCTGGCCTGCGAATGAAAACTCGGCGCCGCTCCCAAAGGAGCAACTCGCCGCAAAGCTGGTGGTCGCCGGGGTGCCCTTGGATTTCGGCGTTGAAAGCCGTGATGTTCCCGAACCCGACGTGCGTTTCTTTCACCGTCGGGACGGGAAGACGGATATTTATTTCGTGACGAACCAAACGCGCACAGCGTTCACCGCCACGCTCAAATTCCGCACGACCGATCGCGTGCCGGAGCTTTGGGATCCCGTCAATGGCACTACCAAAACCGCATCGAGCTGGCGCATCGAAGGAGCGCACACGCTTGTCGATCTCACGTTTGCTGATGGTGACTCGATCTTCGTTGTGTTCGAAAAGCCCGCGCCGGAACGCTGGCCGGTGGCGATCACCCACGCCGGACAACCCTTCGCCGATTCGCTGGGACTGCCGAATCTGCCTGTGGGTGACTACGCGATAAAATGGTCGGACGGGAAAACGGAAACGCGCACGATCGCCGCTGTGGCTCCCGCCTCGGAAATCCAAGGCACATGGCAAGTCGCCTTCCAACCCAATCGCGGCGCGCCTCCCTCAATCGCGCTCGAGCAGCTCGCATCGCTGAGCGAACACCGGAATCCCGGGGTGCGCTATTTCGCTGGCTCCGCCAACTACCAGATCAAATTCAATGTGACCGCGGGTTCGCTGAAACGCGGCGAACGCCAGATCCTCGATCTCGGCTCGGTGCACGATCTCGCGCAAGTGACCTTGAACGGCCATGCTTTCCCAGCGCAATGGAGGCCACCCTTCCGTCTCGCGGTCACGGACCACCTCAAAGTTGGCGAGAACACATTATCCATCACCATCGCGAATCGTTGGACTAATCGCTTGATTGGCGACGAAGCGCTGCCTGCCGACATGATTTACGATACGGGCGCCGAGGCCAGCCGCCGCGACGCCCTGCTCGAACTTCCTGAATGGTGGCGCAACCCACAGGTGAAGCGCACCTCAGGCCGCGTCGCCTTCGCGACGTGGAAACACTATACCAAGGATATGCTCCTTCTGCGCTCCGGATTGGTCGGTCCCGTGAAACTCGAAACACAAGCCGCGTTTCCGCAGTTCGAGCCGTGATCTCAGGAGAGAGTCTCCTCGCCCACCCTCACGAGGAAAGGCGGATTCGCGGTATTATCAGGCCGGAATAGTTACCCCACATTTCGGAGCGGAAGACGCTGAGCGATCGCGAGCCGTCCAAGTCAACGTTCTAACGACCCCGCGCTTCTCCGGGAAAGCGCGAACCGGATTCTCGACGCTCTTTACTCCCTGTGAGCCCCAATCCTCTTTTCGGCGTTCTCTTTCATTGGCTGGGTGGCCTCGCCTCCGGCAGCTTCTACGTGCCCTACAAAGGCGTGCCTCGATGGTCGTGGGAAACCTACTGGCTCGCCGGCGGCATCTTCAGTTGGTTGATCGCTCCGTGGGCGGCGGGCGCAATTCTCTCCAACGATCTCTGGGCCGTGTTGCAGGAAACAGATTCACGCACCTTCTGGCTGACTTATCTGATGGGCGTATTGTGGGGCACCGGTGGCCTGACATTCGGGCTTACGATGCGCTACCTTGGGATGTCGCTCGGCATGGCGATCGCTCTCGGTTTCTGCGCGGCGTTCGGCACGCTCATTCCGCCGCTGGTCAAAGGCGAATTCGCCGAGCGTCTACTCGCAACGACGTCGGGCCAGATGGTGTTCGCGGGTGTCGGCATCTGTTTAGCCGGCATCGCCATCGGAGCCATCGCCGGGCTGCGCAAGGAGAAGGAAGTCCGCACAACGAGCGAATCGTCCGTCAAGGAATTCGATTTTCCGAAAGGCCTGCTCATCGCGACGTTCTCCGGCATCATGAGCGCATGTTTCGCGTTCGGATTTCAGTTCGGCGAACCGATCTCAAAGCTCTCCGCGCAACACGGCACGGGGCCGTTGTGGGTGGGGCTCCCGGTGCTTGTCGTGATTCTTCTCGGCGGGCTCACCACCAATGTCGTCTGGTGCGGCATTCTCCACGTGCGTAACGGATCAGGACGCGAATACTTTTCCACCCACGCCAATCGACGCACCACCCTGGGTTTCGTCGCAACCGAACCGGGTCACACCGTGCCCACAGCTGCCACCGGAATGGAGGCTACGACCGGCCGGGTGCCACTGATCCGAAACTGGTTCTTCTGCGCGGTCGCAGGCGTCACGTGGTATCTTCAGTTCTTTTTCTATCAGATGGGCGAAAGCCAGATGGGAGATTATCGCTTCTCCAGTTGGACGCTGCACATGGCGAGCATCATCGTTTTCAGCACCCTGTGGGGGCTCTACTTTCGCGAGTGGCGTGGAGTCAGGGTGCGCACACGGATGATCGTCGCGATGATGCTGCTGACTCTCGTCGGTTCCACCGTGGTGATCGGCTGGGGCAACTTCATCGCGGGAACGCCCGTCGCTCACTAACGCCCATCACGTCGCGCTAGCACCGCGAATTGACGCCGCTTGGGCCTGAACCCGCGGCTGCACTTCGCTGGTCAACGGTTGATCAAACCGGCTCGGTTTACCGTTGACCTGACCTGCTTCGGTCGCAGCTTCGATGCACCGTGTCCGGATTACCCCACGTCAGCATGCGCGACGTCGCGCGCAAAATTGGTGTTTCAGTGTCGGCGGTTTCACTTGCGCTCAAGAACAGCCCCAAGATTTCGCCGGAACGTCGGAGCGAGATCATCTCCCAAGCGGAAGAAATGGGGTATCGTCGCGATCCTCGTGTCACGGAATTGATGGCGCACCTCCGTGCTCCTCGTTCGCGTCGGACGGCATCAAAGATCGCCATCATCGTTCCGGAACTCA
This sequence comes from Verrucomicrobiota bacterium, assembly GCA_023426435.1. Classification (GTDB taxonomy): domain Bacteria; phylum Verrucomicrobiota; class Verrucomicrobiia; order Opitutales; family Opitutaceae; genus Opitutus. Next base: position 25,342 of record JAFAAS010000048.1, on the reverse strand, counting down.
CCCGTAAACTGCTCGCTGACTATCCGCCGATCCAGGGCCTGCTGGCCGGCGCCGAACAAATCGCCGCCGTTGCCGGCTTCGGCATCGATACCTTCTACCCCGATGACCCGGGCATGTCATTGCGTCGCGTGCGCAGCATCATCCTCGCTCGCGGGATCAAAGGCGTGATCATCGCGCCTTGCCGCAGCGGTGTGGCACGGCTCGATTTCGACTGCAGCGATCTCTGCGTAGCAACGGCCGGCTACAGTATCGAGGAGCCGCGGATCAGCCGCGCGTGTCCAAACTACCTGCAGATGATGGACGAGTTGATCGCGACCTGCGTTGCGAAAAAATACAAACGGATCGGCCTCGTCATGACCTACAATGAAGGGGGCATCGGCCATAAACTCTTCACGTCATCGTTTTTGTTCTATCAGTCGAAAATTCCTCCGGAATCACGCATCCCGATCCTCGCAAAATCGATGATCTCGAAAGAAAGCGTGTCCGACTGGTTCGCCGCCTACCGACCCGACGTGATTATCAGTGCGGGTTCGGTTTATGAAATCCTGCGTTCGATCAAACTGCGCGTGCCGCAGGACGTGGCGTTCGCCAGCATCGATGTTTCGGAGCCTCCGGTCGACGCATTCGGTGCGAATCATCGTTACGACCTCGTTGGACACGAAGCGCTCAAGCAGGTCCTCACGTTGCTCAATCTGAATGCGACCGGCGTGCCGGAGCATCCGAAGGTCGTTCTGGTCGACAGCCACTATCAGGACGGTTTCACCCTGCGCAAAGACGACGGCACCTACCGCCGCCGTCGCCCCACACCGAGCAAGCGCCCGACGATCCCGTCTTTCCGCGGTTTCTTGGATTGATTCAGGAAACCTTGCTCGGCGGGAGCGGCGCGCCCGGCCGAGCTCACGAAACCCGGTTACGGATTCGCGTGTTCGTAGCAACGCACGCCGAGCAGCGCCGCGGGAACATTGTTTTCCGGCCGATCGAGTTCGATGCGCAGCGACTGAGTGCGAACACTTGCCCGCAGAACAATGATTGCGCGCGATTGGTATTGCTCACGGCAGTTTGCGAGCACGTTTCCGGCGGCGTCGAATACCCGATATCCACGCACACAGAAGGGCATTCGACTTTCGGGGTGAACCTGCAGCACGGACTCCATCGGATGGTCGTAGTCCGTGTCGAACATGAGCTCGATTCGGGCGATCGACTGCGCTTCGGGCCACGTAAGGGTCAGTGAAGGTTTTTCTTCCGCGAGCGCGGCCACCCATGCGTTGGGCTGGTTGGTCGGGCGCGAGATTCCACTCACCACATTGGTCGCGCTGAAAAGCGAGATCGGCGGTTCGAAACGCATTGCGATGTTCTGTCCAGCGGGTCGACGCCTCGGCTGCCAAAATTCGAATGAGTCCACGCCGATGTCTTCCGTCGGCGTTTGCACGGCGGATTTCGCGACGGCGAGGTTCACCGCGTGACACAACGAAAGCACGCCCGTCACGCGGTGCTCGCTGGTGCGGAGTTGGACGTTCGCATCGCCGAAGAAGCACACGAAAGCATAACGTGCCTCTTCGAAAACATGATCAAACTTCGTGCGCACGGTCCGCGAGTCCCGGGTAAGCGAGTGCTGCTTCGTTTCCAGGGTCACGTCAGGCGTATGATTATACGCGCGGCTGCTCTCGCGAAGTTCGACGCGCAATTGAGTGTTGGCGGCCACTTCGGTCCACACCGTCAAATCGAGACGCGTGCCAGCGGTGACGGGAATCATCATTGCCCAGCCATCGCTCAACTTGAGCAACGGTCCATCCGGCGGCAGTTCGCTCAATACGAATTCGCTCGACGCAACGATCTTCGCTTGCGGCGCCAAATCCTTCGGGTCTCGGAGCGGCATTCCTGGAATGTGTTGTCCGCTTCGCTGCAGACGCATCTGCAGTTCGGTGAGCCGCGGGGTTTCCGTCACATCGCGCGGCAGCACGCCATCGCGTCGGCATATCGCCGCCGCTACGCCGACGGCCTGGCCGACATGAGCGCAGGTTGCCATCACTCGACTGGAAGCGAAAGCCACGTGCGACGCACTGATGATGCGTCCCGACAGAAAGAGGTTTTTGATATTCCGGCTATAAAGACAGCGGAGTGGAATTTGATAGATGCCCTTGGAGTGCCATTGGTTGCACCCGGGTTTCTCGCTAAACACACCGTCGGACGGATGCAGATCGAGAGACCATCCTCCAAACGCGACGGCATCCGGGTGCGTGCGTTGTTCCACGATGTCTTGCTGCCGAAGCATGTAATCGCCCTCAAAGCGACGGCTCTCGCGCTTGCCAGGAATCGTGCCGACCCACTCGAGCGTGTAGTTCGCCGCCTCGGGAAATTGCCCGGAGTTTTTTATGTGATTCCAGACGCCATACACCACACGCCAGAGCTCCCATTTGATGTCTTCGGTCGCGTGCACCGTGTCGAGCCGGCCGCCGTATTCGATCCACCAGAGTTTGCAGCCCTGCTCCTTCGCATTGAACTGCCGCCAGCGCGGAATCTTCGTGATGTCGGTGAGCGCATAACTCGGTGGCGTGAACTTCACCGGCGTCCCCGTATCCTTCGAATAAAAATAGAGCGAGTGTCCGAGCAGCTCGCCGTATTCCTTCGACGGTGCGAATTTCTCGCCGAACTCTTCGCTGGATTCCGCTCCCATTCGGAAGGCAGCGCCTGACATGAAACCGAGCACGCCGTCACCCGAGGCGTCGCAGAAAAGTGGCCCACTGATTTCGTAGAGTGTGGAGTTCTGCGAACAGAACGCGCGCACGCTCGCTATCGTGTCCGCATCCTTCTTTGTCGCCTCGAACACCGCCGTGTTCAGCAGCAGGGTGATGTTCGGTTCCTTGACCACTTTTTCCAGAATGATCGTGTCAAGAATGAGCGGGTTGCCCTCGCGATTGCGAAATGTGTTCTCGACGAGAATCTCGTCGATAACCCCTCCCTCGCGCGCCCAGCGGTTGTTGTTTCCCATGTGCGACGTGGCACCGAGAATCCACAAGCGAACTTCGCTTGAACAATTGCCGCCCAGCACGGGACGGTCCTGCACGAGCACAACCTTGATCCCTTCGCGCGCGGCCGTGATCGCCGCGCATACGCCTCCCAAGCCTCCTCCCACTATCACGAGGTCGGTGCTCAATTGGCGAGTCGCCAGTTCTCGATGCGGCTTTGGAGAGGAAGTAATCATGAGCGAAGAGGAGCTGGGGCTGGGGCGGACGTTTTCCGGCGACGGATCTGCCACAACAGCAGCCACGCCATGGGATGAAGCACCGCCATTAGATAAAACGCCGGGGCGTAGGAATGCGTGGTGACGATCGCACCTACCGCCTTGTTCATCAGGATCCCGCCGAGCGAACTGCCCGCAGCCACGATGCCGAAGGTCATGCCGAGCGACGCGCGCGGCACCACGTCAACCACCAGCGCGCTCAGGTTGATCAGCCACGCCATGTGCGCGAGCACCGCACACATGCCGATCGCGAGCACCACCCAAAGGCCGCCAATCTGCGGAATCATCGCGGCGAGCGGCACCACCGCCGCACAGGCCAGCATGATCCAAAGCCGGCTGTTCGCGGGCAAATGGCCGCGTTTGATCAGCAGACCGGAAAACCATCCGCCGCTGAGGGCGCCAATATCGGCCGCGAGGAAAATCACCCACGTCACCGAAAGCGACATCTGTGAAAGCCCGCGCTCGTCGTAGAGATATTTGGCGAACCAGAACTGGAAGAAATACCACACTGGGTCGGTCAACATCCGCCCCAGCGTGAGGCACCAGAATTCCTTGCGGATAAACAAATGCCACCAGCGCCCCCATCCCTCCTCCATGCCGGCCGCTTTCTCGGCCTCGATCCCGCTGGTGATGAGGTTGCGCTCGGCATCGCCCAATCGCGGATGATCCTCGACCTTTCGATATAACCAGAGCCACGGAACCAGCCAAACCAAGCCGGCTATGCCGGTGACGACAAAGGCCGCCTGCCAGCTATGCCAGCTCGCCAGGCCGACGATCACGACCGGTGCAATCGTGGCGCCAATCGTGCCTCCGAGCGTGTAAATCCCGATCGCGATGCCGCGCTCCTTCGGCGGAAACCATTCCGACACTGCCTTCGGCGCAGCCGTGTAGTTGCCGGCCTCGCCCAGCCCGAGGAGAAAACGGAAAACTCCCAGCGATGCGAACGACCGCGCAAACGCCGTGAAGATGTTCGCCACTGACCACCACCCGACAAACACGGCCAGGCTGACGCGCACCCCGAACTTGTCCACCACCCGGCCAGAGAACAGGTAGGCGATCGTGTAGGCCACGAGGAACAGGTTGAGCACCGACGCGTAATCCTCGTTCGAGAGCTTCAGATCCTCCATGATCGTCGGCGCGAGGATCGAGAGCGTCTGTCGATCCATGTAGTTCAACACCGACGCGAAAAAGATCATCCCGACGATCCACCATCGCAGGTGCGGAATCTTGCGCACGGTAACGGAAGGCGAAGGAGAGGAAGCAGCGGAGGAAGAAGCGTCAGGCATGAGGATCGCGTATCAGGCTTGGGCTTTACGACAATGTGCTCGTGCGCGCCCGCACCTCAGCTCGGGAAAAGGTCTACAGTCGACCAACGAAGCCGCTTGTCTCGAGATTCGCCCGTTGCCGGAGAAAGAAAGCACGATCACGAGAAGTTTACCGATAAAGCGCGGCCGATGCGGACTCGGTCTCGCGACCATCGACGGTTCGACCGCGCAGTTGAAAATTGAACGCCGTCGCGTGGTTCGGAAGCGTTACCGTGAACTCGAAGGGATACTCCGCATCCGCGACCGTCTGCTTCCGTCCGTCGATCTCATACTCGAGCGTCGACTCGCGAAATTCGGAATCGTCCGCCTGCAGGTAAACGTAGGCCGTGCGCATGGCGGGCCCGAAGTTGAGCACCATCGCGCGGGCGCGCCCCCAGTCGAGTTCCAGATAATCGGTCTTCCATGCCTGCCCGGCAGCAGCATCCAGCAATTTGTGCTGGAAGCGCGGCGTGACTTGCAGTTCCTCGATCGCTACCGCGGTCAGGCCCATTGGCGCGACCGTCACGCGAAGGCGCCCGTCGTTCAGTTGCTTCGCCGTGCCCGCGCTGTCGCCGGCGAGTGTTTTCACCTGGTAGGTTTTGTTTGCCACCGTCGGCAGGAGTTCCGCGTTGAGTTCCACCTCGGTGGTCACGGTCTCGGACGATTGATTGGTAAACGCGATATACAGTCGGCTGTCCCCGCGCGCGGTCAGATAATTGATCTCGACGTTGCCCGTCTTCATCAGCCGCTGCGGCATCCACAGCGTGGCGTCGCGATACTTGAAGAATCGGCCGGGGCGGTCGCCGTAGAATTTGCTCTGCAAGTAAGCGTAGCCCTCGATGAAGCGGGATGGGAAATCGATCTCGCCGCGCGAACGCGCGAAAGCGTCCGTTACGAGAAAATCCAACAGGATGCTCATGTGCGGCCAGATGTGGTTATAATGAAAGGAATTCACGCTGAGTTCCTTGTGGTCGCGGAGAGGATAATCGGCCTTCTCGTAGATCGTCGTGCGAGCCGTGTTGATGTGATAGCCCGGGAAGTTCCGATAGCGACCAACGACGGCCGAACGCGCCACGTCGTGCAGCAGCGAATCCCCGGTGACCGCCGCAATGCGCAGCATCCACGGCGCGTAGTTCGCCATGAATATCCCGCGGTGGCCGGACATCGTGCCGGACGATTCGGGGGTGAGGCCGATTTCGGAAAGACGCCACGCCGGCACCTGCTCCTCAGGCGACTTCATCGGCAGGTGGCCCTTGCTCTGGAGATACCAGTAAACCGGCACGTTGCCGCCCGGATTGACCGTGATTGACTCGTCCGGGATGCGCGGCGCCATCCAGGTGAACATCGTGTAGCGTCGGGCGCCGAGACGCGCGGCCTCGAGGTAGCGTTTCTCGCCCGTTGCTTCATAGAGCTCGAACAGGTCGATCCACTTCGGTGTGAACGCCGTCCAGAAAAACAAGCCCGCATCCTCGAAACCACCCGCGCCTTTCGCCATGCGTGTCGCGAGGTAGGCATCGGCGCCCGCCCGCGCTTTCTCGAGTTGGCGCGGGTCGCCGGTGACCTGATGCATGCGCAGGTTGTTCTGCCAGCTGTCGCCAGGTGAAACGTCGTCGAGGTTCAACGTGCGGTCCTGTCCCATCAAACCGCTCGCCAGGCGCTGGAACACGGGCGACGCGCCATGCGTGATGCCCGCGAGCGTGGCCAGTTCGCTGACCGGAGCAGCCGGTCCTTTGAGTGCACGCGAAGGGCTTTGGATTTTTTGCTCCGGGTCGAGGGAGAACAGGAACTTCTCGCGCGACAATAGATACTCTGCGATCGGATAGGCGCGCTGCTGGAAGATCGCCTCGTTGTCGGCCACGAGCGCGAAATTGAGCGGGTTGAGCGAAGAAACATTCTTCACGGCGCCGGGCACGTCGGTCGAATAAGCGCAGCCTTTCAGTTCGTCGATGAACCAACTGTAGTGGCTCATCCCGTAGTCGATCATGTTGTCGAGCGTTTCGTTGAGGGAGGCGATGGCGTTGCGGCGGTAATCGCGGAAGGCGTAAAGCCGGCGTGCGGTCTCCTCGTAAGCTTGGGTCAGTTCGCCGTGGCCGACGTAGAGGCGGAGCTTGAGCGTGAATGCCTCCCCCGCCCCGCGGCGCGACCCGGTGCCGCCCATCAGCGGCCCGAACGTCATCGGCTGCGCCTGGCCGGCGGGATTGCGAAGCGCGACACCGAAGCGGCTGTTGTCGAGCAACGGCAACGGCTGAAAGGGAAACTCGTCCGCATCGACCACCACGCCGACAACGGCGTCGCCGCGGCGCACAAACGTGGCGGGGACCGGACACTGAAACGCCGCGGTCACAAACGACTGGTGCGGGAAACGCCGCTCCTGCCAGAGAAACGGCTGCCAGAACTCGGCGGCGGACGCCACATCGACCCGAGGAGCTCCGACATAGCCGGCGGAGAACCAGCCTGCGAGTTTCGGCGTCAGCGTATAAGTCAGCACCGGCTCGGCCCGGCCCTGGGCCGGCAACGTCACCGCCGCCACGAGTTCGAAACGCTCGTTCTCCGGAAAACGATAATGCACGGTGTCGCCCTGACGTTCCCACCCGGAAGCGCGCACGGTTTCACCAGGCGCAGCGGCAAAGACGTCAGCCGTGCGGGTCTTCGTTTCGCCATCGAGGATACGATCGTCGAATCCGTCGCCTGCTTGCGCCGTGGAGCGCTTCACGCCCGCGAGCGCCGCGGCGCCGCGCACATTCGCCTCCCACGTAGCGACATTGTAGCTGACGCGAGGCACATTACCCGGGCGCATGGCCAGCTTCGGATCGGTTTCGCGAAACTGCACCAGGAACTCGGGCGCGAAGATCCAGGCTTCCGCGCCATCGCGTTCGACGCGGAGATCACCGTTGGCCTGCAGTTGTATCCGGTAACGCACTGCGTCAGCCGCCAACGCGCTCAACGCGGCGGAGCCCAGCAAAAGAGAGAAAAAGAAGCGGAGGAGTTTCATCGGCATTAAGAATCGAGGGTGATCACGGCCCATCCGGCCGCCGGCAGCGCCACGCGCCAGGCGCTCGTTTCTCCGTCGTCCGCTCGGCCAGGCGTCCCACAGCCGATGCCGAGACAAGGATCAGCATCCCGCCAAACGATGCGCGGGCCCGAGCGCGGCAGAGATGTAATCGGCGGAAACTCACGGGAGAAAGTTGCGCCACGCCGACCGTGGGTCTGAGCGTGGCGCAGGGATTGGCAAAGCCCGAGATGCGGCGATGTTTTAGAAGGACAACGAATAGGAGCCACGAACCTGCAAGCCGACGGCTTCGCGGCCGGTAACCGTCCAATAATACTTGTCCGTCAGATTGAGGCCATTGATGCGGATGTTATGCCGATACTTGTCCTGCTCTCCCGTGCGGAAGTTGTAGGAAATGTAGGCGTTGAGCAGGGTGTAGCCGGGATTGACCTGGCGGGCGCGCGTCGTGATGCGGTTCCCGTAATCGATGATAATCTCGTCGATATAGCTGACCGAGGCGCCGACCGAAAGGCCTTTGATCGGAAGCTGATAGCTCATCGCCAAATTGGCGGTGACTTCCGGCGTCCGCTGCATCCGCTCGCCAACCACCGACAAGACGGTTGCCGTGATGTTTTCCTCCGGCGCACTCACCACCTCGGAATCGAGCAGACCAATGCCACCGCGGAGCGTGAGCGCTTTATTTGCCCTCCAACTGAAATCGAATTCGACGCCGCGCACGCGTTCGAGGCGCAGACCGAAATACTGGGGCAGACCGGAGCCGGCGACGAAGTCCGGGTCGGCCGCAGGATTGGTGCGTTCGATCTCGTAAGCCGTCAGGGTGTAGCTGAAATCATTGCCGTTCAGCAGCCCTTTGAATCCGAACTCCCAGCCTTCGCCTTCAGCAAACCCAACCAGACCGCCGATTCCGCGGTCGAGGATGGGATTCCCCTCGAACGAGGTGCTGTGGTTGATGAACGCCACGAGCTTCTCGCGGTTGATGCGCCAGGTAAGGCCGGTCGTATAAGTGAGCTGGTCTTCCTTCGAATCCAGGTTATTCGCCGGAGCGAAGCGATCCTTGTAAGCGACTTCCACCTGGTCCAGACGCACGCCGGCCATCGCGATAACCTTGCCATCAAACATGCTCACGCGATCGCTGATGAACGAGCCAATCATCTTCGTCTCGGTCAGTTGGTCGCGAGCTTGCCGCGTGAACTTATTACGCTCCAGCGGCGTCCAAACGGGGTTCAACGGATCGACCGCACGGGTGGCCGCGGGCAGCGCGGCCAGATCGTTGGCCGTGCCGTTCGTGCCGTTGCCATAACGGTAGTCCGTGTTGTGATCGCTCGTGTCGGAGTAATCGAGAGTGATCAGGAACTTGTGTTCGAGCGCTCCGGTATGAAAGTGCGCGAGCGCATCGGCCTGGAAAGCGATCGCGTCCTGCGGCCGCTCGCCGAGAAAGGGTTCACGCGCATTGAACTTGCCCGTATCGATTTGATACTGCGGCGAGCTCCACCGACTTTCGTTGAGGATCCGATCCCAAGCCTGTCCATTTACCCGAAGGCTCCACACTTCGTTGATCTTGTGGTCGAACTGGAGGTTCAACGTCGAAACTTCCCGCGAGATGAGCGCATCCGGACCGAAGATGTTGAAATTGATCAGCGGCTCGTAGGGGCCGAGGATCAGGTTGGCGTTCGTTGTCACACCGTCCGGACGGGTAACCCGCACTCCATTTTGCCGTCCGAGAATCGCGGTTCCTTGGTTGGCGTCGCGCACCATGTGCTCGAGGTCCAGGGTGAGCGCCGTGTCCTTGCTGAACTTATAGGTCCAGCTCGTGCTGATCGCCGAGGTCTCCTGGAAGAAGAAATCCATGTTGCCTTCGAATCGCTGGTAGGAGCCATCGACCCGGTAGAACAACTTGTCCGAAAGCGGACCCGTGGCCGAGATTTCACCGCGGGTGAATTCATGCGTGCCATAGGTCGCACTCAGCCGGTATTCCGGCGTGGCGCTGGCCTTCTTCGTGATATAATTCACCAAACCGCCTGGTTCCGAACGTCCATACAACGCGGACAGCGGTCCCTTGATCACCTCGACGCGATCGACGTTCATGATTTCTCCGACACCCGAACGGGGAAAACCATTGCGATAGGTCGGGGGCGTAAAACCACGCAGACGGCTGCCGCCACCGCCGCCGGCCTCCACTTCACCCGGGGTGAAACCGCTGATAAACAGGCCAAACTCATCCAGATCTTTCATCTGGAAGGCCTCCATGAACTCACGGGTCACCACAGCGACCGAATACGGCAGATCGACAATGGCCGAGGCCGTGCGCGTGCCCGAGACCGCTTCTGACGCGCCCCAACCGGTGGCGTCGCGTTGCGTTTTAACGGTAAACGCCTCGAGCGTGATGATTTCGTTGGACGATTCAATGTCGTCGGCATTGGCGGCCGTGGACGGGCCGGCGGACTGGCCTAAAGCGGCCACCGATAGAGCGAGCGAAGCGAGAGCAGCGCTCGTGAACTTGAATGCTGGGCAGGGTGATTCCATGAGAGGAGGGGTTAACTGGATGAGGAGGGGCAATGCGCTCCCGAAACCAACAACGGACCGACTGATGGCGGCCGCTCTTGGAGTTTCAATCGGCAGACTGGTTTACCGTTGACCGCGCATGCCAGGAGCCGTCGAGATGCGTCTGATCTGCAGCAGTCGGCCGCGCTCAACTGTCGACCACGGGTCGCTTTGCCGGCACCGTCAACGCTGACTGCATGCGTCCAACCCGCCTCTCCCCAATGCACATGATCAAGCATATCCCAGCACTCTTCCGCCATTTTCTCTTCGCGGCGACCTTCATTGTCCTCGTCTCGCCAGCTCGCTCCGCCAGCGCTCATCACCGCCTTGCCCTCCAGCCCGACCACTCGGTTGCAGTCACCGCTCCCGATGGCAGCGAAGCCTTGTTCGCGCCTGTCTTTACCCTGCTCTTCTCGGAAAGAAACCCGAACCTCGAAACGCGCTGGGGCCGTTACCAAGATCCAGGACTGAAAAGCGGCGACGCCGGTTCGGTTTACCATGTGCTGACCTGGGGCATGCCCGCCGAGGCGGTGAGGAACGCGGGGCATGTCGCCGACGGCTACGATCCGAACGCCGATCGCTTTTACGGCGCCGACCGTTCGCCCGATTTTTTTCGAGCGGGCCGCGTCACCACCGTGCGGGCCAGCGGCGCGCGTTTGGAAGGTGACCGCATCACCTGGAGTTTTCCGGAAACCGACGGCGTCACCCTGTCTGCGGTGCTGCAGGTTCCCGCCGATGGCGGCGAACCTCGTCTCGATCTTACGGCGAAAATTGCACGCGAAGGCTGGTATTCCTTCGGCTATGTCGGCGCGCCGCAGCAGAACCCCGCCGAAATCGACGAACTCTGGCAACCTCTCATCTATACCGAGAAACGCTTCCCTGAAGCGTCTTTCCTCGAAGCCTCCGGCCGCTGCCCCCTGCCCGGCACGTTCGTTCGCCACGACGGAGTCACCGTCGGCGTGATTTCCGATCCCGCCGAACTTCCGTTCCAGCCCATGCCCACGCTGGCCAACTCGCGTTTCGGCGTCGCGCTCCGCAATCAGAAGGGCCAGGCGCAACCCATGCTGTTCGCACCGATCCTCGGCGGCAACGGCTCGCGCTTCGAGGCCGGCGCCGAGTTCACCTTCTCTCACCGCCTCGTCGTGGGACGCCGCACCATCGACGAGACTCAGGAACACCTCGCGCGCTCCCTCTTCGGTTTCAAGGACGTGCGACACAACATCCTCGGCTCGCTCAACGCCACCTTCGAGCGCATGATCGACTTCGGCCTCAGCGAATACGCCAGGTTCAATGCCGAGTTGCGCGGGTTCTCTTACGATACCGACGTGCCCGGTTCGGTGAAGAATGTCTCGGCCCTGCATCCGCTGTCTCTGGCGCTCGTCACGGACAATCGTCGGATCTTCGACCAGCTCGCCCGTCCGCTTGCGGAATATTTCGTCTCTCGGGAGCGCTTTCTCTTCACCACCGATCCCGCCGTCCGCGGCCAGGCCGTCTCTGCGCGCCTGGGCGGACTGGGTGCGCCGCTCTCGGACTATGCCGCACTGTATCAACTCACGCGCGGTCGCACGCCATTCTTCCGCGACGCGGCGGTATCGCTCTTCGGCAAGGACCGTGTCCTCAATCTGGAGTCGCATCTCCGCGGCGATTTTTGGGCCAACGGTCTCGCGCTCTATCACGCCACCGGCGAGGCACGCTGGTTGGAACACGCCAAGCGCGATGCCGACGCTTACCTCGCCCGCCGCGTCGATCGCCCCCAAACCGATTTCGCCGACCCGGATTCACGCGGCCTCTTTTTCTGGACGTCGTTCAGCAACCAATGGATGGAGCTGCTCGAACTGTTCGAGGCAACCGGCGATCGTCGCTACCTCGCTGCGGCCCATGAGGGCGCACGCAACTACACCCGCTACATCTGGCTCGCGCCTCGCATCCCGGAGGGAAATGTCACCGTCAACCAACGCGGTTACGCTCCCAATTACCGCACCGGGCCGAAGTATCCTCGTAATCCGCTGCCGGAGGAAAGCGTCCCCGCCTGGCAGGTCTCCGAGATTGGCCTGACGCCCGAATCGTCCGGCACCAGCCGCGGCCATCGCGGCATCCTTCTCACCTCCTTCGCCCCGTGGATGCTGCGCATCGCCGCCCTCACGGACGACGCATTTCTCCACGACATCGGCCGCTCCGCCGTCATCGGCCGCTACACCAGTTTCCCCGGTTATCATCTCAACACCGCGCGCACCACGTCCTACCAGAAGCCGGACTTTGCCGAGCGGCCGAAGGATCAGCTCAACGCGATGACTTCGATTCACTACAACCACATTTGGCCTCATATCGCGCTGCTCCTCGATTACCTCGTGTCGGACGCCTATGCGAAATCCCGCGGCGCCGTCGACTTCCCCAGCCGCTACGCGGAGGGATACGGTTACCTGCAGCAAAAGATCTACGGCGATCGTCCGGGAAAGATTTTCGACGCTGACAACCTCTACCTCTGGATGCCGCGCGGTGTGGTCACCGTTTCCCACCCGGAGCTCAACTACATCGTTGCTCGTGGCGAGAACCGCGTCGCTCTCGCACTCACCAACCAATCGCAAGACTCCCTGAGTAGCCGCGTGCGTTTGAACCCTTCCCTCGTCGGACTTCCCGGCCCCGGTTACACCGCTCGCGTCACGCTCTGGCTGGACGGCAAAAAACAATCGCCGCGCCCGCTCGATGCCGACGGCAGTTTCGATATCCCCGTCTCGGCCGGCGGCATCACCGCCGTCATCATCGAAGGAGTCACACCGCAACCTGGATTCCAGCGGCAGGCACTCGGCAACACGCCCCCGCTCCCCGCCGAAGGAAGCGTATGCGATCTGCCTTTCCGCGGCGCCCGCGCCGTCGCGATGCGTTTCGGCAGCGACGATCTCACGACGGTCTATGCCTATCTGCCCGATTTGGATCGTGAGATCGTGCGTTGCACCATGTATGCCCGGCAGGAAGGCGCGCCGGAAATCACGCTGGAGGACCCCGCGTTCCCCTTCGATTACACGGTGCCGGTGCAGGGCGACGCGCCGATGGAGTTCCGCTTCGAGGTCGAGCTCAAGGACGGGCGTATCGAAAAATCCCCTACCGGCCGCTTGCTCTTTCGCTGAACCGGCCCGGGAACCCGGAAACACGAGAGCATTCGTCCACGTTCCGCCGCCGTGACGTTGCCAACTCCTTCTGTAGTTCCCTTGAACATCCCACCCTCATGGAACGCATTCACCACGTGACCGCGCCATGAAGCCGCACCGCGTGAACTCACGCCAGCGTCCCACCCCGGTCCTCCGGGCGGCTTTGCTGATCTTGCTCGCGGCGACCGGCTCGCTCCGCGCCGACATCGCGCTCGCGCCGCTCTTCCGCGATGGCGCGGTGCTGCAACGCGACACGCCCGTTCCGGTTTGGGGTTTTGCGCGGCCCGGAGAAAACGTGGTGGTGCGCTTCGGCCCGAACATGGTCGCGACCACCGCTGGCCAAGACGGCCGCTGGTTCGTGCGCCTGCCCGCGCAGTCAGTCAGCACCACTCCTACCGAACTCATTGCCGAGGGCAGCAACCGGCTCGTTGTTCGCGATGTGCTCGTTGGCGACGTTTGGCTCTGCGGTGGCCAGTCGAACATGTTGATGGCCGTGCGCAGCGTTCGCGATGCCGATCAGGAGATCGCTGCCGCCAGGCATCCGCTCCTCCGGTTCTTCAAAGTCGCGACGCAATTCGCGTCCGCTCCCGCCGAAACGGTGAAGGGCGAATGGCAGGCCACCACGCCGGAGTCCATCGGCGCGCAGAGCGCCGCGGCGTATTTCTTCGGCCGCGAGTTGGTCGCTCAACTTGGCGTGCCCGTTGGGCTGGTTGTCAGCTCCTACGGCAACACCCCGATCGCCACCTGGCGTTCGCCGGCCGCGCTCGCCGGAGATGACGTCGTCGCCTCCTGGTGGCAGCGTCAGCAACAGAACACGCCGCCGCCGCGCCCGCACCGCCAGCCGTCCTCCGGACACCACGGCATGATTGCTCCGCTCGTGCCGTATGCCGTCCGCGGTTTTCTGTGGTATCAAGGCGAGGCCGACGCCACCGAATCCCGCGATCTCGCCCCGCACTACGCGGCCCAGTTCACCGGATTGATCCGCGACTGGCGCCTGCTCTTCGGCGCGGGTGAGCCCCTGCCGTTCTATTGGGTGCAACTCGCCGGCTACGGCCGCGCCGCACCCCGCGACTGGACCGGTGTCCGCGAACAACAAACCCGCGCCCTCGCCCTACCCGCCACCGGCCAGGCCATCGCTCTCGACCTCGGTGACGCCACGGACATTCACCCGAAAAACAAACAGGCCGTCGGCGCCCGACTCGCGCGCCTCGCGCTTCATCGGACTTACGGCCATGCCATCTCCGACACCGGACCGGTTCCGCAATCCGCCGAACCCCACGGTGCCAGCGTGGTAATTCGTTTCGATTCCGCCGTCCTCCAGGGCGAAGGCGATCTCGCCACGACGTTCGAACTCGCCGGCACCGACGGAACGTTTCATCGCGTCGACCAAGCCGCGATCGACGGCAATACCGTCACGCTTACCGCGCAGTCCGTCCCCCGCCCCGTCGCCGTGCGTTTCGGTTGGCAAGACTTGTCCGCCGCGTTCCTCTTCAATTCCGACCGGCTCCCCGCGGCTCCTTTTCACCTGGAGCTCCCCGCTTCCCGATGATCAAACGGCCAGGGCCGGGAGAACCGGGCGCGACTCGACGAGACGTCAGGTCCGCCACAGCGCGTCGCCGTAATCCCAACCTTTCCGCGCGGGTTCGCGCACCAATCCCGCGAGATCGTTGTGATTGGTCACGCGCATCGCGGCATCGTCCCACTCAATGTCGCGGTGCGTGCGCTGAGCGATGACGCCGAGCAGTGACAATTCCGTCAGCCGCGCAGCGTAGTCGAAGTTCGAACCCGGCGCCGGGCCTTCGCCCTTGATGGCGCGCAACCACTCTTGGAACGCTCCGCCCTTCACACGCGGAATCACTTTCGCGGGCAGATTGCGGCGGAACTCATCCCAGTCAGCAGGGGGCAGCAGGAGACTCGGGCTGTCAGGCCGCGGCCCGGTCATGAGCGTGCATTTGCTGCCGACCATGAACATGCCACCACCCGGCAGTGGTTTGTTTTGATCCCAGCCGGGCGGCATCGGCGGCTTCTGACCGCCGTCATACCAGTGCAGCGTCATCGGCGGCGTGTTGCCCTTCGCCGGAAACTCGAACTTGAGGTGCGAGGACCGGTGGCTGAAGCCGTTCGCGATCGGCTCCAAATTCACGACCGACACTCGCGTCGGCATCCCCAACCCGAGCGCCCAGAACGGCGCATCGAGCGTATGGCACGCCCAATCGCCGAGGATACTCGTGCCGAAATCCCACCAGCTCCGCCAGAAAAGCGGCGCGTATTCCCCGGTGAACGGACGCGGCTGCGCGGGCCCCTGCCAAAGATCCCAGTCCAGCGTATCCGGCACCGGAATCTCCTCCGGCGGAAATTGCGGCGGAACCCGGAAATATTTGGCTTCGGCAAAGCGCGGTCCGCCGAGCCAGGCGTGCACCTCGCGGACGTCGCCAAGCACGCCCGCTTCATACCATTCCTTCACCAAACGAATGCCTTCGGTCGCGTGCCCTTGGTTGCCCATTTGCGTGACAACTTTGAAGTGATGCGCCGCGCGCTGCAGCGTGCGCGCCTGCCAGATGTCATGAGTCAGCGGCTTCTGCACGTAAACATGCTTACCCATCTCCATCGCCAGGTAAGCGGCGGCGAAGTGCGTGTGATCCGGTGTGGACACGACAACTGCATCGATCTGTGAACCCATCTTTTCCAGCATGACGCGGAAATCCCGGAAGCGCGGGACGTCCGGATGCTTGGTGTAGTTGCTTGCCGCGCGGAGGTCATCCACGTCGCAAAACGCGACGTAGTTTTCGCCGGCGCAGCCGGAAAGCGCCGAGCCGCCGATGCCGCCCACGCCGACGAAGGCGAGATTGACGCGCTGGCTGGGCGGAGGCCCGGCTTGCGCAATCGCGAAGCGTGGAAGGCTGAACCAGGCGGCGGCAGCCAAACCGGACTTCAGGAACGTGCGACGATCGATTGGAAACGTAGCCATGGCGCAAGGATCAGGGTTGAAGAGAGGAGAAGTAGGTCCGCACGAAATCAGCGCAGCGGCGGACCTCGTCGAAATTGCTGCCGGGATTGGCTTCGTATTCGATGATCAACCAGCCGTCGAAATCCTGCCGGCGGAGTTCCTGCAACAATCCGGTGATGTCGAGCACGCCCGTCCCATAAACTTGATCGGGCGTGCGCCGGCCAATGGCGGCACGATCCTTGAGGTGGACGGATTTGATCCGGCCTTTCAGCAACCTGATCGCCTCGATTGGAACGATGTTCGACGTCGCGTAGTGCCCGGTGTCAGCGCAGATGCCGATGCGTTCGTGCCGGCCTTCGAGCAGTGCGCGCATGAAATGCGGATCGGAATTGCGATACTCCGGTTTCTGCGGATTCGCCGGGTGGTTGTGGAACGCCACGGTGAGGTCGTAATCGCCAATGATCTTTTCGATCGTGTCGATGGCATCGACCGAGTCGGTGCCGATGTTACGCGCGCCGAGCCGCTGCGCGGTCGCGAAAAACGCCCGAGCTTTCCGCTCGTCTTTCGACACGGCACCCATGCAGCTCACGATCGTGACACCGTGCTGATCGAGGTGCGCGTGCAAACGGCGCAACTGGTCGTCGGACAACTCGTAGATCCGCGTCGGATCGTCGGGGCTCAGCGGCAGGTTCGTGAAGGTCTCGATGTGGCGCACGCCGGCCCGCGCCGCGAGTTCGATCGCGCCGAAAAGCGTTTCCTGGCGAAACGTGTAGGCCGAGCAGGCCAGCGATGGCGCGGCGGCATTCCCCGCTGCAACCAAGCTGGTCAGCAGGCAGGTGAGAAGAAGGAAGCGAAGCTTCATTTTCATGGGATCAGCACTTCGAGGACGCGTTGCGCATAGATGCGATGGAGGAAATCGTTCGGGTGATTCGCGCCGTTGCCCGAGAGGTCGAGATAGTCTTTGCGCTCGAGCAGGGAGATCTGCGTGGAGGTCATGTCGACCAACGCCACACCCGGCCGGTCGATGCGAAGCGCCTCGTCGCGGATGAACTTCACTGGATCGAGTCCGGTCGCCTGCTTCGGGTTGTTGACCATGGGAGTGATGATGACGAATTCCGTCTCCGGCGAACGAACGCGCACGGCGTCGATGATCTTTTCCAGATTCTCCCGGTGAGCGACACGCCGCTGTTCGCTGCGGTCGTTCATGCCATAGGCCAGCAGCACGAGGTCGGGCTTGAACCACGCCACCTGCGCGTCGACCTGCGTGGTCGCATGCGCGGAGGTGCCGCCCGCCCGCGCATGGTTCATGAAGGTGATCGGCGCGCCATATACCTGTCGCAATTTCCGGATCACCAAATCCCCGTAGCCGGGTTGATAAGGCCACACGCCGTTCCTGCCGGAGGCGTCGAAACCCTCCGAGATGCTGTCGCCGAAAAGGATGACCAACAGCGGCAATTTCGCGCGCAGCCGTTCCTGCGTGCGAGGGAGTTGCTCCAATGACGAGAGCCGCTTCGGCCAGGTCCAGTCCCGCCGGAGCGGCTCGTAGCTCACTTCGATCTGGCGTTCATGATACCAAGAACCAGGCATGAGCTTCACCGCACTTCTCACCTCCGTCGACGAGCCCTCGGAATCTTTGCGTGCTACGAGAAAAAACTCCGATGCCACCTGCACGGGCGCACGGCTTCCGACCGGCAGGACAACGCGGCCGTCCCGCACCACCCAGTCGCGGCCTTCCTGCAGATGCTCGCCGGTAGCGAGCACAATCATCTCGGTCACTTTCCGAACCGGATAGAGCAGCTTCAGTTCAACCTCCTGCATCGGGTCCTCCGTCAGTGGAAGGCAGGCCTCGCGATAAACCTCGACGCCGCGGAGCACGGAGGAAACACGCTTGTCGTGATCGTCCGTCCAATTCGCCGATGACGCGATCTCGAGAGACGGCGCTGTCGCAGGCAGTGCATACACTTCGAACGGAATCGGTTTACCGGCGAGGCGAATCGCGAGCCGCAGCTTCCGCTCGGCCGGGCGACGTGCGAGCACGGCATTCACTGCGTCCGTCACGACCAAGGGATAAGTCGCCACCGTGCCGCCCGGCTTGACGTGCATCGACCCCGCCAAAGTTTCTCTGCCTTCGGCGTCGACGGCCAGCACATGAATCGCGCCGCGCTCAACGGTCGCGTTTTCTCCCAAACGCTTCACCGGCAGTTTTTCTAGCTCGAGCGTGATCCGGGCCTGCGGCGTGAAGTCCGCATCGACCGCCGCGAGATCGAAATCGAACACGACCCCCGCGGCTCCGTCCGGCTCGTTCGCCAACACCCAGCGCCCCGCAGCATCGACTCCTGCGACGGACTGGCCCACGGCGGCCGTCTTGATCGGTGCGAGGGATTGAGACGACGAGTCCGCCTCCGCAGAGATCGCGGCCGCAAAACTCGCCAGCACCCCCACGCATCGAACGACGAAGCGACGGGAACGACCCGAACGAAACGATCTCACCCGATGGCGGGGCGCCGCACAGGTGCGCTCGCAATGACAGCGTAGAATCGAAAGTAACCGTATCATTATCGATAGGATTGATCGGCGGGCTGGAGTTCGTAGTCGACGCCGGCCTCAGCCGCGAAACGGACGCGGTGAGAACCGTCGTGGGGCTGCGAGCGCGCGATTTCGTGGCCGGCCGCACTCACGACCAATGCGACCGGCGCGCGCACCGCCGCCGGTGCGGCGCGTTCCGCGCGGAGGGTGGCCCCGCGAAGTCTCCCTTTCGCCCAATGCGCACCGACGGCGAAGCCGCCGCGCGCCCGCAGGCCGCTGAACGATCCTTCAGGCCACGCTGCCGGAAGCGCGGGCAACAATTCGATTTCTTCCGCGTGACTTTGCAGGAGCATTTCGATCATCGCCGCAGCCCCGCCTAGGTTGCCGTCGATCTGGAAAACATTTTCGCGCCCCTTGCGCGGATGACCGTCCATCAGGTTGGGGAACACGCAACGCGCCAGCAGCGAGTGGATGGCGTCGTGTGCCTGCGCTGGCTTCGCCAATCGGGCCCAAAGACCCGCATTCCACGCGAGGCTCCAGCCCGTATTGCTCGCATCACTGAGGTTGACCGCCTGAGTGGTGCCGCCGCCAGACACCCGAAACGCCAGCGAATTCACGGCTGCCTCTGCGAGTTCCGGCGTCCCGCGCGGCGTGATCTGCGAGCCGGGATGCACCGCATACAAATGCGACATGTGCCGGTGGCCCGGCTCGCGCTCCCGCCAATCCTGCGACCATTCCAGCAGCCGCCCATGCGGGCCAATTTGCGAGCCCGCCAGTCGCGGCCGGGCCTTCGCCACGGCGTCGACAAAGGCGTCGCGAATGCCCAGTTCCTTGGCAGCCGCGAGCACATTGTCGAAGAGCTCCGCGACGATCTGCTGATCCATCGCCGGCCCCATATCGAGCGCGCCGATCCGCCCGTCGCTCAATCGAAAGGAGTTTTCCGGCGAAACGGACGGGCCACTGACGAGCCGGCCGTTGCGCGGATCAATCACGAGCCAATCCAGGAAGAACTCGGCCGCCTCCTTCATCGCTGGATAAGCTCGATCGCCCAGGAACTCACGATCGCCGCTGAACTGATAATGTTCCCACAGGTGCTGGCATAGCCACGCCGCGCCAACCGGCCAGACCGTAAGCCCCTTCACTGGACTCGTGAACGCCCACAAATTCGTC
This sequence comes from Verrucomicrobiota bacterium, assembly GCA_023426435.1. Classification (GTDB taxonomy): domain Bacteria; phylum Verrucomicrobiota; class Verrucomicrobiia; order Opitutales; family Opitutaceae; genus Opitutus. The sequence goes on along the minus strand of JAFAAS010000048.1, from coordinate 5,457 downwards.
CGATGCGCCGTCACGAAGCCGCGTGCGCCATACACCTCGCGCGCTGTGCGCCTGCCGTTCTCCCGCAACCGATCGATGAGATCGAACAAAGGCGTATGCAATTCGCCCAACGCGCCCGTCTCCGCGAGCCAGTAGTTCATCTGCGCGTTGATATCGAAATGCCACCCGCAGAACCACGGAGGATTCGGATCATCATTCCAAAGCCCCTGCAAATTGGCCGGCAACCCACCGGCACGGGACGATGCAATGAGCAAGTAGCGCCCGTATTGGAAATACAATGACGCGAGGCCGGCATCGTGCGCGCCCGCCCGCACGCGTGCCACCCGTTCGTCCGTCGGCCGGGCTGCTTCCGCGTCCGCGCCCAAGGTCAGTTGCACGCGGCGGAAATAGCCCGCGTGATCCTCTCCGTGCCGCCCCTTGAGCGCCGCATAGGTGTGGCGAGCTGCTTCCGCCAACTGTCGCGCGCACGCGGCCGCGGGATCGCCCTCATTGAAGTTCGTCGCTGCGGCGAAACGCAGGACGACCGCATCCGCGTTCTCCACCCGAAGCACGTCGTCTTCCGCCGTCATGCGCCCACCTTCGGCCTCAGCGTGTAATCGCGCGGCGAAACACACGCCCGCCGTCGGCAGGTTCGCGTCAGCTTGGCCGTCGAGCGTCAGCCCCGTTGGGGTCGCGCCGGCCTTGGCGCCGCCGGCTTCGCGTTGGAGACGGGCGCAAAAGCTGATTTTTCCGGGCTGATCCGCTGTGAGGCGAACGACGATCACCTGATCGGGCGCGCTGGCGAAAACTTCCCGCAGGTAAGCGACGCCGCCCGCTCGAAAGCTCGTGCGCACCACGGCCCGCTCAAGGTCGAGTTCGCGCCGATAATCCGACACCGCTCCGGGAAAGGTGAAGGCTAGCTCCAAATCGCCAAGAGGCTGGTATGAGCCGAGTGGACGTTCGCCGAGAAACTCGCGATTAACCAACGCCTCAGCCTCGGGCACCTTCCCCTCGAAGAGCAGTTGCCGCACCTCGGCTAAATGTCGATGCGCTCCCTCCCGGTCGTAATCGCCGGGCTGTCCCGACCAAAGGCTGCTCTCGTTCAACTGCAATTTTTCGTGGACCGGATCGCCGAAAACCATTGCGCCGAGCCGGCCATTGCCGACCGGAAGCGCCTCGCCCCACGTGGTCGCAGGCTCGCGATACCACATCCGATTTTCGGCCCTCGCGGCTGGCATGCCGGAGGCGACCGCCAGCGTCAGCACAACGGCATGTCGGAGCGAGGGGCGAACATAGCCGAGCTTCAGCGGAGACTGCTCAGCGCGCAGCAGACGCGCGAACGAGACGAGGACGACTCGTAGGCAGCGCGCATCGACTTTCATGGGATTGTGCGGCGAGCGGGATTACTCCGGCACGATCCGGTTGCGCCACTCGAGCTGCACCGGGCCGAGCAGGCCTGCAGGCACGAGCGGCGAATCCGTGTCGTAGTGTTTCCACACGCTGAAACTGTGCCGTGGGTTCTCGCCTCGCTTCGCATGATCGTAGAGCCAGGCAGGCAGCTCCAGGATGCGGCCGTCGGTGAACTTGCTTACCCCGCGCGGCTGATAGTCGTAGGGGACCGGCGTGGCCTCATCGCCAATCAGGCGGTTGATCCAGCGATTCGCGACTCGAACTTCGAGCTGGTTCGTGCCGGTGCGCAGGAACGGCGTGACGTCGAGTTCAAAGGGGGCGCGCCAGGCCACACCGGCTTCGCGACCATTGACGAAGACTCGCGCGATATCCGCGACAGTGCCGAGGTCGAGCAGGGCCACTTGGCCGGAGGTCGCTCGGGCGGGCAACGAGAAGGAGGTGCGGTAGACCGCCGTGCCCGAATAATGTCGGATGCCCGACTCCGGGCGGTCCGGCCACGAGACCAGTTGCGGGAACATGGCGCGTGGTGGCGCGCCGCGGCCGTCGATGAACTCGACTTCCCAAGGACCGGCGACGGACACCGGTGCGGGCAGCTTCGGTAGGTCAATGCGGCGGCGGGCGCCGTCGGAATAACCAAGCTCCAGCATGGACGCCGTGGTGAGCATTGCGCCCGGCCGGATCGCCTCGAGACCATCCCCCGTCGACGCGACCCATCGTTTCGGCAGATCCTCGCGGAACACCACGAACGTTGATCCCCACGGCTCGAGCGTCAGCGGCAACGCGACACCGGCCGCCGTGCGCCGATAAACCGGAGCCGCGGCATGGATGCCCGTGCCAGGATCCCATAGCTCGGGCTTCCGTCCCGGCTGTCGGAAATCGACCTGCAGCGTGCGAGCACGATCCGAGTTATTGAAGACGAAATAAATCTCAGCGTCGCCGGTCGTGCGGTGGATGAACTTCACATTGCCGAGCGCCCTGTCACCGCCGACATCGGGAGCGATTTTCTCCCGCGCGAGAATCTCCCGCGGCGTCAGGCCGGCGAAGACCTTGCCGCGGCCCACCGTCTTCGACTTCACCGTCTCGCCATCGAGCCCGCCCCAGATTTCCTGCACGAGGCGGTCGAACTCGCCGCGCCTTTCGAGATCTTTCAGACCGGCGGGGGCGGCGGGCGGCTCGCCGGAAAGAAGCGCACCGTCCGTCACCAGCGTTCGGAGCCGGCGCAGCGTTTCGAGCGTCGCCACCCACGTTTTCGCCGTGGATTTCTCGGGCGTCACCAACAGCCGGAAACGGCGGCCGGAGGCATGTTCGATCACCCCGTCGCGGACCTTCATCCCGGAGAGATACTCCGGATAGCCGACCTCGAAGTCATACCCCGGCAGCGAATCCGCGGTGGCCGAAGGCAGACCGTAGCCGAGGTCTTCGTCCACGAGCAGGCAGACGTCCGCGACCGTCCGGCCCTGTTGCAACAGGAATTGACTGCGGCCGAGGTAAGCCAGCCAGGCATCGGCATAAGGCCACCACGTGTTCAACCGGCCAAAGTGCACGCCATAACGTCCGAGCGCGAAGCCGGGAGCGGCGTCGGTCGGCTGGTGTGTGAGCGAGTGGAGTGCGAAGCGGTTCAGCCCAAGCGTGAATGCGTAGTCTCCTGCTCGTTTGAGGGTGGCAGGCGAGTTCTGGAACTTGCCGTTTTCCGGCGTGGCGGTGAACGCCTCCGCGGCGACGACGTTGCGGCCGAAGAAGCTCGCAGCCGAAGTCGACATCTTGATCCGGGATGCCCGGCCCGCCGCGTCAGGCACCCAGAACTCGTTCATGGGAATGTCGACGTGGCGGTTGCCCGACATCGGCGTGATCGGACCGCCCTGCGTTTCGGAATAAATCGCGATGCCATGCCGAGCGGCCAGCCGGTGCATCGTCCCGTAGTAGTTCTCCGCAATGAGTTCCTCGATCACGTGTCGGAAATCCCACAGCAGCGCCTCGCTGCGATCGCGCGAGCTCACGATGCGGCCGGTCAGGACGGGCAGCCAGGGAATCAGGTCGTAGCCCTTCAACTGGCGGAACTGCTCTGGCAGCGTGGCCGTCCAGTTCTGGAAGCCACCTTCGAAGCTGTCGAAGAGCAGGCCGTTGAATGTCCGCCCGGCGAGCGGTCCGGCCTCGCGGATCAGGCGCCCCATCGATTGCTCGAATTGAAACGCGACCGCGTCGGCGTCGAGCTTGTCGATTTCCAAGCCGTGCCCCTCGGGCACCGCCGGGTGATTCATCTTTCCGGTCGAGGTGAATCCGAAGCGCAGCACCACCCAATCGCCGGGCGGCAGGTTCACCGCGAGTCGCCCGGTCTTCTCCATTTTTCCTGTGAGATCGATTACCTGACTCGGCGCGATGCCGGGCACGTCCGCACCGGTCGGACGCGACACGGGCTTGGCCGCCCAAGCCGCCTTAGCAGCGAGATCGTCGATTCGCTCACGGGTCGCTGGCACCGCGAGCACTGCAATTTCACGGTAGAACGTGTCTTTGTGCACGCCGCGCGCGTTGTAGAACGGCGTGAGGTCCGGCGCCGCCAGCGTCACCTCGGCCACGCCTCCACCCTTCACCGGAGTCTCGGTCCAGACCAGCCGCTTCATCGATAGCTCTGGCGTCACCCACGGTCCGCCGCTCGCCGACCACCCCGGCGTGTTCATCACGTGGAACTCCAGGCCGAGCTCCGCCGCTTTGCGCAACGCGAACTGCACGTGATCGTGCCACGCCTCCGTCCCATAACGCACCGGGCCCGGTGGCATGTAGATTTCGACGTCGAACATCTGCACGCCTCCCAGCCCCTTCTGCTTGAAGCTCTCCAGGTCGGCGACGATGCCTTCCTTGGTCACGTTGCCGTTGATCCAATGCCACCAGCCCAACGGACGCGCGCTCACCGGAGGGTTGGCAAAACCAGTTGCGAGCGGATCGTCGATCGCAGCGATGGCAGCCGAGGCAACGGCGATGGATGTCAGCAACGAACGGACAACGGGGTGCATACAGAAGAGAGCGACAGGGTTTGGGGTGCCGTCGCGAAGTCCGCGAAGGCCACGATCTCGACAGCAGAATAATGCCTGCACGCGGCCGGACGAAGTCTCGCACCGGTCAATCGTTGACTGTTTCCGCTGCTCGCTTCCGGGGCGGTGAAGGGGAGATGGACCGTTAAGGGCTGTTTGGGAATAAGGTTCAGAGCTTAAGCCAGACGAGGATACAAGCGAGGTGGAGCATGGCGGCGAAGGTGAGGTGAAGTTTCTCGTAGCGAGTGGCGATGCGGCGGAATGATTTGAGGCGAGCGAAAAGGTTCTCGATGCGGTGGCGTTCGCGATAGAGATGCTCGTCAAACGCGGGTTTTTTCGCTCGGCTGTTGTTTACGGCTATGACGGCGACGCCGCCTTGTTGGTTCACATAAGCACGGATGGCGTCGCTGTCGTAGCCCTTGTCCATGATGGCGTGAGCGCCTGGTTGCAGATAATCACGCAGCAGCGGCTTGCACTGATCGAAGTCCGATACGTTCGCGCCGGTCAGAATGAAACCGAGGGGATAGCCCAAGGCGTCGCAGGCCAGATGGATTTTGGTCGAGAGGCTTGCTTTCGAGCGGCCCATCGCTTGCGCCAGTTGACCGCCGGCCGGGCCGGCGCCATGGGCGTGAATGCGCACGGCCGTGCTGTCGATCAACAGATACTCGTGATCGGCCGCGGCACTCACCGCCTGATGCAATGCCTGCCACAGGCCGTTGCGCGTCCAAGCGCGGAAACACGAGTAGACCGTCTGCCAGCAGCCAAACGCCGCCGGCAAATCGCGCCAACCTGCTCCCGTGCGCAGAATCCAGAGGATCGCTTCGATCCGGAGGCGCTCGTCGCCACATCTGCGTCCGCGCCGCTTCGCTCCGCTCAGGCTCTCCCGGCGGCTCTTAATTTTTTTAGCTCGTTCCAATGCTCATCAGCCAGAACGAACCTTATTTGTTGGTTCACAACCAGATGAGATGAAATATTAGCAGCGAATCAAGCCTGTATCCGCGTCTTAACTACTAAAACCGGATTTATTCCCAAACAGCGCCTA
>JAFAAS010000162.1 GCA_023426435.1 Verrucomicrobiota bacterium | reverse complement strand
GGTGGGGGAGGGAAGGCGGAGTTTGCGATTGTGGGATTTCGGTTGGAGCGGACCTTGTCGGAGCACGGGGCGGTGTCGCGGGGCGTGTGCGCGGTGGGGGCGGACGGGCGGTTGGCGTCGATTGTGGAACGGACGGGAATCGAGCCGGGGCAGGTGGGGACGGGGCGGGAGTTTTCGGGGGAGGAGATTGTTTCGATGAATTGCTGGGGATTTGGGCGGGAGGCGTTTGCGGGATTGGAGGAGCAGTTGCGGGAGTTTTTGGCGGCGAAGGGGAATGAGCCGAAGGCGGAGTTTTATTTGCCGGCGGCGGTGTCGACGATGATCGCGCGGGGTCAGGCGACGGTGGAGGTGTTGCCGACGGCGAGCGCGTGGTTTGGGGTGACGTATCGCGAGGACAAGCCGCGGGTGGTGGCGGCGATTGGGGAGTTGGTGCGACGCGGCGAGTATCCGGCGAGGCTGTTTTGAGATGAGGCGCGGGGCGTGGGACGTGGCGAAGGCGCGGCGGGGGAAGTGTCACCTAATAGGTGACACTCTGGTTTGGGCGGGTGCGGATAAGTTGTGGGTAAAAAGCCTTTGCTTTGGCCGGGTGGGGCGGTGACGGTGCGGGCATGGCGGATCCAGCATGCACGACCTCTTCACGGGACAAATCACTCGCATCCGCGGGAGTCACCTTCCGGACGCGGAAGGACGCGCCGCTCTTCAACACGATCACGAGCGACGATTGGAGGCGCTCGCTTGCCTCGGCGCGGCAGCAGAAGAATGCGGTGTCGGCGCGGATTCGGACCGCGATCTCGTCCTCCTCGCGGAAGACGAAGTAAGTTTGTTGGAGGGCGCGGGCGGGGAGTGGGCGACGCTGGGCGGGGCGATTCGCGCGTGGCGGGCGCTGGTGCCGCTGCGTTCGCTGGATGTATTTGGATTTCTGGGACACGCGGAGAATCCGCTGGAGGAGCCGAATGCGCGGTTGCGGCGGATTGGCGGCGGGGTGGAGGCGTGGGCGTTTGCGGCGGAGGAGGACGGATCGGTTTATAAGTTTTATCTGCCGCGGGAGGAGAAGCGGATCGGCAGCGTGTTTGGGTTTGGCGTGGGGGAGGAGGCGGCGTTGCACGCGAATGCGGTGTTGGGGGATTATCGCGGGTTATTGGAGAAGCTGTTGTTGATTCATTTGCTTGGCGGGATGGCGACGGAGGTGGTGGCGGTGACGCCGGAGGGAATCGTGGTGGCGAAGCAGGCGCTGGGAGAGCCGTTGCCGCAGGGGGCGGACATGTCGCGGTCGTTGCCGGAAGGATTGATCGAAATTCCCTCGCGGTTTTTGCGCGCGAACCGGGATCATCCGCGGCTGTGGTTTCATCGCGGCGAGCCGTGGTTGGTGGCGGATTTGCACGCGCGGAATTTCGTGCGGTGTGCGGATGGAGCGTTGCGGACGATCGATCTGGTGGCGGCGCCGTGGCCGCGGGAGATGACGCTGAGGAATGCGTTGATGGGCGAGTGGCTGGAGCGGGTGCGCGAGGATCCTACGGCGGGGGTGTTGCGCGGGGCGGCGGATGAGGAGTTGTGAGGGAGTTGGATCAGGGAGGCACCGAGGCGTGGAGGGGGAATCTCCGGCGAGCAGGGGCCGACAGGGGGCGGGAAATGAAAAGCCCGCTCGGAGGGGGAGCGGGCGGGAGACGAACAAGCCCGACGGGACGTCGGGCTCCACCTTGCGGGCTTCGGTTTATTTTTGTTGGGCGAGGAATTTGAGGACGTTGTCGGCTTGTTTGTCGGTGGCGCCTTCGTCGTGGTAAGCGATCCTGCCCTTGCGATCGATGAGGTAGGCTTCGCGTTTGGCGCGGCCCTTGCCTTGCTGGCCGAAGGCGTTGCGGACCTTGCTGTCGGTGTCGGCGAGGAGCGGGAAGGGGAAGTTGTTGTGCGCTTTGAACTCCTTTTGCTTCTCGACGGAGTCGGTGCTGACGCCGACGACGGCGACGTCGTATTTGGCGAGTTCGGCGGAAGAGTCGCGCAGGGAGCAGCCCTGGCTGGTGCAGCCGCCGGTGAGCGCCATGGGGTAGAACCAGACCAGCGTGTAATCATGTTTCGGATACAGCGCGCCGAGATCGAGCGTGTCGCCGGAGTCGGTGGTGGCACTGATGGCGGGGGCGGGGGCGCCGACGGAAAGCGAGGCGGCGGAAGCGGCGGAGGCGAGCATGGAGGAAAGCAGCGCGAAGAGCGTGCGGAGGATCGAGCGGGTGTTCATGGCGGGGGGATTCCAGCGAATCGTGGGAGGTTTATGGACGTGGGAGCCTGACGCGGGGAAACGAAAAAGTTTCGCAGGAAAGATGCTCCGGCGAAGGTTTTAAGCGAGGAACTTTTGGAAGACGGGCGGTCATACCCACCCCGCTTGCGGCGAGGCGACTCGCCGGGAGAGGGACCAAAAAACCAAACGAACATGAACAAGAAAACTACCTTGAAAACGACGTGGGTGGCGGCGATCGCGGCCCTTGGGCTGGGCAGCGCGGCTTGGGCGCAGAATCCGGACTTTGCGCCGGCAAATCCGGGGAACACGGGCCGGCCGGCGGGATTGCTCGGATCGCCGTATGCACAAGTCGAATACAATTACATCGACCTCGACGGTTATGGGCCGAGCCATGCGGACGGGTTTGGCGTGACGTTGAACCAGCCGTTCTGGCCGAACATCGATTATCACATCAGCTACGATTACGCGTCGGCGAAATTCATGGGCTCGCGGCTGCGGGTGCACGATGCCGAGTTCGGGGTGACGATGCACACGCAGTATGCGTGGGGAAAACCCTTCGTGATGGCGGGCGCGGGCTGGCAGTGGCAGAAAGCGGGCGGGTTCAGCGATGACTCGTTTGCGTTTCGCGTCGGGACTGGCGTGGAGTTTCAGGTGGCGCCCGCGGTGGCGGTGACGCCTTTTATGAACTACGTGCGCGCGACGAGCTTCGATGCGAACGAGTATGAGCTCGGCGTGAAGGCGACGTATCGCTTCGACGAGTCGTGGAGCGCGACGGCGCGCGCGCAGTATGAGGCGGTGGAGGATTCGCCGGATTCGCAGGAGTTCTCGTTGGGAGTGAATTATCACTTCTGAGCGGGGCGTGGCTCGGAGCTGGCCGCGAAATACGGAACGGCGGGGTCGGGAGACCCCGCCCTACATCTTTTGGAGTGGCGGACTGTCCGAGGGTGGGTGTGGCGGGTGAGGCTGGCGTTGCGGGGCGGGGCGGGCAGAGTGGCGCGACGTCGTGCTGGGCACGATGTGAGTTTCAGCTTACCCTTCCCCTCCCATGCGATTCGGCGGCCTGCACGTTTTCGATTTTGCGATCATTCTCGGTTATCTCGCGGTGGTGATTTACATCGGCCGGCGCGCGAGTGCGGCGGCGGCGAGCGAGGAAGGATTTTTTCTCGCGGGGCGGAAGCTGGGGAAGGCGTATCAGTTTTTCCTGAACTTCGGGAATGCGACGGATGCGAATGGGGCGGTGAGCACGTCGAGCCTGGTGTATCAGAAAGGCGTGTCGGGCGTGTGGCTGTCGCTGCAGACCCTGTTCATGAATCCGTATTACTGGTTCATGAACGCGTGGTTTCGGCGCGTGCGGTTGGTGACGGTGGCGGATTTGTTCGAGGACCGGTTTGGGAGCCGGTCGCTGGCGCGGTTTTATGCGATCTTCCAGATTGTCGCGACGGTGGTTGTGATCATCGGGTTTGGAAATCTGGTGGGTTACAAAGTGACGGCGTCGCTGATGGTGAAGCCGGAGGCGCAGTGGACGGCGGCGGAGCGGGCGTCGGTGGAGCAGTATCAGGAGTTGAGGCAACTCGAAGGCGCGCAGCGGGCGGGGACCTTGTCGGCGGCGGAGGAGGCGCGGCTGGATGTGTTGCGTGAGGCGAACAAGCGGGGGGAGTTGGCCAGTTATGTTTCGTGGATCCACGGGCCGACGGGGAAGTGGACGTATTATCTGATCTATTCGTTGATCGTGGGTGGTTACATTGTGATGGGCGGGCTGGCGGCGGCGGCGGTGAACGAGGCGCTGCAAGGCGTGTTGATCGTGATTTTTTCGTTCATCCTGATTCCCTTCGGGCTGAAGGCGATTGGCGGGTGGGATCAGTTGAGCGAGCGCGTGCCGTCGGACATGTTTCAATTGCTGGGTGAGGCGGGCAGCGGGATTGGCGCGTGGGAGCTCGCGGGAATTTTCCTGATCTCGATCGTGCAGATCCACGGGATCATCGGGAACATGTCGGTGGCGGGGTCGGCGAAGAATGAATTCGCGGCGCGGTTTGGGGCGGTGTCGGGCACGTATGCGAAACGCGTGATGATTATTTTGTGGGCGTTTTGCGGGTTGATCGCGGCGGCGTTGTATCAAGGCGGCGAGGCGTTGTCGGATCCGGATTCGGCGTGGGGGACGATGGCGTTGACGCTGCTGAAGCCCGGTATGCTCGGGGTGATGATGGCGGGGTTGCTGGCGGCGAACATGTCGACGGTGGCGGCGCAGACGATGGCGGTGTCGGCGCTCTTCGTGCGGAACGTATATAATTATCTGATACCGCAGGCGACCGAGCGCGGGACGGTGCTGGCGGGTCGTTGGGCGATCGTGGTGATCCTTGCGGCGGGCGTGTATGCGGCGGCGAACATGAACGACGTTTACGAAGTCGTGCAGTTGATGCTGACGGTGAACGTGCCGTTTGGCGCGGCGGTGATGTTGATTTATTTCTGGCGGAAGCTGACGGCGCCGGCGGTGTGGGCGGCGGTGGTGGTGTCGGCGGTGGCGAACATCATCGTGCCCTCGCTGATTGCGCCGCGGATCGATGCGGTGGTGCGGAGTCCGGCGTTGACGCAGACGGTGGAGTGGAATGGGCGCGGCGAGGCGGTGTTTTTCCAGACCGTGATTCGTGAAGATCCGCGGGATCCGGCGAGTGCGCAGATCGGCGCCGGGCGGTTTCACGTGGAGCTGTGGGTGCTCGACAAGGTCGGCGTGCCGGTGGCGGAGCTGAGTCCGAGCGGGCGGAACGCGGCACGGTTCATCTACGATGGATTGTTTCCGTTTGTGGTGTTGGTGCTGGTGAGCCTGGTGACGCGGCCGCCGGAGAAGGCGCGGACGGATTTGTTTTTCGGCAAGATGAAGACGCCGGTGGGGGCGACGCCGGAGCTGGAGGAAGCGACGATGGCGGAGACGCGTCGGAATCCCGGGCGGTTCGATCACACGAAGTTGTTGGGGGCGGGATCGAATTGGGAATTCACGAAGTGGGACAAGGTGGACGCGGTGGGATTCGTGGCGTGCCTGGGAGTGTCGGGCGCGATTCTGGCGGCGTTTTGGATCGTGTTGCGGATGGCGGCGGGGTGAGGAGGGAGAAACCGCGAAGGGCGCGAAGAGACGCGAAGGGCGGAGGCGAGGGGATGAAGTTGCGAAAGTGGCGGCGGGTTCTTCGCTTCGAGATGATGACAACTGGAGTGATGAAGCGGATTTGGGGCGTGGGCGCGGTGTTGTTGGGGCTGGCGGGGGTGGTGCGGGCGGAGGAGACGGTTTATTTGTTCACGTATTTTACGGGGAACGGGGAGAGCGGGCTGCATCTGGCTTGGAGTGAAGATGGGTATCGGTGGGAGGCGCTGGATGGCGGCGCGAGTTTTCTGAAGCCGCAGGTGGGAAAGGATAAGTTGATGCGAGATCCGCATGCGGTGCGCGGGCCGGATGGGACGTATCATCTCGTTTGGACGAGCGGGTGGTGGGACAACCACATCGGGTATGCGTCGACGAAGGATTTTTTGAATTGGTCGGAGCAGAAGGCGATTCCGGTGATGGCGCACGAGCCGGCGGTGCGGAATTCGTGGGCGCCGGAAGCGGTGTGGGATCCGAAGCGGGAGCGGTTTGTGATTTTCTGGGCGTCGACGGTGCCGGGAAAATTCGCGGAGACGGCGGGGGCGTCGGAGGATGGCTTGAACCATCGGATCTATGCGACGACGACGAAGGAGTGGGAGAGCTTCGAGCCGACGCGCGTGTTCGTGGAGCCGGGATTCAGTGTGATCGATGCGACGATCGATCGATTGGAGGACGGGGAGTGGCGGATGATCATCAAGGATGAGACGCGGCATCCGCCGAAGAAGCATTTGCGGATGGCGGTCGCGGATGACGTGGAAGGGCCGTGGAAGGAGTTCGAGGCGCCGTTTACGCGGGATTGGGTGGAAGGACCGACGGTGGTGAAAGGCGTCGGAGAGAAGAAGGACGAGACGCTGGTGTATTTCGATGTGTATCGAGAAAAGCACTTCGGGGCGTTGCGGACGCGGAGCGAGGGTGGCGTGAAGACGTGGGAGGATGTGACGAGTGAGATTTCGCTGCCGCGCGGGGTGCGGCATGGCTCGGTGATCGAAGTGCCGCGGGCGTTGGTGGAGCGGTTGAAGGCGGTGCGGCCGGGGCCGGAGCGGGTGGTGAAGTTTGCGGGACCGGCGGGGCATTTCACGGAAGCGGCGCCGCTGGGGAATGGGCGGATGGGAGCGATGGTGTTTGGCGGAGTGGAGGAGGAGCGGATTGTTTTGAACGAAGCGGGGATGTGGTCGGGGTCGCCGCAGGAAGCGGATCGGCCGGAGGCGGCGAAGGCTTTGCCGGAGATTCGGCGGTTGTTGTTGGAAGGGAAGAATGCGGAGGCGGAGAAGCTGGTGGCGGAGCATTTTACCTGCGCGGGGCCGGGGTCGGGATTTGGAAATGGCGCGGAGGTGCCGTATGGAACGTATCAGGTTTTAGGAGACGTGTGGTTGAGGTTCGGCGGAGCGGCGAAGGCGGGAGGAAGTTCCTCCGAAGTGAGCGCGTATGCGCGGGAGCTGGACGTGGGTGAAGCGATGGCGCGGGTGGAGTTTGAGCGGGGCGGAGTGAAGTTTAGGCGCGAGGCGATCGTGAGTGCGCCGGATGAAGTGGCGGTGATGCGGTTGACGGCGAGCGAGGCGGGGAAGATTTCGTTCGAGGTGGGGATGGCGCGGCCCGAGCGAGCGGTGGTGGAGGCGTGGGGCGAAGACGGATTGGTGCTGCGCGGACGATTGAGGGACGGGAAAGGCGGGGAAAATGTCGGCTTCGCGGCGGCGTTGCGGTTGGTGAATCGCGGTGGGAAAGTTGAAGTGATCGAAGGCGGCGCGGCGTTGCGCGTGAGTGGGGCGGACGAGGCGATGCTCGTGATTGGAACGGCGACGGATATTGAGAGTTTTGCGGGGCGGAAAGTGGACGATGCGGTGGCGTCGGCGAAGCAGGACGTGGAGCGGGCGATGGGGAAGAGCTGGCGGGCGTTGCGCGCGGCGCAGGTGGCGCATCATCGGGCGATGTTCGATCGCGTGAGTTTGCGACTCGACGGGACGCCGGAAGAAGCGCGAGCGGCGACGGCGGTGGAGCGGATGGAAGCGCTGGCGTCGGGGAGCGGCGATCCGGGTTTGGTGCAGCTGTATTTTGATTTCGGGAGGTATTTGCTGATTTCGTCGACGAGGCCGGAGGGATTTCCGCCGAACCTGCAGGGGATTTGGGCGGACGGCGTGACGACGCCGTGGAATGGCGACTGGCATTTGAACATCAATGTGCAGATGAACTTCTGGCCGGCGGAGGTGGCGAATTTGTCGGAGCTGCATGCATCGCTGTTTTCGTTGATCGAGTCCTTGCAGGAGCCGGGGGCGCGGACGGCGAAGACGTATTACGATGCGCGCGGGTGGGTGGCGCATGTGCTGGCGAATCCGTGGGGCTTCACGTCGCCGGGCGAAGGTGCGAACTGGGGGGCGACGACGACGGGCTCGGCGTGGTTATGCTGGCATTTGTGGGAGCACTATTTGTTCACCGGCGATCGGGAGTTTTTGGCGCGGGCGTATCCGATCATGAAAGGATCGGCGCAGTTTTATCTGGATATGCTGATCGAGGAGCCGACGAACAAGTGGCTGGTGACGGCGCCGGCGAATTCGCCGGAGAATGCGTTTTTGTTGCCGGATGGGACGAAGGCGCACGTGACGCTCGGGCCGACGTTCGATAATCAGATTTTGCGGGCGTTGTTCGAAGCGACGCGGACGGCGGCGGCGGTGTTGGGCGTGGATGCGGAGTTGAGAGCGGAGCTGGCGGAGAAAGGCGGGCGTTTGCCGCCGACGCGGGTTGGGCGCGATGGGCGGGTGATGGAGTGGTTGGAAGAGTATCGGGAGGTGGATCCGCATCATCGTCACATCTCGCATTTGTGGGGGCTTTATCCCGGCGCGGAGATCGACGTGGAGCGGGCGCCGAAGATGGGCGCGGCGGCGCGGAAAACGCTCGAGGAGCGCGGCGATGGCGGAACGGGCTGGGCGTTGGCGCACAAGGCGGCCTTGTGGGCGCGGCTGAATGACGGGGATCGCGCGCTGGATTTGTTGCGCGGGTTGTTGAGTCCGGCGAGCGAGACGGAACGGATCGAAGCGACGGGCGGCGGGGCGTATCCAAATTTATTCGACGCGCATCCGCCGTTTCAGATCGATGGGAATTTCGGCGGAACGGCGGCGGTGGCGGAGATGTTGTTGCAGAGCCGGCTGACGATGGCGGCCGAAGACGGCAGCGGCGGAGCGATCGGCGAGGAGGCGGAGATCGAAGTGCTGCCGGCGTTGCCGGAAGCGTGGCGCGATGGCGAAGTGCGAGGGCTGCGCGCGCGCGGCGGATTTGAGGTGGATGTGCGCTGGCGCGAGCTTTTGCCGGAGTGGGTGCGCGTGCGGAGCTTGCGGGGAGGGAAGGTGACGGTGCGCGTGGGCGATCGCAGCGTGGCGTTGGAGATGAAGAAAGGGGAGGTGGTGGAGATGGATGGGGAGCTGCGGCGCGAGGCCAAGGCACGGATGTGAACCACGAAGGGACACGAATACACACGAATCCCGGGAAACTACTCCTGAACGAGCCGGAGAGGACTTCACTTCAACGAAATATGGTAAACGTGAAAGCGATCGCGCTGTGGTGCGTGGGGATGATTTTGGTCGGCGCGGGTGTGGCGCGGGGGGCGTTGACGGAGCGGTTGTATCTTTCGGGGCGCGATCGGGCGGATGCGGTGAGATGGGAGTTTCGCTGTTCGAGCGGGCCGAAGGCGGGCGAGTGGTCGACGATTCCGGTGCCGTCAAATTGGGAGATGCACGGATTTGGGACGCTGAGTTATCACTCGGCGACGCCGTCGGAGCGGGGAGAGTATCGGCATCGGTTTTCGCTGCCGGAGGCGTGGCGCGGAAAACGCGTGCGGATTTTCTTCGATGGCGTGATGACGGACACGCGTGTGACGGTGAACGGGCGCGAGGCGGGCGCGGTGCATCAAGGCGGATTTTATCGGTTCGATTACGATATCACGGAGCTGGTGCGTTTCGATGAGGAGAATGTGTTGGAAGCGGAGGTGGATGAAACGTCGGCGAACGAAGGCGTGAATCGAGCGGAGCGGACGGGGGATTATTGGAATTTTGGCGGGATTTATCGGCCCGTGTGGTTGGAGGCGTGGCCGGAGCGGGCGATCGAGCGTGTGGCGATCGATGCGCGGGCGGATGGGACGTTTGCGCTGGATGCGTTTGTGGTGGGGGACGGCGAAGCGGCGCGGGTTGAAGTGCGTTTGGTGGATGACGTGGGGCGCGACGTGGCGGGACCGTGGAGCGCGGAATTAGCGGGAGAGAAGAAGCAGGTGCGCGTGAGCGGACGGATGGAGGCGCCGGCGTTGTGGACGGCGGAGACGCCGAACCTGTATGTGGCGCGGGCGAGATTGTTGGGAGCGAAAGGCGAGGTGCTGCATGCGCGGCGGGTGCGTTTTGGATTTCGGACATTCGAGGTGCGCGCGGGCGATGGGTTTTATTTGAATGGGCGGCGCGTGGTGTTGCAGGGAGTGAACCGGCATTCGTTCAACGCGCGGCATGGGCGCGCGTTGGCGGAGGAGGATCATCGCGAGGACATCCGGCTGATGAAGGAGATGAATGCGACGGCGGTGCGGATGTCGCACTACCCGCCGGACGAGCGGTTTCTCGAACTCTGCGATGAGGAAGGTTTGTATGTGATCGACGAACTCGCGGGCTGGCAGAAGAGCTACGATACGGAAGTCGGGCGGAAGCTCGTGGAGGCGATGATCAAGCGGGATGTGAATCATCCGAGCGTGGTGTTGTGGGACAATGGCAACGAAGGCGGTTGGAACACGGAGCTGGATGCGGAGTTTGCGAAATGGGATCCGCAGGGGCGGGCGGTGCTGCATCCGTGGGACGTGTTCAGCGGCGTGAACACGGCGCATTATCGGACGTTCGAGCAATTGCCGGCGCTGGTGGCGGGGCGGGAGATCAAGCGTGGCGCGGGCGTGGATCGGACGCCGATTGCGCATGAGCGGCCGCTGATTTACCTGCCGACGGAATTCCTGCACGCGTTGTTCGATGGCGGCGGGGGCGCGGGGATGGAGGATTATTGGAAGCTGATGCGAAGTGGAAAAACGTTTGGCGGCGGGTTTGTGTGGGTGTTTCGGGACGAAGGGGTGTTGCGGCCGGACACGGGTCAGATCGACCTGAGGGGAAATCGGGCGCCGGACGGGATCGTGGGGCCGTTTGGCGAGAAGGAGGGGAGTTTCTATACGTTGAAGGAGTTGTGGTCGCCGGTCGGGGTGGAGGAGCGGGAGATCTTGGAGAACTTCGACGGGGTGTTGACGATCGAGAATCGTCATAGCTTTACGGATACGGCGGCGTGCCGGTTTGTATTGGAGTTTCGGATACTGCCGGAAGTCGGGAAGGCGGATGCGCCGGTGAGCGTGGTTGCGTCGGGCGTGGCGATGAGCCCGCAAATCGCGCCGGGAGAAACGGGGAGGTTGCGGCTGGATTTGCCGGCGGACTGGCGAACGGCGGATGTGCTGGCGTTGCGGATCGAGGATCCGCGCGGGCGCGAGTTGTGGACGCACACGTGGGAGTTACCGGGGATGCGGCGGTTTTCCGAGGAGCCGAAGGCGGAGGCGCGGGGCGCGGACGAATTCAAGGTGACGGAGCAGCGCGGCGTGATCGTGGTGGCGTGGCGGGGAGGGGCGGTGGCGTTCGACAGGGCGACGGGGGCGTTGGTCGAACTCGCGCGTGGTGAGCGACGGTTGGCGTTGGGCGGGGGATTGCGGCCGGCGGCCGGGCAGGCGCAGCTCGTGAGTTTCGAGACGAGGACGGAGGGCGGCGATTTTGTGGTGAGGAGCCGTTACTCGGGCGGGTTGGAGTCGGTGGAGTGGCGGGTGCGCGCGAACGGCTGGGTGGAGTGCGCGTATGCGTATCCAGGAAGGAAGGACGCGGCCTTTCAGGGGGTGAGCTTCGATCTGCCGGGTGTGCAGGTGCGCGGCAAGACGTGGGTTGGCAACGGGCCGTATCGCGTGTGGCAGAATCGGCTGCGTGGCGGGACGATCGGGGTGTGGTCGAATCGTTACAATGAGACGGTGACGGGATGGAGCGGGTTCGAGTATCCGGAGTTCAAGGGGTTTTTCGCGGGCGTGCGGTGGATGACGCTGGAGACGAGTGGCGGACGGCTGACGGTGGTGCCGCAGCCGGGACTTTATGTGCAGGTGATGAAACCGGATCTGCCACCGGCGGACGTGGTGGCGAAGACGGCGGTGGAGATGCCGGAGGCGGATCTCTCGATTTTAAATGTGATTCCGGCGATCGGGACGAAGTTCAGCTGGCCGGAGGAAGGCGGACCGCAGGGGTTGAGGCCGGAGGCGCAGCGGGTTTATCGCGGGTGGTTGGGGATGCGGCTGGAGTAGCGGGGGAAGCAGCGCCGGCGAGCGGGCGCTGCGGGGTTTTCGTTCGAGCTGCGGGCAGGGGGTGAACCACAGAGGCACCGAGAACACAGAGAAAACCGGTGGCGGTCCTCTGTGTTATCGGTGTCTTCTTGGTTCGGATCGGTGATGCCGATCCGAATGACTGATCAAGCCAGTGCTGTGATCGGCTCGAGCATGCGGATGTCGCCGACGGAGCGGCGGCGGATCGCGGACGTGGCGCGCTTGCGGAGAAGCCGGTCGAGTTTGTCGATGAGGAGATTGATGGAGTTGTAGGCGTCCTCGGTGGTGACTGCGGCCGAAAGATCGGGGCCGGCGATTTCGATGCGACCCTTGGCGGTGAAGACTCGCGTGTGGGCGCGGTATCCGCATTCGACATCGACGCGAAGGCGGAGGATGCGGGCTTCGTGGCGGAAGAGTCGTTCGGCTTTGGATTCGATCGCTGCTTTCATCGCTTCGGTGAGTTCGAGGTGAATGCCGCGAAGGATGAGCTTGGAGTCGTTGGAGCAGACCAGGGATTTCATGGGGTTTTTGAGATCAGGGTTGTTCAACTAACCGTCGGAACTACGCGCTGAGTATAGTGTTGTTCGTCGTTCCCGGATGGTCGGATCTTGTTTTTTCAGCCGCGGATTTGGACGAAAGCGCGGGGGACGAGGGCGCGGCGAATCGACGACGCGCGAAGGAAGCGCCCGTGCGTGGGGGGAGGTCGAGGCTTTCGCGGCTCGGCGGGGACTCGGCAGGTCGGGGCGGGCTGATTTGGCTATCTTGCGGTCCAGCCCGACGGGACGTCGGGCTCCACCTAGTGTCCTGTCCCGCAGGAAACCTCGGGAATTCGGGGCACCTAACAGCGGTTGTCATTCTGAGCGTAGCGAAGAATCCAGGGCGACGATCGCCCGCGGACGCACACGTGGATTCTTCGCTGCGCTCAGAATGACAGCCATCATTTGGCATTCGAATTCCTAACGTTACTTGCGGGACATGACACTAGCGGGTGCTGAGCGTGGATTGCTCGTAGGACGCGATGGTGGCGAGCCAGTCGGCGCGGGCGGGGACGTTGGCGCGGAGGCAGAGTTCGTCCCAGACGGCGGACCAGGGAAGGGCTTTCGATTGCTCCATCAACGCGAGACGTTCGTGGCCGCGGTTGGATGTATCCGCTTCGCGGAGACGTTGCGACGGATCGAGGAGGCCGAGGAGGATGGCCTGGCGCGTGGCGCGGGCGCCGACGACGTAGGCGGCGAGGCGGTTGATGGAGGCGTCGAAGAAATCGAGGGCGACGAAGACGCGGTCCCACGCGTCGCCGCGGGCGATTTCGAGGAAGAGGTTGCGCGTCGGGTCGTCGAGGATGACGACGTGATCGCTGTCCCAGCGGATCGGGCGTGAGGTGTGAAGGAGGATGCGTCGATGGAACTGCATCAAAGCCGAGACCTTGTCGGCGACGGATTCGGTGGGGTGGTAGTGGCCGAGGTCGAGGCAGAGGACGAGGTCGCGGGCTTGGGCGTAGGAGGAATAGAATTCCTGGGAGCCGACGACGTATTCCTCGCTGCCGAGGCCGAAGAGTTTTCCCTCGACGGCGTCGACGCAGAGTTTCCGGTTGATGGATTTGTCGGCGAAGATGGCGTCGTAGGATTCGACGAGTCGTTCGCGCGGGGACCAGCGATCGGCGGGGGTGTCTTTCGTGCCGTCGGGGACCCAATGATTATGGACGCACGGGGTGCCGAGTTTCTTGGCGAAATGTTGGGCGATGCGGCGGCAGGCTTTGGCGTGATCGATCCAGAAGCGGCGGATGGATTTGTCGGCGTGCGAGAGGGTGAAGCCGGAGGCGGCTTTGGGGTGGGCGAAGTAGGTGGGGTTGAAATCGAGGCCGATGGATTTCGATTTGGCCCAGTCGAGCCAGCGGGAGAAGTGTTGCGGTTCGAGGGCGTCGCGGTCGACGGGGGTGTCGCCGGTTTCGGCGTAGAACGCGTGGAGGTTGAGACGTTGCTGGCCGGGGAGCAGTTTGAGGACGACGTCGAGGTCGGCGCGCATTTCGTCGCCGTTGCGGGCGCGGCCGGGGTAGCCGCCGGTGGCCATGATGCCGCCGGAGTCGACGGAGCCCTTGGGCGTTTCGAGGCCGCGGACGTCGTCGGCCTGCCAGCAGTGGAGCGAGATGGGGATGTCGAGGGCGCGGGTGAGGGCGGCTTCGGTGTCGACGCCGAAGTCGGCGTAGGCTTCGCGGGCGAGTTTGTAGGCGGCGGAGATTTTTTTGGCGGAAGTCATGAAAGGAAGAAATTTAACCATGGATGGACACCGATGAACACAGATTCAGTCGATCCGATCCGAGAACCACGAATGGACACGAATGGGTCGGGCTTTGGAGCATTCGTGTCAGTTCGTGTCCATTCGTGGTTTGTAGATTGTTTGTTGGATTTGTTTGGTGAGGAGGGCGCGGAAGGTTTTCAGGTCTTTGACGGCGCGGAGGGCGATGAGCTGGCTGGCGAGGTTGCCGACGGCGGTGCCTTCGAGGGCGAAGGAGATGACGGGGATTTGCGCGGCGTTGGCGGTGGCTTGACAGAGAAGGCGGTTTTTCGAGCCGCCGCCGACCATGAGGATGCGTTGAAATTTGCGATTCGCGAGGCGTTCGAACGAACGCATGGCGTCGGCGTGGCCTTGGCCGAGGGAGTCGCAGATGAGGCGGGTGTAGGCGGGGAGGTTTTTGGGGAGCGGAAGTTTTCGACGTTTGAGTTGGGCTTCGATGGCGGCGCGCATTGACGGTGGATTGGCGAAGGCCGGGTCGGTGACGTCGAGGAGCGCTTTGGGCGCGGGAAGTTTTTCAGCGGAGGTGATGAGGGCGGACCATTCGGCGTCGGTTTTGGGGCGGGAAGAAAAATCCTTCAGCGTGCACTCGAGCAGCCAGAGACCGATGACGTTGGTGAGCGGACGGTAGCGGCCGTCGCCGGTGCGTTCGTTTGAAATGCGGGCGGCGAGGGCTTCGTCGCCGAGGATCGGGGTTTCGCTTTCGAAGCCGACGAGCGACCAGGTGCCGGAGCTGAGGAAGAGATCGGTGCCGGACGGGTCGGCGGGCATCGCGTCGTAGGCGGCGGCGGTGTCGTGGCCGGGGACGGCGATGACTTGGGTGTCGTTGAAGGCGGACAAGTCGCTGCGCAGTTCGCGACGGAGTTTGCCGAGTTTGGTGCCGGAGAGGATTGGTTTGGAAAACCACTGCGGCGGGATGCGGAAGTAATCGAGCGCGGGGCGGGACCAGTTTGTGGAGTGGACGTCGATCAGTTGAGTGGTGCTCGCGATCGTGAACTCGTTCTCCATGCGACCGGAGAGGAGGAAGTTGAAGTAGTCGGGGAGAAAGAGGCAGCGGGTGGCGAGGTCTTCGATGGCGGGGCAACTCGCGACGGTTTCGGCGAGTTGGAGGCTGGAGTTGTAGAAGACGTTCGGAATGCCGGTGGCGGCGTAGATGCGGGCGAGGGCGGCGCGGGTGTTGGAGAGTTTTTGGAGGCCGGGCTGCGTGCGGGCGTCGCGGTAGGCGTGAACTGGATACACGAGGCGGCCGGAGTCGTTGACGAGCGCGTGGTCGACGCCCCAGGTGTCGACGCCGACGGAGGCGATGGATTTGAACTGTGCGGCGGCGTGGCGGAGGCCGGTTTGGATTTCGGCCCAGAGGCCGGGGAGGTTCCAGTAGTCGTGGCTGCCGAGGGAGTGGAAGGCGTTGGGGAAACGGTGGACCTCGGTGAGGGTGAGTTTGTTTTTGGACCACGTGCCGACGATCACGCGGCCGCTGGTGGCGCCGAGGTCGATGGCGGCGCAGTGCAGGGGAGAGGAGGGCGGACGGGGCATGGGAAAAAGGACAGGGGATCGATTGAGCGGTTTCGATCATATAAGTCCAGCGTGACGCGCGGGACGCGTGGAAATTCGTCGAAAGAAATTAACCGCACGGACACGGGGTTACGGAGAAAACCCGGGAGGGTTTCTCTGTGCCTCCGTGTCTCTAGGCTCAATTCGAACAGCCCGACGGGACGTCGGGCTCCACCTCGTGTCAGCGCGGTCTTACTTTGCTCCAGATTTCCTGGAGGGCGCGGGCGCTGGCCTGGAGAGACTGTTGTTCTTTGGGCCAGAGCGGGATTTCGCGATGGGCGAGCACGCCGGTGCGGCCGACGACGGTGGGCACGCTGAGGGAAACGTCGCGGAGGCCGTAGGCGCCTTGTTGCAGCGAGGACACGGGGAGGAGCTGGCGTTGGTCCAAGGCGATGGTGTGGACGACTTCGGCGATGGTGACGGCGACGGCCCAGCCGGCGCCGCCCTTGCGGCGGATGACCTCGGCGCCGCTGGTTTTGGTGCGCTCGAAAATCTGTTGTTGGAAGGCGGACGTGACGCCGGGGAATTTGTCGAGGGGCAGGCCGGCGGCGGTGGCGCTCGACCAGACCGGAAGCATGGTGTCGCCGTGTTCGCCGAGGATGAGGGCTTTGATTTGGGTGGGCGCGAGGTCGAGTTCGGCGGCGAGGAGCGAGCGGAAGCGGGCCGTGTCGAGCATCGTGCCGAGGCCGAGCACTTGGTTCCACGGGAGGCCGAGGCGGACGACGGCGAGCTGGGTGAGAATATCGACCGGGTTGGAAACGACGAAGACCAAGGCGTCGCGGCGGAAGCCGGCGGTTTTGATCGACGCGAGGATGGAGTCGAAGAGGGCGACGTTTCGGTTGATGAGGTCGAGGCGGGATTCGTCGGGTTTGCGGCGGAGGCCGGCGGTGATGACGAAGACGTCGCTATCGGCGGCGCGGGCGTAATCGCCGGCGTAGATGCGCTGGTCGGCGATGGCGGAGGAGCCGTGGAGCAGGTCGAGCGCCTCGCCGGCGGCGAGGTCGGCGTTGGCGTCGAGTAGCTGAATTTCGGATACGATGCCGGCGCACTGGAGCGCGAACGCGGCGTTGGAGCCGACGCGGCCGCCGCCGCCGATGAGAGTGACTTTCATGGGAAGAAATTAACCACGGATGGACACGGATGAACACGGATTCGGATTTCCTGATCCGGGTTCATTTGGTCCGCGCGAGGGCGAGAGGAATGCGTTGTCGGATCGAGCCGGGTTGAACCACGCATGGACAGGAATCGACGCGATTGAAATGCATCCCTGGTCGGGGCCCCGGATCGATGTTCGTGTGCTTTCGTGTCCATTCGTGGTTTCAACTCCCGGCTTGGAATCCGTGTGCATCGGTGTCCATCCGTGGTCAAAAAGGTCGGTTATTTGGCCGTGAGTTGTTTCAGGATTTCGTCGGTGAGTTTTTGGATGAGGGGCTCGAGGTCCGGGTCGGTGGCGGGTTCGGGCGTCGGCGGGGTGGAGGGCGGTTCGCAGATCACGCCGGGGCGGAATTCGCTGTTGTCGTCGCAGAGCTCGCACTCCTTCAGGTCGGCGCGCGGGTCGGGCATACCGAGCTTTTGGCGGAGGTTGATCAGGTCCTTCAGTTTGTCGGGGCCGAAGCGGTGGAGGCCGGTGCCGAGGCTGGCGGCGAAGCCGATGGTCCGGCAGTAGGCGTCGATGTTCTCCATTTTCCAATAGGCGTCCTCGACGTCCTTGCCCCAGCAGATCACGCCGTGGTTTTGCATGAGGATGGCCTGGTGGTCGACGCCGACGCGGCCGACTTCCTCGGCGTTGGCGGCGGTGCCGGGCGTCTCGTATTTCGCGACGCCGATCTTGCCGAGGAACACCTCGGCTTCGGGGATGAGGCAGGATGGGATGGTGGCGTTGGAGATCGCGAAGGCGGTGGCGTGTGGCGGGTGCGCGTGGACGCAGGCCTTGGCGGCGGGCTGGCGTTTCATGATGCCGAAGTGCGTTTTCGCCTCGCTGGTGCGAACGCGGGAGCCGGCGAGCTGGTTGCCGTCGAGGTCGACGAGGCACATGTCCTCGGGCGTCATGAAGCCCTTGCAGATGAGCGTGGGTGTGCAGAGGGCGAGGTTGTCGCCGACGCGGATGGTGATGTTGCCGCCGTTGCCGTCGGTGTAGTCTTTCAGCCAGAGCCGGCGGCCGATGTCGCACATGCGGCGTTTCAGGAGTTCGATCGGTTCGGAGCGGAAGAAGCGTTCGACGTCGGCGGGGGTTTTGGGATCGGAGCCGGGGGTCCAGCGGAATTCGTAGTCGGGGATGGAAGGCGTGGGCGCCGCGGGCGAGGTGACGGGAGCTGGGGCCGGTGCGGGCGCGGGGGCGGCCGTGGGTTTCGCGAGGGCAAGGTGGCTCGCGTGGCGCGTGGCGCTCGCGCGTTTTTGTTCGTCGAGAAAATCGCGCGCCGAGGGCGTGAGGAGTGCGCCTTCGGGGAGCGGCTGGCCGGAGCGGACCAGGGTTTCGACTTCGCGGGCGGTGAGGACTTGAGGCATGTCGATAAAGGGCGAGCTGAGGTTGAGTGCTGAGCAGAGTCAGCGAGGCGGCGTGTAGGAGAGGTGGTCGAGGATGCAGGCGCAGTAGGCGTCGACGGGGGCATCGCCGGTGAAAGGCTGTGCGGCTTCGGCGCCTTCGGTGAAACCGATGACGTTGCCGAGGCCGGCGCCGAGGGCGTCGTAAACGACGAGGCTGGAGCCGGTGGGGAGCGGCGGGATTTTGGCGCCGGCGAACTGCGCGCGCGTCCACGGCTGCACGAGCAGCAGGCGGCCGCCGGTGTAAACCGGTTCGTGCTGCGTGAGCGTGATGCGGCCGATGACGGTGCCGAGGCGCATGCTGAAGGTTGAAGTTTAAGTTGGAAGTTGAGGGACGGAGACGGGCGGGTCGGAGATCTGTCCTACTGCGGGTCGAGGAGGGCGATGATGAGGTTGCGGAGGGGGCTCTTCGGGGATTTGACGAATTCGCGCGTGGCGGAACCGTCGGTGGAGAGCAGGACACGCTGGTGCAGGCCGGCGCCGAGCGGGTCGGTGGCGAGGACCGGCGGGCCTTCGTCGCGGCCGTCGAGGTCGATCGGCTGGCAGATGACCGTGCGTGTGCCGAGCATGCTGGGGTGGCAGGCGGAGCTGACGATCGTGCCGTCGATGCGGGCGTGAATCATGGGGGTGGTTCCGGGTTCGGAGTTCCGGAGCGATTACGAGAACGAGAACGATTTTTCGGGCTCAGTAGATTTTGAGGTTGTCGACCATCACGCAGCGGCGGGTGCGGGTGAACGTGCGCGGGTTGGTGATGCCCTCGCCGGTGGTCGTCGCGATCGAGTAGCTGAGATAGCCTTCGCCGCCGAGGCCGAGACCGGCGGTGCAGGCGCCGTTCTTGACGAAGAGCGTGGTGTCGAGTGCGCGGGCCATGAGCGTCATGTGATCGACGTTGAGCGAGTGAATGATGGCGGAGTGTTTGTAGCCGTGCTCGGCGGCGAGGGCGGCCTGCACGCCTTCTTCGACCGATTGCACGCGGACGATCGGGAGCATCGGCATCATCTGTTCCTCGACGACGAACGCGTGATTGGCGTCGGTTTCGGCGAAGAGCAGTGGAGTATGGGCGGGAACGTCGACGCCGGCGTAACGGGCGAGCACGCTGGCGTCAACGCCGACGAGCGCGCGATTGAGCACGGGGTGCGAGCAGCCGCCGGCGTCGGCTTTGGTGGTGAAGGCGGCGGCGGTGAGTTTCTCGAGTTGGCGATCGTCGAGTTGACGCGCGCCGTGGCGGGAAAGCGCCGCGAGGAATTTGTCGGCGACGCGATCGAGGACGAAGACCTCTTTTTCGCCGATGCAGAGGAGGTTATTGTCGTAGGCGGCGCCGGCGATGATGTCGCGTGCGGCCAGATCGACGCAGCGGGTGCCGTCGACGAGGACGGGAGGGTTGCCGGGGCCGGCGCAGATGGCGCGTTTGCCGGATTTCATCGCGGCGGCGACGACGCCGGGCCCGCCGGTGACGCAGAGGACGCGGACCTCGGGTGCGGCGCAGAGGGCGTTGAACGATTCGAGCGATGGCTGCTCGATGGTGCAGACAAGGTTCTCGATGCCGGTGGCTGCGAGGATCGCTTCGTTGAACGCGCGGACGGCGAGCGCGGCGGAGCGGGCGCCGCCGGGGTGCGGGTTGAAGACGACGGCGTTGCCGGCCGCGACGATGTTGATGACGTTGCCCGCGAGCGTGGGGATCGAGTGCGTCATCGGCAGGATGGCGGCGACGACGCCGTAGGGCGTGTATTCCTCGAGCGTGATCCCGTGGTCGCCGCTGCGGGCGTCGGGGCGGAGCCATTCGACTCCGGGGACGAGTTTAACGATCTGGAGCTTTTCGATCTTATGGTCGAGGCGGCCGATTTTCGTTTCGGCGAATTCGAAGCGGCCCCATTCGGTGGCGCGGTCGGTGCAGAGGGTTTTGACGATCTCGACGACCTTGGCGCGGGCGGCGACGCCTTTGTCGCAGAGTTTCTGATACGCGATGTGCGCGGCGGCGGTGGCGGCGGGGACGTCCTGGAAGACGCCGAGGCGCGGGCCGTGCGCGTGGACGGCGGGTGCGGAGGCGGGGCTTGGAGCGCCGCTCGTCGTGCCGTTGCGGCCGAAGTTTTTCAGGACGTCGGCAACGACGGAGCGGAGGAGCGTTTCGTCGAGGGTGAGGGACATGGCGCGAGGCGCGGTGGAAGTTAAGGTTTTAAGTTTGAGTCGCGTTGTCCTGAGACCGACCGCTGCGGCCCCGGTGGGCTAGCTCACGCGCTGGCCGAGGACTTCGACGGTGTCGACGTGGCCGACGACGGCGGCGTCGATCGGGAGCGATTTCATGCCGGCGGCCTGGCGCGCGGAGCTGCCCTGGCAGAAGAGGACGAGGTCGTCGACGCCGGCGCCGAGCGCGTCGACGGCGACAATGGTGTTGGCGCCGGGGCGGAGTTTCGCGGGGTTGGCTTCGTCGACGAGCATCGGGCGAAGCAGGAGGAGTTTTCGGCCGCGCAGGGTGTCGTCCTTCTTGGTCGAGACCACGGAGCCGATGACGCGAGCGAGGAACATGGTGGAGCGAGTCGAAGGTGATGCGTTCGGAGTGAAGTGCCGGCGCGGTGAACCCGCGAGGAGACGCCCGGCACGTCAGGGCGGGTCGAGGACCCGGTTGGCCTCACTTTTTGACGGCGGGGAATTTGGGGAGGATGGCGGCGACGTCGTCGTGAGGACGCGGGATGACCTGGACGCTGACGACTTCGCCGTAGGTGCGCGCGGCGGCGGCGCCGGCTTCGGTGGCGGCTTTGACGGCGGCGACGTCGCCGGTGACGATGGCGGTGACGAGTGCGTTGCCGACCTGTTTCATTGGGCAGACGAGCGTGACGCTGGCGGACTTGAGCATTGCGTCGGTGCCGGCGACGAGAGCGGTGAGACCGCGGGTTTCGAGGAGGCCGAGGGCGGATTGTGCCATGATGGTTTTGGGAGTTGAGTTCGGGGTTTGGAGATGGGGGGAGCCGTATCAGGCGGGAGGGGAAGCTGCTTCCGCGGCTGCTTTGCTCGCGAGGAGGCGGGCGGCTTCGCGGGCGACGACGAGTTCTTCGTTGGCGGGGATGACGACGACGCGGGTGCGCGAGTCGGGCGCGGCGAGATCGCTTTCGGGCGGCAGGGCGAGATTGCGTTCGGGGTCGAGAATGAGGCCGAGTTCGCCGAGGCCGGCGCAGACCGCTTCGCGGAGCCACGCGTGATTTTCGCCGATGCCGCCGGTGAACACGAGGGCATCGCAGCCTCCCTGGTCGAACCAGAACGCGCCGATCCAGTGGCGGATGCTGTGGACAAAGGTGTCGAGGGCGAGTTGGGCGCGGGCGTTGCCGTGATCGGCGGAGGCTTTGATGTCGCGGAGATCGGCGCTCACGCCGGAGAGACCGAGGAGACCGGCGGCGTGGGCGAGCTGCTGTTCGGCTTCGGCGGCGGAGAGGTTGAGCCGGCGCATGGCACAAGGGATGGCGGCGGAGTCGAGATCGCCGACGCGGTTGCTTTGGGGCAGGCCGGATTGCGGGCTGAGGCCCATGCTGGTGTCGACGGCGACGCCGTCGACGATCGACGTGACGGAACTCGAGCCGCCGAGATGGCAGGAGATGATGCGCACGGGCGCGCCCGGAATGATGCGCGGGCCGTCGAGGTAGAGGCGGCGGGCGACGTCGGCGACATCGGGGCGGCCGAGCAGTTCGGCGGAGCGCTCGGCGATGAACTTATGGCTGGCGCCGTGGAAGCCGTGGCGGCGGATGCCGGCGCGGTGCCACGAATCGGGAATGGCATAACGCCGCGCGTAGTCGGGCAGCCATTGATAGAACGCGGTCTCGAAGAGTGCGACCTGGGGGACGCCGGGGAGGCGTTCGCGGAAGAGGCGGAGGCCGTCGGCGTAGGCGGGGTTGTGCGCGGGTGCGAGGTCGGCGTTGTCGCGGAGCGCTTGTTCGACGGTGGCGTCGGCGAGGCGGCAGCCGGTGAGGTCGCCGCCGAGGACGGTTTTGAACGCGACGGCGTCGAGGTCGGCGGCGCTGCGGAGGTGGCTGGCGTCGGCGAGTTCGCCGAGCGCGCGATCGATGGCGGCGCCGTAATCCTGGACGCGTTCGCTGCCGCCGCGGGCGATCGGTTGCGCCTGCTCGCCGGTGATGGAGAACAGGCGGTATTTGAACGACGTGGAGCCGAGGTTGGCGACGAGGATGCGCACAGTGGGCGAAGGTTGAACGGGGGGAATGGATTCGGGCTGCGAGCGATGGGCGCGCCGCCCGCCCGTCGGGCGGGGTCTAGCTTACGCGAGCCATTTGCCGAGATTGGCGAGGTCCTCGTGCGGGCGCGGGATGACTTGGACGGCGATGACCTCGCCGACGCGTTTGGCGGCGTCGGCGCCGGCGTCGACGGCGGCCTTGAGCGAGGCGACGTCGCCGCGGAAAAAGGCGGCGACGTGACCGGATCCGATCGTTTCGTAGCCGGTCATCGTGACGCTGGCGGCCTTGAGGGCGGCGTCGGCGGCCTCGAGCAGGGAGCAGAGGCCTTTGGTTTCGATCATGCCGAGAGCTTCGTTAGCCATGGGGATGCGCCGCGCGGGGGCGGCGAGTTGGAGTTTCCGTTTAAGTTTAAGTGAGGGGGTGGCGCGGGTTCAGCTCAGGCTGAAGTGTTTGAGGAGCTCGGCGTGGGGCCGGGCGATGACGTGGGCGCAGACGAGTTCGCCGACGCGTTTGGCGGCTTCGGCGCCGGCTTCGACGGCGGCCTTGACGCTGCCGACGTCGCCGCGGACGAGGATGGTGACGAGACCGCCGCCGATCTGGACGGGTTTCGCGAGCGTGACGCCCGCCGCTTTGACCATGGCATCGCTGGCTTCGACGGAGCCGGCGTAGCCTTTCGTTTCTACCATGCCGAGTGATTCACTCATGATGACTGGGGTTGGGTTGAACTGATTGAGAGGTGAGGGTTGAGAGAGCGGGAGAAGTCGTTAGGCGAGGAGCTCGCACGGGGTGTCGGGGGCGAGGCCGCAGGCGTTGGCCTCGTCGGTGTCGATGTGGACCTCGAGTTTGAAATCGGGCGAGACGCGCACGAGGAGGCGGTCGAAGGTGACGGCGCAGGGACCGCCGACGCGAAGCCGGATGAAGTCGCCGGCTTTCACGCGGTAGAACGAGGCGTCGTCGGGGTGCATGTGCACATGCGGGGCGGCGCGGATTACGCCCTGCGGGAGCTCGAGGAAGCCGACGGTGCCCATGAGCATGCAACCGGGTGTGCCGGCGATGTCGCCGGAGGAACGGACCGGCACGGGAAAGCCGAGGGAGATTGCGTCGGTGAGGGCGAGTTCGACCTGGTTCAGGTCACGGCACGGGCCGAGGATGCGGAGATTGGAGATGACGCGGCTGCGCGGGCCGATGAGGGTGACGGTCTCCTCGGCGGCGAACTGGTTATTCTGATACAGCCATTTCTTGGGCCGCAGTTGATAGCCGGGGCCGAAGAGGGTGGCGACGGCTTGGGGCGTGAGGTGGCAGTGGCGCGCGCTGGCGTTGACGACGAGCGGACGCGGGGCGCGGACGGAGCGGGGCAGCGGCCGGCCGAGCCGCTGGTAGAGCAGGCGGCGCACCGAGTGTTCGATTTCGGCACGATGAGGGGTGGCGGGCGCGGGCAACATCGCGGTTGCAACCATGGCAGAACCGCGGGCGGCCGGCTCGGCGGATCTTGTCGGAAGCTGCGCACGAAATGATCGGGATCGATCATATCGGGAGGGCGGACGCTGAAACCTGAAACCTGAAACCTGCGCGGGCGGGGCGTCTAGCAGAGCTGGGGCGGGGAGGCGCCGCTACTTCGCTGGGAGGTAGCGGGTGAGGGGGAGGGGGATGACGGCTTTGGCGAGATCGGCGGCGGAGGCGTCGGTGATGAGCGTGAACGCGGCGTCCCAGCCGGTGACGCGGTGCGGGGTGGCGCGGCCGAGCTTGGTGGCGTCGAGGCAGAAGAAAGTTTTGGCGGAATTCGCGAGCACGGCCTGTTGGAAGGCGGCGATGTTGGCGTGCGAGTTGGTGATGCCGGAGGCGTCCATGCCTTCGCCGCTGAGGAAGGCGGCGTCGAATTTCCAGTCGGCGAGTGCGCGGGCGGAGCTGGCGCTGAGGAGGATGGCCTGACGGTGGAGGAACATGCCGCCGAGCACGTGGAGTTCGATGCCGGGCGTGCCGCCGAGGACGCTGGCGACTGGAAGGCTGTTGGTGACGACGGTGAGTTCGCGGATGGCGCGGCGGGTGACGAGGAGACGCGCGATGGCTTGCACGGTGGTGCCGGCGTCGAGGAAGACGGTGCCTTTGCGTGGCACCTCTTTCAGCGCGGCGGTGGCGATGCGGGATTTGGCGGTGCGGGCGCGGTGGGCGCGTTCGCCGAGGGAGGCGAAGGTGGAGTTGTAGTCGGCGAGGGCGCCGCCGCGGGTGCGGGTGATGTGGCCGTTGGCGGCGATGCTTGCGAGATCGCGACGCGCGGTGGCTTCGGACACGTCGAGGCGCCGGCAGATTTCCGCGATGGGCAGAAAGCCGTCGGTGCGGATCAAGCGCCGGAGGGTTTCGCGGCGTTGATCGACGATGTGTTGGGGGACGCGCATGGGGAGAAAAGATCCAAGCTCCAAGATCCAAGCTCCAGAGAATGATCAATGATCAAACATCAAGGGAGCGTTGGGTTTTGGAGATTGGGGGTTCTATGGAGCTTGGATCTTGGAGCTTCCTTTCTGCGCGTTAGCGCAGGAAGGCCTCGTGGAGGCCGCCGTCGACGGTGATGATTTGGCCGGTGGTTTTGCTGAGGCGTTGGGTGACCAACAGGAAGTAGGCCTCGGCTTGGTCGGCGGGGGTGATCGGCGATTTGGTGAGCGTGCGGTCGGCGTAGAACTGGGCGAGTTTGCGCACGAGGGAATCGGTTTCCTCGTCGTCCTTGTAGGAGATGTTGTATTTTGCGAGGGAGCCGATGACGCGGTCGCGGGGGAACATCGCGGAGCCTTGCACGACGGTCGCGGGAGCGACGCCGTTGACGCGGACGAGCGGGGCGAGCTCGATGGCGAGTTCGCGGACGAGGTGGTTCGCGGCGGCCTTCGACGTGTCGTAGGCGAGTGATCCTTTTTTGGATACAACGGCGTTGGCGGACGTCGTGAGGACGAGGTTTCCGCGCAGGCCTTGTTCACGCCAGGTTTTCGAGGCTTCGTCGCCGACGAGGTAACTGCCGGTGACGTTGATGTTGAAGGTGAGCGCCCATTTGTCGTCGGGGATGTGGCCGGTGGTGTCGCTCGGGACGAAGATGCCGGCGGTGACGCAGATGGAGTCGAAGCCGCCGTAGGCGAGGGCGACGTTGTCGAGCATCGCGCGGATGGAGGCGCGGTCGGTGATGTTGGCGGCGAGGCCGAGGGCGGGGCCGCAGTTGGAGAGGCCGGTGCCGGCGACGCCGATGCCGAGGCCGTATTTGTCGGTGATCTCTTTGGCGGTGGCTTGTGCTGCGGCTTCGTTGAGGTCGACGGCGACGATGTGCGCGCCGTCTTTGACGAGGCGGTGGGCGGTTTCCTTGCCGATGCCGGAGCCGGCGCCGATGACGAGGACGATTTGGCGCGCGAGTTCTTTCTCGGCGGGCATGCGCTTCAGTTTCGCTTCCTCGAGGAGCCAGTATTCGATGTCGAAGGCTTCCTGCTGCGGGAGGGCGATGTAGGTGTCGATCGCCTCGGCGCCGCGCATGACCTCGACGGCGCAGTTGTAGAACTCGGCGGTGACGCGCGATTCGGATTTGTCCTTGCCCCAGGCGATCATGCCGAGACCCGGGATGAGGATCACGGTGGGATTCGGGTCGCGCATCGCGGGGGAGTTCGCGTGGCGGCACTTGTTGTAATATTTCGCGTAGTCCTCGCGGTAGGACACGAGACCGTCGGCGAGTTTTTTCTTCAGCGCGGCGACGTCTTCGGACTGCGGGTTCCAGTCGACGTAGAGCGGCTTGATTTTGGTGCGGAGGAAATGGTCGGGGCAGGACGTGCCGAGCTCGGCGAGGCGGGCCGCGTCTTTGGAGTTAACGAAGCGGAGGATCTTCGCGTCGTCCTGGATGGTGCCGATGAAACGCTTTTGTTGGGAGACCTGGCCGCGGAGCCAAGGGAGGATGGCGGCGAAGGTGGAGCGGCGTTTCGTGTCGTCGAGGGTCTGGTATTTTTGTCCGCCGAACGCGGCGGCGTCGCCGCCCTTCGCGGCGTATTTTTCTTCGATGTAGGTGGCGGCCTTTTCGATGAAGTTAAGCGTGTCGGTGTAGCACTGCTTGTCGTCGTCGGCCCAGGAGATGAAGCCGTGCTGGCCCATCATGATGGCGCGGACGTTGGGCTGTTCGCGGGAGATTTTTTGCATCGCGAGGCCGAGTTCGAAGCCGGGGCGCATCCAGGGGACGTAGGCCATTTCGCCGCCGAAGATTTCGCGCGTGAGCTTCTCGCAGTTTTTCGACGCGGCGATCGCGATGATCGCGTTGGGGTGCATGTGATCGACGTGTTTGCCCGGGAGGAAGGAGTGGAGGGGCGTGTCGATGGAGGAGGCGCGCGGGTTCAGGTTGAACGTCGCGTGCGTATACATGCCGACCATGTCGTCTTCGGCGGGGGCTTTGAGGCCCTTGTCGGTGCGGGCGGCGTAGAGATTTTGGAGGTCGAGGAGTTTTTGTTGGTAGAGCGAGGAGAAGTTTTCGCGCGTGCTGGTGCGGAGATCGCCGCCGGAGCCTTTGACCCAGAGGACCTCGGTGGGCTGGCCGGTGAGCGGGTCTTTCTCGGTGATTTTGGAGGACGTGTTGCCGCCGCCGGTGTTGGTGATGCGCTGGTCGCTGCCGAGGAGATTGGAGCGATAGACGAGGCGGGCGACGGGGTCGAGGGAGGCGGCTTTGGCGTCGTCCCAGAGGTAGTTCACGTGGCGGTAGGTGTGCATGGGTGGAAGGGAAAGTGAAAGTGAGAGTGAAAGGGAAAGTGAGGGTGAAAGTGAAAGGAGTGAGGGGGGAACGTCGCGGGCGATATGATTGGAAGCAATCATAAAAAGGTGGGCCGCGAGTGGGGGAGTTTCCCGATTCCTCGCGGTGGCGCGTCGGGCGCGCGGGTGGCGATGGCGATCAGGTCAGGCGGTTGAGCCGTTGGATCGCGAGGAGGAGGAGGAGGGCGCCGGCGGCGATGAGCCAGGAGAGTGCTTCGAGGGAGAATTGGGCGAGCGAGCCGGCGGCGGCGGGGAGGAAGGCGGCGCCGATGTAGGAGGCGCCGGATTGGCGGCCGATGACGGTTTGGACGGAGTTGGGCTCGAAGCGGCGAGGAACCTCGTGCATGAGGCCCGGATAAACGGGGGCGAAGCCGAGGCCGAAGAGAGCGAGGGCGAGAGCGGCGACGGGGGTGTTGGGGGCGAAGACGAAAAGCGTTGCGCCGATGAAGCCGAGGACGGCGCCGAGCGTGACGAGGCGGCGGTTGCCGAAACGATCGACGACGAAACCGTTGAGGAGGCGGCCCACGGTGATGGCGGCGTAGAACGCGGCGGCGCAGCGGCCGGCGGTGTCGATGGGCACGCCGCGGGCGACGACGAGGATGGAGCTGGCCCAGAGACCGGCGGTGGTTTCGACGCCGACGTAGATCGTGAAGATGGCGGCGGACAGCCAGCCGGCGGGAGAGTTGGCGGGTGTGGTGGGGATGGGACCGGTGAGATGGGCGGCGTTGTCGGCGAAGGTGCGTTCCGGGACGGCGGACCACATGCGCAAGGTGGCGAGGAAAAGCACGGCGAGCGAAAGCTGGATGCAGCCGAGGCCGAAGTAGCCGTGGCGCCAGCCGTCGTCGTAGCGGCCGAGGTAATACGCCATGAGGAGCGGACCGCCGGTGGCGCCGATGCCCCAGCAGCCGTGGAGCCAGCTCATGTGGCGGCCGGAGTAGTGGCGGGCGACGTAGCCGTTGAGGCCGGCGTCGACGGAGCCGGCGCCGAGGCCGAGCGGAAGGGCGGCGAGGGCGAGCCAGAGAAGATTGGGCGCGTAGGAGATGGCTACGAGCGCGGAGCCGGTGAGGACGCACGAGACGAGGACGACGGGACCCGTTTTGAAGCGGGCCATGACGCGGCCGCTGGAGAAACCGGAGAAGGCGGCGAGGAGCGTGATGACGAGCAGCAGCGGTCCGGCGAGACCGATGGGCAGATTGAGCGAGCGGTGCAGCTGCGGCCAGGCGACGCCGAACGTGCCGTCGGGCAGGCCGAGGCTGATGAAGCCGAGATAGATGATCGGAAGGAGGAGCGTTGCGGCTCGGGAGGGTGTCACGGACGTGAACGGGACGCGGTTGGGCGCGGGCGGCAATGGTGGGCGGGAGTTTAACTGTAGAACGGAACGGCGGGGTCGGGAGACGCCGCCCACATGAGGCGAGGTTGCGTCAGGGGATGTGAAAGGGACTTTAGTTGCCGGACGGGTGGGCCGATGTAGCAGGGGAGTTACCCTAGAATTTGCAGACGTGTCTCCAGCTTCCACAACGCTCGACCTTATTTCGCCGCGCATGGCGCGCGGGCGGTCGCGGGTTGTGGAAGCGGGAGAGAAGGTGACGCCGCTGCCCTTGACGGGGCAGACGGCGGACCGGGTGTTGCAGGCGATTGCGGCGGTGACGACGACCTCGATCGTGGTGGCGGATCCGAATCGCGTGATCGAGTGGGTGAATCCGGGTTTTACGCGTCAGACGGGGTTTGCGGCGGAGGAGGTGAAAGGGTGGCGGTTGGAGGCGCTGGTGGAGGAACTTGCGGTGGATCCGGCGGCGGGGCTGGCGGTGAGCGACATTCTGGATCGGGGGGAGACCTTCGTGGTGGCGTTGGAGAGCGAGACGAACGAAGGGCGGCGGTATTGGGCGGAGATCAACATCGAGCCGATTCGTGAGGCGGAAGGGCGGGTCACGGCGTATTTGATGTTGCAGGACGACGTGTCGGAGCGGCGCGAGCATGAAGAGACGATGCGGCGCGCGAATGCGGCGATGCAGAATTTGAATTCGCAGTTCGAGCATGCGATCGAGCGGGCGCAGCAGCTGGCGATGGAGGCGGCGGTGGCGAATCAGGCGAAGAGCGCGTTTCTCGCGATGATGAGTCATGAGATCCGCACGCCCTTGAACGGCGTGATCGGGATGACGGGGATTCTCGAGTCGAGCCGGCTGGACGATGAGCAACGCGAGTGTTTGCGAACGATCAAGATGTCGGGCGAGGCGTTGCTCGCGGTGATCAACGACACGCTGGATTATTCGAAAATCGAGGCGGGGCGGTTGGATCTCGAGCAGGTGGAATTCGATTTGCGCGGGTGTGCGGAAGAGGCGGCGGAGCTGCTTGCGGGGAAGGCGTTGGCGAAGAAAGTCGAGCTTGTGTGCGACGTGGCGGAGGACGTGCCGCGGAAGATCGTGGGCGATCCGGTGAGGTTGCGGCAGATCTTCGTGAACCTGATTGGCAACGCGGTGAAGTTTACGGAGACGGGAGAGATCGTGTTGCGGATCGCGTTGGTGTCGCGGGAAGGCGAGGCGTGCGTGTTGAAGTTGGGCGTGCGGGACACGGGCATTGGAATCGCGCCGGAGAAGCAGCATCGGTTGTTCAAGAGCTTCTCGCAGGTGGATTCGTCGACGACGCGGCAATACGGCGGGACGGGTTTGGGGCTCGCGATCAGCAAGAAGCTGGCGGAGTTGATGGGCGGGACGATGTGGGTCGAGAGCGAGGCGGGGAAGGGCGCGAATTTTCTTTTCACGATTCAGGCGCGCGCGGCGGTGGAGAAGGAAGAGGAAGCGCCGGCGGCGAAGCTGTTGCGAGGCCGGCGGGTGCTGGTGATCGACGACAATGCGACGAGCCGGGAGGTGTTGGCGCGGCATCTGCGGTTTTTTGGCGCGGAGCCGGTGGATGTGGCGACGGCGGCGGAGGCGGATGCGCGGCTGGCGGCGGGTGAGACGATCGATGCGGCGCTGGTGGATTTGCACCTGGTCGATCGAAAAGGGACGGAGTGGGCGCGGGAGGTGGCGGCGAAGGGGAAGCGTTTTCCGATTCTGTTGCTCAACGCGATTGGGGAGACGGTGACGGAGCCGGCGATCGATGGTCCGGTGCACAAGCCGGTGAAGCGCGATTTGCTGGGGGAGCGGTTGGCGCAGGCGGTGGGCGGCAGTGTGGCGCGGACGGAGACGGTGGTGTCGGCGCAGGCGGATTTGAAGCGGACGGCGGTGTTGAAGCCGTTGAGGATCCTGATGGCGGAGGACAATGTGGTGAACCAGACGGTGGCGCGGCATCAGTTGTCTCGGCTGGGGTATCAGGCGACCGTGGTGGGGAATGGCGAGCTGGCGGTCGCGGCGGTGGAGGAAGGCGATTTCGACGTCGTGTTGATGGACGTGCAGATGCCGGAGCTGGATGGGTTCGGGGCGACGCGGAAGATTCGCGCGAATCCGAAATATGCGGAGCTGCCGTGGATCGTGGCGTTGACGGCGGGTGTGGGCTCGGCGGACCGCGAGGAGGCGCGGGTGGCGGGGATGAACGATTACGTGGCGAAGCCGTTGCGGCCGGATGCGTTGGTGGCGGCGCTGGCGTTGGCGTATGAGGAAGTGAAAGTGCGGCGGGCGAAGGGTGTGGCGGCGGGGTAGGGTGATGGGCGGGGACGGCTCGCCGGGGACGGCTCGCCCTACCTTATAGCATATCAAATAATGTCATAGCCGTTGGCCGAATCGGAAAACCCGATTTGAACCACGAAGGCACGGAGCACACAGAGAAAGGCCACGGGATCTCTCCGTGCCTCTGTGCCTCTGTGGTTCACCTGAAGGGCTATCGTTTCTCTGAAAACGCTCTAGGTGCCGTAGAGGCGGTCGCCGAAATCGCCGAGGCCGGGGAGGATGTATTTGCGGTCGTTGAGCTCGCGGTCGAGGGCGGCGGTGTAGATGCGCAGATTGGGAAAGTGGCGGTCGATTTCGGCGACGCCCTCGGGGGCGCTTACGATGCTGAGGAGAGTGATATCGGTGGCGCCGCGGTCGCGAAGGGCGTGGATGGCTTGGACGGCGGAGCCGCCGGTCGCGAGCATGGGATCGACGAGAAGGATGCGGCTGCTGCCGGTGAGCGGGGGGAGCTTGCAGTAGTAGCTGCGGGCGACGGCGGTTTCGTGGTCGCGTTCGAGTCCGATGTAGCCGACGGACACGTCGGGGAAGGCGTCGAGGATGGGCTGCACCATGCCGAGGCCGGCGCGGAGGATCGGGACCACGATCAGCGGTTGGTGGGAGAGGACGCGACCGACATGGCGCTCGAGCGGGGTTTCGATGATTTTCTCGGTGGTGGGAAGGTCACGCGTGGCCTCGATCGCGAGCAGCAGGCTGAGCTGATAACACAGCGTGCGGAACGTGGCGGGGCGGGTGGTTTTGTCGCGCAGGTGGGTGATGACGTGTTGCGCGAGCGGGTGATCGAGGACGTGGAGCATGGCGCGCGGTATCGGGATTTTGGCTACAAGGCGTGAGGCGCGAGGACGGAGAGAGCGACCGCGAGCGGCCGGCCTACGGGGTGAGGGTGAGCGTGTGTTGGGTTGGGCCGGGAAGCAATGGCGTGGGCGTGCCGTTGACCCAGGCATCGTGGCCGGCGCGGTAGAACGGAGAGAGCGGGTGTCCGCTTTGGCCGCCGGGCATGTGGAAAATGCCTTCGTCTTCGCGGCCGGGAGAGACGACGAGACGCAGGCTGGCGCCGTAGGAAGGCGACTGGATGCGCGGCATGTGGGCGTCGCCGGGAAGCGGGTCGGGCGGAAGGTTGAGGCGCGCGGTGAGGAACTCCGGCAGGACCGAGGCGAAAGGGTGGCGGATGCGGGCGCGGTTGGCGTTGCCCCAGGTGGCGCGATCGAGCGGCGGGCCGGATTCCTCGATGCGGGTGATGGCGGAGTCGATGGCGGCGAGGAGGAGGGCGTGCCAGCTTTCGTAGCGCGCGGAGAGGAGGTGTAGTGGTTTTTCTTGGACGAGCGTCCAGAGAGCGGGCTCGTAGTGAAACAGGCGCCAGTTGAAATCGGGCATCCTTTCGATGCAGGGCGCGAAGATCGGGTTGAGGGCGAGAGTGGCGGTGGTGGAGCGGAATTCGCGGACGAGACGATAGCCGACGGAATCGGTGGAGGCGCGGGCGTCCCAGGTTTCGACGAGGCGGCGGAATTCGGCGCGGGAGGAGTTGTTGGCGATGGCGTCGGGGGTGAGGACTTCGAGCGCGAGCTGTTGCCAGCGGGTGAGGAAGACGGCGCGGTCGTCGAGGGCGATCTCGAGGAGATCGGCGGGTTGGGCGTGTTCGAGGGTGGCGAGGCGATCGCGGATTTGGGCGGCGCGTGGCGGTGAGGCGTAGCCGCCGTCGCCGAGGAGGGAGAGAGCGTCGCCGCCGACGAGGCGATTGTTGGCGGTCCAGAGACGGCCGTCGGGGGGCGAGAGGATGGCGGGGACTTGGTCGGGCGGGAGGAGGCCGGTCCAGCGTCTGTCTCCAAAACTCCAGGACACGGGGAAGCGGCCGTCGAAGCCGGCGCGTTGCGGGAGGCGGCCGGCGATCGTCCAGCCGATGTCGCCGTGGCGATCGGCGACGAGGAAGTTTTGGGCGGGGATGCCGGCGGAGCGGGCGATGTTGATGGCTTCGCGGGCGGTGGTGGCGGTTTCGAGGCGGGCGAGGTTCAGGTTGAGTGCGGCGGGATCGTGGGCGAGCCAGCGATGAGCGAGCGGGAGTTGGCGGCCGTCGTCGACGAGGATGGGGCCCCAGGCGGTCCAGCGGGATTCGACGGTGACGGGATCGTTGTTTTTGACCTCGATGCGGTCGGTGCGGGTTTCGATTTCGCGGAGCGAGTCGGCGGCGGGGAATTTGTAGAGCGAGCGGGAGATCGGGTTAACGTCGACGGTGACGAGGTCGTTGGTGTCGGCGTAGGCGACGGTGAAACCCCAGGCGATGTGGCCGTTGGAGCCGATGATGACCAGCGGGAGACCGGGGAGGGTGGCGCCGACGAGGCGGGCGGGGGCGGGTTCGGAGTTCGGGGTTCGGAGTTTGGAGTTCGGGGTTTTGGGTTCTGGGTGGGCGGGCCATTCGAGGGCGGCGCGATACCAGAGGTTGGGGACGGAGAGGTTGAGGTGGGGATCGTTGGCGAGGAGGGCGGCGCCGGTGGCGGTGTGGGCGCCGGAGAGGGCGAAGCTGTTGGAGCCGGGGTGAAAGTCGTCGGCGGTTTCGGGGAGCGGGAAATCGAGGGCGGCGACGGGTTGTTCGCGGAGGTTGATGTAGCGGGCGGGCGGAATTGGTGCGAGCGGGGCGGTGGAGGCGTCGAGGGCGGCGTCGGCGGGCGAGAGAAGAGGGGCGAAGAACGCGACGCCGGGGTCGCCGTAGCGGTCGCGGAGAGTGGTGAGGGAGCGCTCGTAGGTGTTTTCCGAATCCTGCAGATCGAGGATCATGGTGTAGGCGACGAGCAGGCTGTCTTCGGCGTGCCAGAGATCGGGCGGGGTGCGCAGGACGATGTATTCGAACGGGCGGCGGTCGAGGGCGCGGAGGCCGGCGTTGACGCCGAGCGTGTAGCTTTCGAGGAGGGCTCGGTCGGAGGCGGGAAGGGCGCTGAGGACCTGGCGAGCGAGGGTGCGGAAACGGTGCGGGCGGTGGCGGCGGTCGAGTGGGAGTGCGGCTTCGCCGAAGAGCTCGGCGAGTTCGCCGGCGGCGCGGCGGCGCATCAGGTCCATTTGGAAAAAACGATCCTGGGCGTGGAGGAAGCCGAGGGCTTGGGCGACGTCGGTGCGTCGTTGTCCGCGGACGGTGGGGATGCCGAGGGCGTCGCGCGTGACGGTGACGGGGGCGCTGAGGCCGAGGAGCTGACGTTGGCCGTCGAGTTGGGGGAGGCTGCCGCGGAGTTGGAAGTAGAACCAAACGCCGACGACGATCGCGAGAAGCAGGAGGAGGCTGAGTGCGCTGGCGAGGAGTTGGACGCGTTTGGTTTGGGCGGGCGACATCGGGCGGGCGGCGGTGGAGGGGGGATGTCGCGAGAGTCAGATCGCGGCCAAGGCCGCTCCTATTGGGGAGAGAGATTGAAGGCTTCGCGGATTTGGGCGACGAGGACTTCCGGGGTTGGCGAGACGTCGAGCGAGAGGGCGTCGGCGGGTGGCTCGAGGGTGGCGAGCTGGCTGTCGAGCATCGACGATTTCATGTAGTGGCCCTGGCGGCCGGAGATGCGGGAAAGGAGGAGTTCGCGCGAGCCGTGGAGATGGACGATGCGGACCTGGGTGGGATCGACGACGAGGAGGCGGCGGTAGGATTCGCGGAGAGCGGAGCAGGCGAGGACGGTGTTTTCGTGGCGGTCGAGGCAGGCTTGGAGGTGGGCGCGCAGGGCTTCGAGCCACGGGGCGCGGTCGTCGTCGTTGAGCGGCTGCCCGGCGGACATCTTGGCGATGTTGGCGGGCGGGTGAAAATCGTCGGCGTCGGCGAAAGACCAATTGAGCTGGCGGGCGAGGAGTTGGCCGACGGTGGTTTTGCCGGAGCCGGCGACGCCCATGACGAGGATGATCATGCGTGGTGGGGAGAATGCGGGGGGCGGAGAGTCGATTGGGAAGCCGGGCGGCTGGAGGTTTTCCCAGGTGCGGGTGGCGGCGGGGGCGCGGCCTTTCGAATATCCGTCGCTTTATTTCTCGGCGGAGATGAGGCCGGTGCGGAGAGCGTAGCGGACGACGCCGGCGACATCGTGGAGGCCGAGGCGGGCCATGAGGTGCATGCGGTGCGTCTCGATGGTTTTGACGCTGAGGTTGAGGAGGAAGGCGATTTCCTTGGTGCTGCGGCCCTCGGCGATGAGTTGCACGATCTCGCGCATGCGCGGCGTGAGGGTTCGCGACGTGTCGGCCTTGGGGTCGTTGGCGAGTTGGCGGTGGCGGGCGAGGACCTCCCGGGAGATGGCGGGGCTGAGGTAGGTTTCGCCGCGTTCGACGGCTTCGAGGGCGAGTCGGAGTTCGGCGGTGGCGGCGTCTTTCAGCAGGTAACCGGTGGCGCCGGCGCGGAGCGCTTGGATGACGTAGTCCTCGCCGGTGTGCATCGAGAGAATCAGGACTTTGGTGCGCGGGCATTCGCGGAGGATGCGCGCGGTGGCGTCGAGGCCGTTGAGGCTCGGCATCGTGATGTCCATGATCACGACGTCGGGATTGTGTTGGTGGACGAGCGCGAGGGTTTCGCGGCCGTCGCCGGATTCGGCGACGATGGTGATGCCGGGCAATTTCTCGAGGAGAGTGCGAATGCCGGCGCGAACGAGCGAGTGATCGTCAGCGAGGATGATGGAGAGCGGACCGGGCACGGTGATGACTCAATGAGGATCGGAGGAGTTGGACAGCGGAAAAATCGCTTCGACCTCGGTGCCGCGATCGGGGGCGGAGAGGAGGATGAGCGTGCCGCCGGCGAGCGAGGCGCGCTCGTGCATGCCGAGGAGGCCGAGGCTGCCGCTGCGTTCGGCGCGGTGGCGGGCGGCGGCGGCGTCGAAGCCGATGCCGTCGTCGCGGACGGCGAGGCGGAGATTGCCGTCGTGCAGCCCGAGCGAGACGTAGATGTTTTTCGCGCGCGAGTGGCGGAGGGCGTTGGTCAGGGCTTCCTGGGCGATGCGGAAGCAGGCGGTTTCGAGCGTGGCGTCGCAGCGGCCGAGGAGCGGATCGGTGTGGAGGTGGACCTGCGGGGTGTTGGGGCGCCCGTGGTGTTGCTGCATGAGCCAGTTGAGGGCGTGCACGAGACCGAGGTCGTCGAGCAGCGGCGGGCGGAGGTCGAGCGAGAGCGAGCGGACCTGTTTGAGCAGGCGGTCGAGCAGGGCGATGGGTTCCTCGATTTGCGGCAGGATGGTTTGGACCTCGGCGGCGAAGGCGGCGGATTGTAGGTGAATTTTGGCTACCGTGAGCACCTGGCCGATTTCGTCGTGGAGCTCGCGGGCGATGTGGCGCCGTTCGAGTTCCTGGATTTGGAGAAGGCGGCGGGAGAGCTGTTGGAGGCGGGCGGAGGTGGAGGCGAGTTCGGTCTGTTGGTGTTTGAGGGTGGTGATGTCGATTTGGGAGCCGATCAGGCGGGCGGGCTGGCCGGATTCGTCGAGTTCGAGGTTGGCGTGGATCATGAACCACCGCCACGAGGCGTCCTTGTGTCGCATGCGGTATTCGACGGTGAAGTCCGGCCACGGGGCGGCGAGGTAGCGGGCGATGAACGATTGGAGCTGGACCAAGTCGTCGGGATGGCAGCGGGATTCCCATTCGGCCAAGTCGTTGCCGATTTCGTGGTCCTCGAATCCGAGCTGGCGTTTCCAGCGACTGGAGAATTGGGCATGGCGGGTGCCCAGTTTCCAGGACCACAGGCCGATGCGGCCGGCGTCGAGGGCGAGATTGAGTTGTTTTTCGCTCTCGCGCAGCGCGGCGACGGTGCGCTGGCGTTCGGCGAGCTCGGCGGCGGCGCGTTCGTTGGCGAGGGCGAGTTCGTGCCGGTCGATGGCGAGGTCGATGCGCAGCGCGAGCTCGGCGTAGTGCTTTTCGTGATTCACCACGTAGTCGGTGGCGCCGAGCTTGAAGGCGGCGACGACCTTTTCCTCGTTTTCGAAGGTGGTCATGAGGATGACCGGCGTGCGCAATTCGCGGCTGCGGATATCGGCGAGGAGTTGAAGCGCTTCGAGGTCGGGCGGGCTGTGATCGAGGATCAGCAGATCGAAGCTGACATCCGGCCCCATGCGCTCGAGCGCTTCGGGGGCGGACGAGGCGAGCTCGATCGTGAGGTGGGGCGCGGCGTCGGCGAGGTGTTTGATGAGGGCGAGGGATTTGTCGGAAGGGCTCGCGACGAGGAGGATGTTGCGCGGGCGGATGCGGGGTTGGAGGGCGTTGAAGGCGCGGCGCCGGCGCTCGATGACCTCGCGGAGCTGGTGGGGGAGCGAAAGGAGGTAGCCGCTGCGTTTGCGGACGTAGTCGTCGGCGCCGAGGCGCAGGGCTTGTGAGGCGAGCTCGGTGTCGCCTGCGCCGGTGACGAGAACGATCGGGGTGTTGAAGCCCTCCTCGGCGAGGGTTTTGAGGATCTCGAGGCCGTCCATGTCGGGCAGGCGTTGATCCACGAGGAGGACGGAGTGGCGCCGGGTGCGGGCGCGGGGGAGGAATTCGGCGGCGCGGCTGACGATTTCGAGATCGATGTCGGGGGCGTGGTGGGCGAAATGGGCGCGCGTGAGTTCGGCGTCGGCGGGATCGTCTTCCGCGTAGAGCACGTTCATAACGGAGCGCATGCGGGGATCATCGCTGGCGGGCGGGTAACTGCAATGTTACAGCGAGGCGGACGGTGCGCGAAGACGAGCGAGCCGGCGGCGCGGCGGCCGCGATAGTGAGGCGAGGCGAGAGGTGGACGGATGACGCGCGTTTTTTTTTGCGCGTCAGTAGTCGCCCCAGAAGTAAACGGCGGTGCAGAGCAAGGCGGAGGCGACGGTGGGGCCGTTGACCCAGAGCGGGTCGAATTTCATGGCGTATTTTTCGACGAGCCAGACGACGAGCCAGCACTTGATCGCGATCAGCAGCCAGCACCAGAGGAGAAGTTTTTCGACGCGCGGATTGCGGCGGGGGAGGCGTTCGAGCAACCGCACTTCCTCGACGAACCCGCGATCGTAGTCGGCCGGCGGGCGGCGGGTGATAAGTTGGAGGAGGTTGGGAATCATGCGTGTGGTGAAACGCTACAGGGAAGGAGCGAAAAAGGAAGCGGGTGTGGCGGGAACGAGTGGGGCTTGGGGATCTTGCGAGATGCGGGAGCGGGGCGAGAGCCGTCGTGCGAATTTCGATACGGCGATCGGCCGGCGGCGAAGCGGAGATTTTTAATTGGTTGAGGGGGAGCGGCTAGGTGGGAGGCGATGGTCGGGTGGCATTCGTTTCGCTTTCCGAAAAGGGTGAAACGAAGGAAAGGGAGTTGGATCGGTCTGGTTCTGGCGATCGCGTGGCCGGCGATGGTGGCG
This sequence comes from Verrucomicrobiota bacterium, assembly GCA_023426435.1. Taxonomy (GTDB): domain Bacteria; phylum Verrucomicrobiota; class Verrucomicrobiia; order Opitutales; family Opitutaceae; genus Opitutus. The sequence goes on along the minus strand of JAFAAS010000162.1, from coordinate 7,063 downwards.
GCGGCGGAGATCGACCGGCAAATCGAAGAGGCGGCAGGGGCGTCGCGGTCGTTGCGCGGGATTTTGCAGCAACGGGTGCAGCTGACCAGCGAGGGAGGCGTGGTGACCTTGCGCGGCATGGTGCAGGACGTGGAGCAGAAGGCGCTGGCGGAGAAGGCGGTGCGGGCGATTCCCGGCGTGGCGCGGGTGGAGAACCAACTCGAAGTGCAGTTCTCGGGGCGGGAGCGCGGCGATGGATGGCTGGAGTTGAAGATTCGGGGAAAGCTCCTGTTGGAGCCGGAGGTAAACACGCGAGGGACGCACGTCAGTGTGTTGGATGGGGTCGTGACCCTAACGGGCATCACGGAAACGGATACACAACGTGAGTTGATCGAAGTGCTGGCGCGGAATGTGGAAGGTGTGAAGGACGTGCGGAACGAGCTGCGGGTAAGCTCGGCGCAGGCGAATACGGAGGAGATCGGGTTGAGGTAAAGTCGGGGCAGGGGCCGGTGGGCGGTTCGGGATTGTGCCCGGCGGGTGGCGGGCGGAGCGAGCTGGCGTGGTGAAACCTGGAGAGGTAGTTTCCGTCACCATGATCACCATGAAACTCACACACCGTTTTACCCTGACAGCGATACTTGGTCTGATGGCCGTGACGGGATGGGCGGCCGCGCCGACGAACGACAAGGCGGAGCCGCGCGTGACGGTGACGTTCGCCGAACCGGAGAAGTTCACCGATGCGGCGGATGGCCAGCGTGGCTCGCACGTGCGTCGAGCAGACAACCTGTCTGACATTGAAGATTACATCGTCGAACGCGCGGCGCGTTATCTTGAGGACGGCCAGCGATTGAACGTGACGGTCACGGACGTGGATCTCGCCGGCGAAGTGGAGCCGTGGCGGACGCATGGGGCGCATGACTTGCGCATCGTGAAGGACATTTATCCGCCCCGGATCGATCTCAGTTATCAGCTCCTCGATGCGAACGGCGTCGTGTTGAAGGAAGGCGAGCGGAAGCTGAAGGACATGATGTTCAACTGGAAGATCACGATCAATCACAGCGATCCGCGCGTGCATGAAAAAGGGCTGATCGACGACTGGCTGCGCAGCGAGTTCAGGCGCGGCAAGAAGTAAGCGCTGATGCGAAGAACCGATTTGCTCGCGACCGCGAAACCGGCAGGTTCGCGGTCGCTTTATTTTTCGATGGAAGGTCAAAACGACGTTGGAGGCGCGGCGCGGCTGGATCGGTGGTTGTGGGCGGTGCGGATGTTCAAGACCCGGGCGCTGGCGGCGTCGGCGTGTCGGGCGGGGAGCGTGAACATTGGCGAGCTGGCGGCGAAGCCGGCGCGCGAAGTTCATGCGGGTGAGCGGGTCACGGTGCGGCAGGGATTGGTGACGCGGACCTTGCGAGTGGTGGGCGTGCCGAAGTCGCGGGTTGGGGCGAAGAAGGTGCCGGAGTTTTGCGAAGACCTGACTCCGCCGAGCGAATTCGAGAAAGCGGCGGTGCAGCGCGTGCAGCATTTTCTGGCGCGGGAAAAAGGAACGGGGCGGCCGACGAAGCGCGACCGGCGGGCGATCGATCAACTGCTCGGGTGAAGAGGGGTGATTGTTGCAGGGGATTTGTGGTGGCGAGCGCAAGTGCGGCGCGGATGCGCGGGTTAAGCGTTTCGAGTCTAAATGCCGGCGGGAATGTGTCGAAAAGGAGGCGCATGCCTTCCCGCGACATGTTCTTCCCTGCTGCCTGCGCGACGCGAAGGAGTATTTGCGTGGCGGGCGATCGATTGGAGGAGGCGCGGCGATGAATGGAGCGGCGCAGACGGGCGGGATCGCGGATTTTTCGGCGGCAACCGAGGCCGAGCGGGCGGAGACGCCGCGTCTGGACCGATTGCTGGCGACGTATGCGCGCGAAGTGATCGGGCGGACGAACCGGTTGTTTTTCTGGCTGTTGCTGGCGCAGTGGGCGATCGCGGTGGGAGCGGGCGCGTGGTCGGCGCGCGAAAGCGGAACCATCGCGCCGCTGGTGGTGGCGGGCGTGGCGGGCGGTTTGTTGTCGCTGCCGGCGCTCGGATTGATGCGGTGGCTGCCGGCGGAGTTTGTGACGCGAGGCGCGGTGGCGCTGGCGCAGGCGGGGTTTGCGGCGTTATTGATTCATCTCTCGGGCGGGCGGGTGGAGGCGCATTTTCAGATTTTTGCGACGCTGGCGTTTTTGGCGCTGTATCGGGATTGGCGGCTGCTGCCGATCGCGACGGCGGGCGTGCTGGCGCATCACGTGGTGCTCGGGCTGTCGTCGCCGGGCGCGTTGTATGGAGAAACGGATACAACGCTCTGGCGGATAGCGGAGCATGGCGGGTGGCTGCTGGCGGAGAACGTCGTGTTGATCTGGTCGTGTGCGATTTCGCGGCGCGAGATGCGGGAGATTTGCCAGCGGCAGGATCAGCATGAGCAGTTGCTCGAGCAGCTGGAGCAGCGCGTGCACGAACGCACGCGGGCGCTGGAGACGGAGATGAAGGAACGCGAGCGCACGGCGCGCGAGTTGCAGCGCAGCGAGCAGCGGCATCGGGAGCTGGTGGCGAGGTTGCCGATCGGCATCTTCGAGACGACGCGCTCCGGCGAGGTGCGGTTCGCGAATCCCTATTTGGTCAGCTTGATCGGGCTGCCGACGAACTTCGATCCCACGGCGATCTCGCTGGCGGACGGACGAATTTTTCCGGTGCAGGACCGGGAGCGCTTGTGGCATCGGCTCGAGAACGAAGGGGAAGTGCGCGGGTTTGCGGCGACCTTCCGGCATTTCGACGGGTCGGAGTTCGAAGTCGTGATTAACGCGCGGTTGAAGTCCACGCCGCCGGGGGAGGAAGTGGTGTGCGAAGGCACGGTGGAGGACGTGACGAGTCGGAAGCGCGCGGAGCGAGACCTGCATGCGTTGAACAGCCAGCTCGTGCTGGCGTCACGGCAGGCCGGCATGGCGGAAGTGGCGACGGGGGTGCTGCATAATGTGGGCAACGTGCTGACGAGCGTGAATCTGATCGTGCACGACGTGCAGGATCGGTTGAAGACGACGCGGCTGACGCATTTGCGGCGGGTGGTGGAAGTGTTGGAGCGGGAGAAATCGCGGCTGGGGGAATTTTTTTCGCAGGATGGCGCGGGGAAGCAGTTGCCGGATTTTCTGGCGAAGCTGGACGAACACCTGACGGCGGAGAACAAGCAGCTGTTGAACGATGTCGGTGGGCTCGTGCGGCACTTTGAACACATTCGCGAAATCATCGTGACGCAGCAGGGGTCGGCGCAGCTCTTCGGGGTGATCGAGACGCTGGCGCCGGCGCAGTTGTTCGAGGATGCGTTGCGGTTGAATGCGGAGTCGCTGGAGCGGCATGGGATTTCGCTGGAGCGCGTGTTCGAGCCGGTGGGTTCGGTGAAGGCGGATCGCCACAAAGTCCTGCAGATTCTCGTGAACCTGTTGAAGAATGCGAAGGATGCGTTGCAGGTGGTGAAGCCCGGCGAGCGCACGATTCGCGTGCTGGTGTCGCGGGCAAACGAGAAGACGGTGACGCTCTCGGTGCAGGACAACGGGCCGGGGATTCCGTCGGCGAATCTCACGCGGATCTTCCAGCATGGTTTTACGACGAAGCCGACGGGTCACGGCTTCGGCTTGCATAGCAGCGTGCTCGCGGCGCGCGAGATGGGCGGGGATCTCACGGCCAGGAGCGAAGGGCCGGGGAAAGGGTCGATCTTCATTCTGTCGCTGCCCACGGCGGCGGCACCGGCGTCATGAATTCCCTGTTGCCGCCCAATCGCCGGATCCTGCTCGTGGACGACAATCTGTCGATTCACGACGACTTTCGTCGCATTCTGGTGCCGACGAAAACGAGCGACGTGTTGGACGATGCGGCGGCGGCGCTTTTCGGGGCGGCGGCGGAGCCGCCGATGGTGCAGTCGGATGTATTTGAATTAGACTACGCGCAACAAGGACAGGAAGCGGCGGAGAAGGCGGCGGTGGCGGTGGCGTCGGGGCGGCCGTATGCGCTGGCGTTTGTGGACATGCGGATGCCGCCGGGGTGGGACGGGCTGACGACGATTGGAAAACTTTGGGAGATCGATCCGGAGCTGCAGGTGGTGATTTGCACGGCGTATTCGGATCGGAGCTGGAGCGAGATTCAGGCGGCGCTGACGGCGCGCGATCGGTGGCTCGTGTTGAAGAAGCCCTTCGACAAAGTGGAAGTGTTGCAGCTCGCGCAGGCGTTGACGGAGAAGTGGCATTTGACGCGGTTGTCGAAGCTGCAGCTGGCGACGCTGGAGGAGCACGTGAATGTGCGGACGGATCAGTTGCGGCAGGCGGTGCAGGTGAAGAACGAATTCCTGGCGAACGTGAGCCATGAGCTGCTGACGCCGATGAACGGAATTCTCGGCATGTTGGAGATGTTGAAAGACACGACGCTCGATGCGGAGCAGGTGGCGTGTCTTGGCGATGCGCAGCAGTGTGCGGAAGGGCTGGCGCAGTTGTTGCGGCAGATCGTGGCGTTCAATCAGGCGGAGGCGGGCACGCTGGCGCTGGAACCGTTGCCCTTTGCGCCGGGGAGTTTGCTGAATGAAGTGGCGGAGGTTTATCGCGCGCGGGCGTTGCACAAAGGCCTCGCGTTGAAGACGCACGTGGCGACGAATGTGCCGGCGGTGGCGCGGGCGCCGGCGCCGGTGATTCGCGAGATTCTTGTAGTGCTGCTCGATAATGCGGTGAAGTTTTCGCAGCGCGGCGCGATCACGCTGGGGGTGGCGGGCGACGAGACGCGGCTATGTTTCACGGTGCGTGACACGGGCATTGGAATGAGCGAGGAGCAACTCGCGTGGATTGCGCTGCCGTTTGCGCAGGTGGATGGAGGGATTTCGCGGCGCAACACGGGGATCGGGCTCGGGCTGCCGCTGGCGAAGCGATTGGCGTCGTCGCTCGGCGGAGAGCTGACGATCAGTTCGCAGGCGGGAAGTGGGACGACGGTGACCTTTTCGGTGCTGACGGCGAGTATCGCGGCGGCGGGGGAGAATCGGGCGGCGAGTTGAGGAGCGGGAGTGGCGCTGGCGTCAGCATGCACGGAGGCGTGCGGCTACGGCGCGCGATTGCGCGGTGGGGGCACCGCGCCTCCGGGGGCGGTGCATTCAGAATTTCAATACGGGCCGCGGATGTGGGGGGCGACTTCGCGGGTGTAGAAATCGGCGAGTTTGGCGTGGAGATCTTTGGGGAGCGGGGCGAGTGAGGAGGCGCGGGTGTTGGCGCGGGCTTGCTCGGGGTTTTTCGCGCCGGGGATGATGGCGGTGACGGCGTCGAAATCGAGGCACCAGCGGAGGGCGAGTTCGGGGAGCGTGAGGCCGGCGGGGAGGAAGGATTTGAGGGCATCGGCGAGTTCGACGCCTTTGTCGAAGGGCAGGCCGGCGAAGGTTTCGCCGACGTTGAAGGCGGCGCCGTCGCGGTTGAAGTTGCGATGGTCGTCGGCGGGGAAGGACGTGGCTTTCGTCATTTTTCCGCCGAGGAGACCGCTGGCGAGCGGGAGGCGGACGAGGAGGGCGACGCGGCGGCGTTTGGCTTCGTCGAAGAGGGCGTGCGCGGGTTTTTGGCGGAAGAGATTGAAGATGATTTGGAGGGAGGCGACGCCCTCCTGTTTCACGCAGAAGAGGGCTTCGTCCATCGATTCGACGCTGACGCCGAAGTCGCGGATTTTGCCTTCGCGTTTGAGCTCGCGCAGGTGTTCGAAGACCTCGCCGCGTTGGAGGACGTCGAACGGGATGCAGTGGAGCTGGGTGAGATCGAGGGCGTCGACGCCGAGACGCTGGAGGGAGGCTTCGGTGTGCTGGCGGATGCCGGCGCGGGAGAAGTTGTCGGGCCAGCCGGGCGGGCTGAAGCGGCCGAGCTTGGTGGCGACGGTGATGGGGGCGCGGGTTTCTTTGAGGAATTTGCCGATGAGCGTTTCGCTGCGGCCGGCGCCGTAAACATCGGCGGTGTCGAAGAGTGTCGTGCCGGCATCGACGGCGGCGCGGAGCGTTTGGAGGGCGGTGTCGTCGGAGACGTCCCCCCAGTTTCCGCCGATTTGCCAGCAGCCGAGGCCGACCTCGCTGACGTTGCGTCCGGTGGTGCCGAAAGGGCGAGTGTTCATGGCGTTGACGGTGGGGTGAGGAGGGCGCGAGGCAAGTCGGGGTGTGGGTGAGAGGACGGAGGACGCGGAGTGAGCGGAAAGGTTGTAATATAATGCATGACAAGTCGGCTGGGGTGCGGCAGCGTGGCGGGCATGCAAGCGGACTTTCCCCGGAGCCTCACGATTTCATTGGATTTGTCGTATGCGCTGATGGAGGCGGCGGTGAAGACGGCGGCGAAGGCGGCGAAAGGGGCGCAGCGGATGGCGCGGCCGAAGCGGGGGCTGGCGTTGAAGCCGGGGGTGGATACGCCCTTGTGGAATGAGTTGTCGGCGGCGGTGAAGGTGCAGTTGAACCGGCGTGGGGAGAAGGCGAAGCTGGCGCGGATCCTTGGGGTGCCGCGGCAGCGGGTGCATGATTTGTTCAACAAGCGTAGTGCTTTGCCGGATGCGGAGCGGACGCTGTTGTTATTGGCGTGGCTGCATGCGCGGAATCATGGGCAGGATTTGGGGTGAAGGTGAGCGGCGGCGGGGAGGGAACTGAGCCACAGAGGCACGGAGACACGGAGGAAGGGTGAGGCGGGGATGTAGATCCTTCGCGTGCGCTTGGCCGGAACAATGCAGTTCGGGAACCACGAATGGACACGAATGCACACGAATTTCGGAGGAGCTAAGCGGGGCGGGTGGGTGAATTGAGTCGGTTGTGCTCGGTGCTGCGGGGAGCTGATTTTCGAATCGGTTCTGCATTCGTGTGAATGCGTGTCCATTCGTGGTCCGATGGTTAGAGCGTTTTCCGAAAAACGATAGCCCTTCAGGTGAACCACAGAGGCACAGAGGCACGGAGAGATCCCGTGGCCTTCCTCTGTGTGCTTGGTGCCTTCGTGGTTCAAATCGGGTTTTCCGATTCGGCCAACGGCTATGACATAATTTGTTATGCTATAGCTGAGGGGGGGCGGCTGAAGATGTAATATAATGT